>DASZSS010000071.1:0-9471 GCA_035548535.1 Steroidobacteraceae bacterium
TCTGGTAGGCGCGAGTGGGATCGAACCACCGACCACCACCATGTCAAGGTGATGCTCTACCGCTGAGCTACGCGCCTGTCGAGTCACACGACGTGAGGGCCGCGAACGATACAAGACCCGCCCACTCCCCGCAAGCTAAGGTCTGAATTTCCAGTAACTTACGTCGGACTTGCAGCCGCCTGCGAAGGCTCCGAGAGGGGCGGCAGCTCCCGCTTGGCGCTCGCGAAGCGGATTTCGAGCAGCGCCATGCATTCGGCGAAGCTCGTGCAGACCTCCGGCGCCCCCACCGCCGCCAGCCGCTGCCGTGGCCGTTCGAGATCGCCCGTCATGCCCCAGAGGCCGGCGATGATCGGCACGTCGTCCCAGCGATTGCGCAGAGCTTTGGCGCAGCGGCGCGCGGCCGTGACGGGATCCGGCGGCAGCGCGGAGAGGACGATGGCATCGGGCCGCGCCTCGTCCGTCAGCTCCCCGCTGATCAGGCGGGCCTTCACGCCCTGCTCCAGGAGCAGCGCCACGAGCAGCCGCGAGGCGATCTGATCGGCTTGATCCTCGGCCGGCACGCACAGAACCGACGCTCCGAAGGCGGGCGACGTCGGGTCCCCGGGCGGCGCGCGCGGCACTTCGCGGGCCTGCGCGAAATCCTCCGCCCAGCGCTCGATGTGCTCGAACACCACGAGACGCTTCGCGTCCTGCAGAATCCCGCGGTCGTGATCGTCTTGCGCGAGACGCAGCGCCGGCAGGATCACCGTGTCGCAGACCTCGACGCGCGACTGCGTGCGCATGGCGTCATCGAGAAGGTCGTCCGCCTCATCGCGATTGCTTGCGAGCAGCCGCTGGTACAGGCGCTCGTGAGGGTGAAGCACCGGCTGATCGCCCATGAGGACGTGCAGGAACCCGAGTTGCGGGATGTGCTTGCCCATCACGACGAGCAGCACGGTGATGGGGATCGCGAGCAGCAGCCCGATCGGTCCCCATAGCCACGTCCAGAATGCCGCCGCCACCAGCAGCGCGATCGGGGAAACGCCCGTGCGGCTGCCGTACAGCCAAGGTTCGAGCACGAGATAGCTGAAAAGCTCTAGCGCCAGGAACAGGGCGACGACCAAAGCGGGCCGCGTGAGGTCGTCGAAGATGGCGAATGAGAGCATGGTCGGCAGTGCCGCGGCGACCCAGATGCCGACGTAAGGCACGAAGCGCAGGGCCATCGACAGCGCGCCCCACAGCACGGAATTCGGTACACCGATCAGGTACAGCCCCGTGGCCGTCGCGATGCCTTGCCAGCCGTTGATCACCGTCTGCATGACGATGTACTGGCTGACCTTTTTGGCCGCCTCGTCGAGCGCTTCCGTCGTAACGCGCAGATTGCGCGAGCCGAGCAGGCGGATCACGCGGTCGCGCAGGTCCGGCAGCCGCAGCAGCATGAAGATGACGAAGACTACGACGAGCGCCGCCGTGCTGAACGGCTTCAGCAGCGGTTCGACCAGACTCTTCAGCGATTGCAGCGCCGTCTCCGGCGGCGGCACCACGACGACCTTGGGCACTTTGGCCGCCGCCTGCGCACCTTCGGGCGCGACACGATTCAGCTCGCGGGTGAGCTGCTCGACGGCGAACGTGGTGTCGGAGACTCCGCCCCGCACGGCGCGCATCATCTCGAGCAGGTTCCGACGCAACTGGCGCTGGTAGGACGGCAGTTGCGAGACGAGGTCCGTGAACTGGTGGATCACGACCCACGCGAGCAGCCCGAGGATGACGATGGTGAGCGTGACGGAAAGAATTACCGCCAGACCGCGGTTGATGTGCCAGCGTTGCAGGCGCTCGACGAGCGGCGCGAGCAGAAAGGTCATCAGGATGGCGAGCGCCAGCGGGACGAACACCTCCTGCGCGTAGCGCAGAACACCGACGGTGAGCACTACGGCGACGAAGACTCGCAGCGCGTAGCCGGGCGCGACTTGAACGGGGCTGTTCATCCTTGTGCCCGTACCACGAATCGTGCCCAAGGGCTGCCGCCGACCCGCGCTCGCGCGCAACGTGCTCGCGAGCAACGTGATGGCATTCCTCGGCGACGGTGTGGCGTCGGGCGCCCTCCTCGCGCGGCCCGACACGACCGCCCGAAAGGCGTTCTCCTTCGAGTGCGCCGTTCCCGGGCGCGCGGCCGTCAGCGAGGCGGACTTACGCCGACGGCGAGTCGTGCGCTCCTGTTTTCGGAGACGCCGATGCAGATCGACAGGCGGAAGATGCGCACGCCCGAGAAGATCAGTGAGCGCGCCGAGCCAGAGACGTCAGCCGGCGAGCGTCGTGGGCAATCCCAGCTCGAGCTGCTTCAGGCGCTCGATCTCGTCGCGCAGCCGCGCCGCCTCTTCGAACTCGAGGTTGCGCGCCTTCTTGAACATCTCGGCTTCGAGCTTCTTGATCTGCCGCACGATGTTCTGCGGCTGCAGGTCCGTCGTCGTGGCCGCCTTCCCCTTCGCCCCTTTGCCGCCGCGCTCGCGCGTGGCGCCGCTCTCGGCGCCGCGATCCCGCGCCCCTTCCATGATGTCCATGACGGCCTTCTGGATGCCGCGCGGCGTAATGCCGTGCTGCCGGTTGAATTCGATCTGCCGAGCACGCCGCCGCTCCGTCTCCTGCAACGCGCGCTTCATCGAGCCCGTCACCGTGTCCGCGTACAAGACGGCGCGACCGTTGATATTGCGAGCGGCGCGCCCGATCGTCTGGATGAGCGAATTGTCCGAGCGCAGGAAGCCTTCTTTGTCGGCGTCGAGAATCGCGACGAGCGACACCTCCGGCATGTCGAGCCCCTCGCGCAGCAGATTGATGCCGACGAGCACATCGAACTTCCCGAGCCGCAGGTCGCGGATGATCTCCGTGCGCTCGACCGTGTCGACGTCCGAGTGCAGGTAGCGCACGCGCACGTCGTGCTCGGCGAGGTAGTCGGTGAGATCCTCGGCCATGCGCTTCGTCAGCGTGGTGATCAGCACGCGCTCGTTCTTCTCGACGGCCTTGCGAATTTCCGAGAGCACGTCATCCACCTGGCTGCGCACCGGCCGCACTTCGACCTCCGGATCGACGAGCCCCGTCGGCCGCACGATCTGCTCGACCACCTGCGCCGCGTGCTTCTCCTCGTACTCCCCGGGCGTCGCGGAGACGAAGATCATCTGCGGCGCGAGCTGCTCCCACTCCTCGAACTTGAGCGGCCGGTTGTCGAGCGCGGACGGCAAGCGGAAGCCGTACTCGACGAGCGTTTCCTTGCGCGAGCGGTCGCCCCGGTACATGGCGCCGAGCTGCGGAATCGTCTGATGGCTCTCGTCGATGATCAGCAGCGCGTTGCGCGGCAAGTAGTCGAACAGACACGGCGGCGGCTCCCCCGGTGCGCGACCCGAGAGATAGCGCGAGTAGTTCTCGATGCCCGCGCAATAGCCGACCTCCTTCATCATCTCCATGTCGAACATCGTGCGCTGCTCGAGCCGCTGCGCCTCGAGCAGCTTGCCGGCCTCGCGCAGCTCGCGCAGGCGCGTGCGCAAGTCCTCGCGAATCTGGTCGACCGCGCCCATCACGGTCTCGCGCGGCGTGACGTAGTGCGTGCCGGGATACACCGTGTACCGCGGCACCTTGCGCGAGATGGCGCCGGTGAGCGGATCGAAGAGCGCGAGGGAGTCGATCTGATCGTCGAACAGCTCGACGCGGATGGCCTCGCGCTCCGACTCCGCGGGGAAGATGTCGATGACATCGCCGCGCACGCGATAGGTGCCCTGGGTCAGATCCAGCTCGTTGCGCGTGTACTGCATGTCCGCCAGGCGCCGCAGCAGCGCGCGCTGATCGAATTTGTCTCCGCGCGAGAGGTGCAGAATCATCGAGTGATAGGTGCGCGGATCGCCCAGGCCGTAGATCGACGAGACGGTCGCGACGATGATGGCGTCGGAGCGCTCGAGCAGCGCCTTGGTCGCCGACAGGCGCATCTGCTCGATGTGCTCGTTGATCGAGGACTCCTTCTCGATGTACGTGGCCGTCGACGGCACGTACGCCTCGGGCTGGTAATAGTCGTAATAGGAAACGAAGTACTCCACCGCGTTGTGCGGGAAGAACTCGCGGAACTCGCCGTAGAGCTGCGCGGCCAGCGTCTTGTTGTGGGCCAGCACCATGGTGGGCCGCTGCACCCGCTGGATGACGTTCGCGATGGTGAAGGTCTTGCCGGACCCGGTGACCCCGAGCAGCGTCTGGTGCGCAAGGCCGGTCTCGAGGCCCTCGACGAGGCGCTCGATCGCCTGCGGCTGGTCGCCGGCGGGCTTGTAGTCCGCGACGAGCTGGAAAGGGGATTGTTCCGGGCGAAGGTGATCCATAAGCCGCTCTGCATTCACCGGTCGTGGGTCCGGCGTCGGGGTGATCCGCGGACTATATAACGCGCCGGCGACGCGCTGCCCGTTCTGGGGTCGGTCGAGGAATTTACAACGTCGCCAGGCGACGTCACCCGGCCGCCGCCCATTTGCGCGCCACCGCTCCGTGCCCCGATGCCCGGGCACGAATAGTGCTCCCCGCCAAGCTCGGGTGGGTCGTAGAGGAATGCGTCCGCAGAGACGCCCTGAATGCTGTTCACGAGCGGGGAGTTCTTATTCGTCTATTTACCGATCGCACTGGCGGCGTTCTTCCTGCTGGCGCGTGTCGCGGGGCGTGCGGCAGCCGCTTTCTGGCTCGCCGTCGCATCGCTCGTCTTCTATGGCTACTGGCGGCCGGAGCACATCCTGCTCCTCGGCACGTCCATCGCCATCAACTACCTCTTCGGCGCGCTGATCCTGCGTGCGCGCAGCGAGGGCAGCCCGGCAGCCCGGCGGCTGCTGATCGCGGCGGTGGTGACGAACCTTCTGGTTCTAGGCTACTTCAAGTACGCAAACTTCTTTGTCAGCACCGTGTCGGCGGTGACAGGCAGCTCGCTCGACACGGTGGACGTCCTGCTGCCGCTGGGCATTTCCTTCTTCACGTTCACGCAGATCGCGTATCTGGTGGACGTGCACGCAGGCAAGGTCACGGAGCGCAATCCGATCCACTACCTGCTGTTCGTCACGTACTTCCCGCACCTCATCGCCGGCCCGGTACTGCATCACGCGGAGATGATGCCGCAGTTCGCGCGGCCCGATATCTATCGCGCCTACCTGCGCAGCATGACCATCGGACTTGCGTTCCTGACGATGGGTCTCGCAAAGAAGATCCTGATTGCGGACAGCGTGGCGCCGCTCGCGAACGACGCTTTCGCTCAGGCGGCCGTGGCGCCGCTGACGACCGCTGCCGCATGGCTCGGCATGGCGGCCTACACGCTGCAGATCTACTTCGACTTCTCGGGCTATTCGGACATGGCGGTGGGCTTGTCGCTGCTCATCGGCGTACGTCTGCCCTACAACTTCAACTCGCCGTACAAGGCGCGAAACATCTCGGACTTCTGGCGCCGCTGGCACATGACGCTTTCGCGCTTTCTCCGGGACTATCTCTACATCGCGCTCGGCGGGAACCGCCGCGGACGCTTCCGCCGCTACATCAATCTGCTCGTGACGATGCTGCTCGGCGGGCTCTGGCACGGCGCCTCCTGGACGTTCGTCGTGTGGGGCGGACTGCACGGCCTCTATCTCTGCGTGAACCACGCATGGCAATGGTTCTGGGAGCGCGTCCCGCGCGAAAGCTTGCCCACCAGTGCGGTGTGGTCGATTGCGGCGCGCGCCGCGAGCGTTGCGCTCACATTGCTGGCCGTGATCGTCGCGTGGGCCTTCTTCCGGGCGACGACCATCGAGTCGGCTGCAAGCATCATCGGCAGCCTGTTCGGCATCGGCAACGCGAGTGCGACCGGTGCTCTGCCGGTCTCGGCGCCAGTGGGCTGGATCGCGCTCTTCAGCGCCATCGCGCTCTTCGCGCGCAACTCGCAGCAGCTCATCGATGGCGGCATGGCGAAGGCGCTGGATCGCGTGGCCGAGCGGCGGTGGTACGGCGAGCTGCTGGCTGCGCTCTGCGGGGCAATGATCGTGCTCATCGTGCTGCTCGCGCTCGTCGCGGCGTCACGCAACGTCACCGAGTTCATCTACTTCAATTTCTGAGGTCATGACCGCGCGCCGCTTCCTTCTCCGCGTCAGCGCATTCGTCGCCGGCATCGTCGGCATGCTCGTACTGCTCGAGCTCGTTCTCCGCGTCGTGCCCGTGTCCGAGGGCGTGTATGCGGCCGACCCGAGCCGCGCTTGGCCGCTGCATCGGCTCGTCACGAACTCCACTTACACGTATTCGTCGGGCTGGAACGCGCACAACCTGCATCGCGGGCGCGTCAACAACTTCGGCTACGTGTCGCCGGTCGACTATCGGCCGGGAGAGTCGGGCATCGTCGTGATCGGCGACAGCTACATCGAATCGCTGATGAACGATTACGACGAGACGCTGCAAGGCAGGTTGAGCCACCTTCTCGACCGTCCGCAGAAGGTCATGAACTTCGGGATGTCGGGTGCCGACCTGCCCCACTACCTCGGCACGGCGCGGATCGTCGGCGCGCACTTCCGGCCGACGTGGGCGGTCATCCTCATCTCGAGGAACGACTATCAGGGCGGGTTCTCGGCGGACACCGGGTTCTTTCGGTGGGCGCCGGAGCGCGATCCGCCGATCGAGATCGTGCCGGAAGTGAAGCGCTCACCCCTTGTGAAGTTCGTGCGCGAGCTCGCGCTGGTGCGCTACGTGCGCGGGAACTTGAAGGTGCGCGTGCGTGATCTCGTCCACTTGCGCCACGCTATCGATCCGCAGCCGGCCACGAGTTGCACACCGCACCCGCTTACGGCACGGGACAAATCGCTGACGGCGCGCTTCGTCGACGAGCTGCCGAAGGCGCTCGATCTGCCGCCCTCGCGGGTGATCTTGGTGTTCGACACCGATAGACGCGCGATCTACGCCCGCGCGCCCGCGACCGCGCAGGAGTGCCCCAGCATCGACGATCAGGCGCGCGAGCGAATCATGCAGCTCGCCGCCTCGCGCGGGATGCTCATCGTGGACACCGCCGACACGTTTCGTAGCCATTACGTCGCCACTCACGAGCGAGTCGATTTCACACCCGAGGACTACCACTGGAACCCGATCGGCCACCAACTCGTCGCGCGCGAGGTGGCGGCGATCATCAACGCCTTCGGCTCGGAGGAAGGGCCGCGGCAGACGCAGGTGCCGAGCACCGATCAGGAAGATCGCGTTGCCGCCTCGGCAGCCGGACAGTCGCGGTCGGAGCGCGAGGCGCGAGCGCATCCGGCCGACGAGCCGGGACCGATCGAGCGAGCCCGCGTCAAGTCGCCAGCCGCGGGGCTGGGGCGCGTGCCCACGGCTCCGGAAGTGGCCGCTGGCGCCCTCTAGGGCGGCGGGCCTCATCTTTCCGTCGTCGCGGCGGGCAATCCGGTAAGATACGGGCCGCCGATCCACTCCTTCCGATCTGCAGGACTCACGTGACTCTATCTGTCTCGCGACGCGTCCAGCGCGTCAAGCCCTCGCCCACGCTCGCCGTCACCGCCCGTGCCGCCCGCCTGAAGGCGGAAGGCAAGGACGTCATTGGACTCGGTGCCGGAGAGCCGGATTTCGATACGCCCGTACACGTCGCGCAGGCGGGCATCGACGCCATCAAGACGGGATTCACGCGCTACACGAACGTCGAAGGCGTGAACGAGCTGAAAGACGCCATCATCGCCAAATTCGAGCGCGACAACGGCCTCAAGTACGAGCGGTCGCAGATCCTCATCTCGTCCGGCGCCAAGCAGACGATTTACAACCTCTGCATGGCCGTGCTGGATCCGGGTGATGAAGTGATCATCCCGGCGCCGTATTGGGTGTCGTACCCGGATATGGTGCTGCTCGCGGACGGACTGCCGGTCACGCCGTTCGCGGGTGCAGCGCAGGGCTACAAGATCACGCCGCGGCAACTCG
Source organism: Steroidobacteraceae bacterium (assembly GCA_035548535.1). GTDB lineage: Bacteria > Pseudomonadota > Gammaproteobacteria > Steroidobacterales > Steroidobacteraceae > JADGHX01. Next base: position 7,915 of record DASZSS010000071.1, read on the forward strand.
CAGCGGCCATCACGCCGAAAACGCGCCTGGTGCTGCTCAACAGCCCGTGCAACCCGACCGGTGCGGCGTACACGAAGGCGGAGCTGCGAGCGCTGGGTGAAGTGCTGCTGCAGCACCCGCGCGTGCTCATCGGCACCGACGATATGTACGAAAAGATCTACTGGGGACCAGAGCCCTTCAGCAGCCTGGTCACCGTGGTGCCCGAACTCTACGGGCGCACCGTCACGATCAACGGCTGCTCCAAAGCCTATGCGATGACGGGCTGGCGCCTCGGCTATTGCGGCGGGCCGAAGGAGATCATCACGGCGATGAGCACGATCCAGGGCCAGTCGACTTCGAATGCGTCGAGCATTTCGCAGAAGGCGGCCATCGCTGCGCTGAACGGCGATCAGGAGTGCGTCGCCAAGATGAACGAGCAGTTCAAGGCGCGGCACGACTTCATCGTCGCCGGCTTGAACTCCCTGCCGGGTGTGAGCTGCGTCCCGGCGGCCGGGACGTTCTATGCGTTCGCGGATGTGTCGAAGGCGATGGCCGCGCATGGTTGTCGCGACGACAACGAGTTCGCCGAGCTGCTGCTGAGCGAGGGCGGCGTCGCCGTCGTGCCGGGCTCGGGGTTCGGTGCGCCGGGACACATGCGGCTCTCGTTCGCGTGCAGCATGCAGACGCTGGAGACGGCGCTCGAACGCATGCGCAAGGTGCTGACGACCGCGCGCGTGGCCAAGAGCGCCTGAGACTCTCTGGACGGGAGCCGCAAGCGCGGCTCCCTCGCCTGCCGCGCTGATTGCGGCGCTACTCTGGTCGTAGTTCGGCGCGTCTTCGCGCGGTGATCCTGCGCCCGTGTTGCAGGGGTCCTCGGTGATAACCGTGGCGGCGGTTCGGCGGCCCGCGCTCTGTGGTGACCGCGGCCGCGTTTCGCCTGCGTGGTCGACGCGCCTTTGCGTGGTGATCCTGACTCGTGGTTGCAGCCGCCCTCGGGTGATGACCGTGGCTGCGGTTCCGCGGCGCGCCTCTGTGGTGACCGCGGCGGTTGGTTCGCCCGCGTGGTCGGCACGCCTTTGCGTGGTGATCGTTACGCGCTCGCCGCGACTTGCGGCTTCTTCATCGCGTCGGCCCGCGGCTTCAGCATGCCGCGTGATTCGAGCACCGCCCGCATCGTCGAGAACTGAAACTCGCCGAGCAAGCGCCGCAGCCGACCTTCGCACTTGTCCAGGTTGTTGTAGTGGCGGAAGCGCGAGAACGCCTTCACCTTCAACCGCGGCTGACCCGGATCGACTTCCCACGGATGCAGGTAGAACGTGAAGGGCTGCCCCCTCTTCTCGTTGATCTGCTTGAGCCCGGCCCGCGTCACGCGGTAAGGCAGCAGCCTGAAATAGCCGCCGCCGGACACCGGCACGCGCACGCCGCCAAACGACGCCGCCGACATCGGAAACTCCACGATCGTCCGCCCGCTCGGCGCCGTGATCGGGCCGATATCGCGCGATGCGCCGGGAATGCCGTAACGATCGTGTCGGATGGGAAATACCGACGAGTCGTATTCGAACCCGAGATCGATGAGCG
>DASZSS010000072.1:0-5624 GCA_035548535.1 Steroidobacteraceae bacterium
GAACGTCCCCGCGGATCGCGTTCGCCTGCACATCTGCTGGGGCAACTACGAGGGGCCGCACACGCGCGACATCCCGCTCGAGAAGGTGCTGCCGCTGCTCTTCAAGGTGAAGCCGATGGCGCTCCTGATCGAAGGCGCGAATCCGCGACACGAGCACGAGTGGGCGCTGTTCCGCGATCACGAGCTGCCCGCCGACAAGGTGCTCGTGCCCGGCGTGCTCGATACGACCACGAACTTCGTCGAGCATCCGGAGCTCATCGCCCAGCGCATCGAGCGGTATGCGGACCTCGTCGGGCGCGAGCGAGTGATGGCGGGAACGGATTGCGGGTTCGGCCACTTCGCCGGCTTCGGTGCGGTCCTGCCCGCGCTCTGCTGGGCCAAGATGCGCTCGCTCAGCGAAGGCGCGCGCATCGCCTCGCAACGACTCTGGCGCCGGCGCGGCGACTGAAACCGTCGAGCTCACGTCCGATCGGGTCCGCCGGGTCGGGACCTGTCGCCAAATGCCGGCAGTTTTCGCACGGTGCGCACGGCTCGGCGTACGCTTTCGCATCATGGTCGAGCGCTATGTTTTGCCCGCGCAGGCGGATGCGGAGCGTGAGTTCGAGCCCGCCCAGCGCTGGTGGAAGTTCACATCCAACTTCAACGTCGGCTTCCCGCAGTACGTGCCGGTGATTCGCTCACACGAGGGTGCGAGCGAAGGCGTGATGATGCGCTGGGGCTTGGTGCCGCCCGAGGCGGAAGGCGTGCCGCGGCCCGACGAGCGCCCGGACTTCGAATTCGAGCAGCTCGGTCGCACGCCCGAGTCGCGCGACCCGTGGCTTGCGAGCCAGCGGTGCATCGTGCCGGTGGCCGGGTTCTACGTCTGGCAGCTCACGCAGCAAGGGCATCGGCAGCCGTACTACGTCGGGCTGCTCGATCGCACGGTGTTCGGGCTCGCGGCCTACTGGGCCCGATCGGAGAGCAAGGACGGCGATGTCATCGAGGGCTTCTCGATCATCACCGTGCCGGCCAATCCGCTGCTCACGAAGATCTGCGGCGCGAAGAGCCGCATGCCGGCGATTCTCCGCCGCAAGGATTACACCACGTGGCTGACGTCCACTCCCGCGCACGCGCGCGGCGTGCTGCACGCTTATCCGGAGAAGAGGATGCTCGCGTACCCGGTGAGCCCGCGCGTGAACTCGGGCAAGCACAACGACGCATCGCTGATCCAGCCGTTGCTGCAGGGCTGAGGCGTCAAGGAAAGCGCAGGATCGCGGCGATTTCGCGCACCGCGCCGGGCGAGCCGAAGATCGAGTCGTACTTGCCGGGCGCGTACGGCGCGTCGCGCGTCATCACAATCCCACCGGCTTCTTCGATGACCACTTCCGTCGCCGCGATATCCCAGCGGCTGAGTCGGAACTCGGCGAGCGCGTCGATGCTGCCGCGCGCGACCATCGCGTGCGCCCAGCAGTCCGCGAACACGCGCAGGTGCGGCGCTTGCGCACGCAACTGCTCATGCGTGTCCGCGATGCCGGCCAGTCTGAAGTGATGCTCCGCGGGTGCAGAGATCAGGCAATCACGGAGCTGCCGCGGCGGCGCCACCTGCATGCGCTTGCCGTTGCACCACGTGCCGAGGCCGCGCGCGGCGGAGTACGTCTCGCCCATCGCGGGCAGATGAATGACTCCGACCAGCGCGCGACGCGTAGCCACTTCTTCGAACGCCAGCAACGTGCCGAAGGTCGGCAGGCCGCGCGTGTAGGGGAGCGTGCCATCGATCGGGTCGACAACCCACCGATACTGCGCGTCGTCCGTCTCCCCGCCGAGCTCTTCGCCGAGCACCGGCCAGCTCTGCGGCTGCCGCTCGGCGAGGAACGCGCGGATCATGCGCTCGGCCTCCTTGTCGAACGGCGTGACCGGGGAGCCGTCGGGCTTTTGTTCGTAGCGAAGCGCGTCGTTGCGAAAGCCGGAGAGGATGAAGCTCGCGGGCAACTCTGCGGCCTCGACGGCCAGTTTCAGCAGGGCGGGCAGGTGCTCGATCATGGCGCGCACGATACCATCGCCGCCGCATGCCAGCTCGTGCCGATGATGTCCGTCAGCGGCCGCGCTTGTAGATGTCCGGCACGGTCCGCTCCATGTAGCGCTCGGGGTGCGCGGGTGGACTGAAGCCGAACTGCCGATACAGACCGTGCGCGTCGTGGGTGACCAGCATCCAGCGGCGCAATCCCTGCAGCCGCGGATGCTCGACCGCCATCGCCATCATGGCTTTCGACAGGCCGCGGCCTCGGTGCTCCTCGAGCACGTACACGTCGCAGACGTAGCAAAAGGTCGTGTAGTCCGAAATGAGACGGACGAGCCCGACCTGCGCGCCGCTCGGATCGTAGGCACCGATACAGAGCGAGGCGCGCGCCGCGCGCGCGACGACGTCGAACGGAATCTCCTCCGACCAGTACGCGCGGCGCAGGTACGCGTGCATCGCTGCAAGGTCGAGACGGGCCGGATCATCCGACAGGGTGTACGTGCCGTGTGTGCGGGTGAGTGGAGAAGTATCCATACGCGCTTTAGTCTACGCGGCGCGCGATGAAGCTGCCCGCCGATTGTGGACGCCTCCCGCGCGCTTGCTGTACGATCGTTCAACAAGAAGGGTCGCTGTGCTGAAAACTACGCCATTTCATGCGCGCACGGCGCCTCTCGTTCTCGGCCAGACGTGGCGCCGGTGGGCGGGCTATGGCGTCGCAAGCTCGTACGATTGGCTGCACGATCGCGAGTACGCCGCCATCCGCAACGCCGCTGCGCTGCTGGACGTCTCTCCGCTCTACAAATACCACGTGACCGGCCGCGACGCGGCCCGGCTGCTCGACCGCGTGGTCACGCGCAACGTCGCCAAGCTCCAAGCGGGCCAGGTGATGTACACCGGCTGGTGCGATGGCCACGGCAAGATGATGGACGACGGCACCATCAGCTGCCTCGGCGAGGGGCGCTACCGGCTGACCTCCGCGGACCCGAGCTACCGTTGGCTGCACCAAAACGCTTTCGGCCTGGAAGTACGGATCGAGGATGTCTCCGCGATCGTGGGCGCGCTCGCGCTGCAGGGACCGCTCGCCCGCGAAGTGCTGGTGCGGGTGTGCGAGGACTCGTCGATCGCGGAGCTGAAGTACTTTCGCGTCACGCCCGCGCGCATCTCGGCCGTGGACGTCGAGATCTCACGCACCGGCTATACGGGCGACCTCGGCTACGAAATCTGGATCCCCGCCTCCGATGCGCTGCATGTCTGGGACGCGCTGATGCGCGCCGGCGCCGACTACGGACTCACACCCGCCGGCATCTGGGCACTCGATATCGCGCGTATCGAAGCGGGACTCCTGATGGCGGACGTGGACTACACGGCCGCGCACCACGCGCTCATCGAGAGTCAGAAATCCTCGCCATTCGAGCTCTCGCTCGACTGGACGGTGAATCTCGACAAGGGTCCGTTCAACGGCCGCGCTGCGCTGGCCGCCGAGCGGCAGCGCGGGCCGGCATGGCGCTTCGTCGGCATCGAAGTGGACTGGGATTCCTTCGAGGCGCTTTTCACCGCAGTGGGCCTTGCGCCTGTGCTCCCGACCATCGCATGGCGCACGAGCGTGCCGATTTATCGCGGCGGCAAGCAGATCGGCTATGCCTCGAGCGGTTGCTGGTCGCCGCTCCTGAAGAAGTACATCGCGCTCGCCCACATCGAAGCGCCGTACTTCGCCCCGGATACGAGCATCGAGATCGAAGTCACGGTCGAGCATCGACGCCAGCGGGCCCACGGCTGGGTGCGCAAGCTGCCGTTCTTCGATCCCGAGCGAAAGAGAGCGTGAGATGGCGCAGGCGTGGGATGTCATCGTGATCGGCGGCGGGCACAACGGACTCGTGAACGCCGCGTACCTCGCGCGCGCCGGCAAGAAGGTGCTGGTGCTCGAACGGCGCCACATCCTCGGCGGCGCGGCCGTGAGCGAGCAGATCTTCCCCGGCTTCACGTTCTCGGTGTTCTCGTACGTCGTGAGTCTGCTGCGGCCGGAGATCATTCGCGAGCTCGAGCTCCCGAAGCACGGCTTGCACATCCTGCCGCTCGAGAGCACGGTGACGCCGCTACCGAACGGCGACTACCTCGCCGCCTGGGGCGACTCCGATCTCACGCGGCGGGAGATCTATCGCCACTCGCCGCACGATGCCGATGCGTATGCCGAGTTCGGCCGCCTGATGTACCACATGGCGCGCGCGGTGAAGCCGCTGCTCGGGATGATCCCGCCCGATCCGACCGCGCTCAGCCTCAGCGATCTGCGCGGCATGCTGCGGCTCGGCGGATATCTGCGCTCGCTCGGCGCCGAGCGGTTCCAGCAGCTCTACAAGCTCATGACGATGAGCTCCGCGGATTATCTCGACGAGTGGTTTGAATTCGGTCCGCTGAAAGCGACCAAGTCCGCGAGCGGCATCATCGGCACTTTCATGGGGCCGCGCTCGCCGGGCTCGGCGTACGTGCTGCTCCATCACTACATGGGCGAGATCGACGGCGCGTTCCGCGCGTGGGGGTTCTGCAGGGGCGGCAACGGCACGGTCAGCCAGGCGATCGCGAGCGCCGCGCGCGCGTTCGGCGCAACGCTGCGCACGGAGGCGCCCGTCAAGCAGGTGCTCGTGAAGAACGGGCGTGCGAGCGGCGTCGTGCTGGAGAGCGGCGAGGAGATCGCGGCCCCGATCGTCGTGTCCGGTCTCGACGCGCGCCGCACTTATCTCGAGCTCGTCGAGAGCAAGGAGCTACCGGACGATCTGCTGACGCAGGTGCGCCGGTTCCGCTTCCGCGGGTCCTCAGGCAAGGTGAATCTCGCGTTGTCCGAGTTGCCCGATTTCACGTGCCTGCCGGGCGTCGGCCCCTGGCACAAGGGCGCGATCTCGATCAGCCCGAGCGTCGACTATCTGGAGCGCGCGTACGACGACGCGAAGTACGGCTCGTTCTCGCGCAAGCCGTACATGGACATCGTGTTCCCCTCGATGATCGATCCGAACATGGCGCCGCCCGGGCAGCACGTCGCGAGCATTTTCGTGCAATACGCGCCATACCAGGTCGACGGCGGCTGGACGGACGCGAAGCGCGAGGCGTTCGGCGATGCGGTCATCGACACGCTGAGCGAGTACGCGCCGAACTTGAAGTCGGCGATCATCGGCCGCCAGGTGCTGACGCCGGCGGACATCGAGCGCACGGTGGGTCTGTCGGAGGGCAACATCTTTCAGGGCGAGCTCGCGCTCCAGCAGCTCTTCTTCCTGCGGCCCGCGGCGCGGTGGGCGAGCTATCGCACGCCGATTCGCGGCTACTACCAGTGCGGCTCGAGCAGCCACCCGGGCGGCGGCGTCATGGGTGCGGCGGGACGGCTCGCGGCGCTGCGCATCCTCGCGGATCACTGAGGGCGAGGCATGGCACGCACCTTCGACAGCATTATCGTCGGCAGCGACCCGGACGCGCTCATCGCTGCGATTCGCTTCGCGCAGCGCGGCTCGCGGGTCCTGCTCGTCGAGGCGAACGCGGAGCTCGGCGGTGTGTTCCGCGAGATCGAGTTCGCGCCGGGCTTTCGCGCGGCGCCGCTCGCGCATGACGTGGGTCATCTGTCGCTCGACATCATCGGCCTGCTCGG
>DASZSS010000073.1:0-28851 GCA_035548535.1 Steroidobacteraceae bacterium
CCGCTATCAGGTGCAGGGCCCGAACGCCGAGAAGATCCTGAACAAGGTGAACGGCGGCCCGATCCCGGACGTGAAGTTCTTCACGATGGACGCCATCAACATCGGCGGCAAGCGCGTGCGCTGCCTGCGTCACGGCATGGCCGGCGCGCCGGGGCTCGAGATCTGGGGTCCGTACGAGGATCGCGAGTTCATCCGCGACACGATCCTGAAGGCCGGCGAAGAGTTCGGCATCGTGCCGGTCGGCTCGCGCGCCTATGCGTCGAACACGCTGGAGTCGGGCTGGATTCCCTCGCCGCTGCCGGCCGTGTACACCGGCGAGAAGATGAAGAAGTACCGCGAGTGGCTGCCCGCGAACAGCTACGAGGCCACGGGCTCGATCGGCGGCAGCTTCGTCGGCAAGAGCATCGAGGACTACTACCTCACCCCGTACGAGCTCGGCTACGGCCCGTTCGTGAAGTTCGATCACGACTTCATCGGCCGCGACGCGCTCGAGAAGATGGTGAAGGAGAAGCGCCCGCAGCGGAAGAAGGTGACGTTCGAGTGGAACCGTGAGGACCTCGGCAAGATCTTCGCGTCGCTCCTGAGCCCGCCGGGCGAGAACTACAAGTACTTCAACGTGCCGATCGCGAACTACGCGTCCTCGTCGTACGACGCCGTCAAGATGGGCGACAAGGTCGTCGGCTTCTCGATGTTCGGCGGCTACAGCTACAACGAGCGCTGCGGCCTGTCGCTCGGTGTGGTGGACGAGAACATCAACATCGGCGACGTGCTGACACTCGTGTGGGGCGAAGAGAACGGCGGCACGAACAAGGTGACCGTCGAGCGCCACAAGCAGGTCGAGGTGCGCGTGAAGGTGTCCGTCACGCCGTACAGCGCGGCGGCGCGTGAGTCGTACCACCAGGGCTGGCGTACGCGCACGGCGTAATCGCCCGATCGATCGTGAAGGGCAGGGTGCTCGCGGGCCTGCCCCTGTCGATCGTGAAGGGCAGGCTGCTTGCGGGCCTGCCCCTGTCGATCGTGAAGGGCAGGGTGCTCGCGGGCCTGGCCCGGTCAATCGTGAAGGGCAGGCTGCTTACGGGCCTGCCCTTCATCATTTCTTGAGCCGAAGGTCTCGGCCGTTACGCCTTTCGTTCTGACGCCCTCGCACCGGCGTCGTCGAACTCGAAGGCCGAAGGCATGACCCAGTACGCTCCTGCGCAATCCGCTCGCAAAGCCCGCCGACAATCACCGCACGGACGCGCCGCACTCGGCGCCCGCTCACGCGCTTTGGGACGATGTGGATGGGCGCCGGGATCAGCGGGAGGTCCTGGCGAGAGCCCTCCCGAGGGCACGTGCTGCTGGCTGCAACCGGCGAAGAGGGTGCGCGGCCGCTGCGGCGGCTTCTGAGCATCGAGTTGGGATTTCGGGGGCGCGCGGTGCGACCGAACAGGCGCCGCGCGCGCCACTGCATTATGGCGAATCGCACAGCCGTGCGCTGACAGCGCGCCGCCGATCAGGGATTATCCGAGCCGGGACTCGAAGAACAACGGACTCGGGGAGCTTTCCATCGACTCGTCGGGCGCGGCCTCCGCCACCGAACTGGCGACGACACTCTGGCGCGACACGATCGCCGGGTCGGAGTCCGCTCGCGACCAGCTTCTGCAGATGTGCTACTCGGAGCTGCGCGCCATCGCGAGCCGCATGCTGGCGGGCGACTCCTCGTCCGTGCGCCTGCAACCGACCGAGCTCGCGCACGAGGCGGCGCTGCGGGTGCTCCGGCTGGATCGCATGGAGTGGAACGATCGCGCCCATTTTCTCGCCACCGCGGCCACCGTCATGCGCCAGGCACTACTCGACGAGGTCCGGCGCTTCCGGGCGGGCAAGCGCCAGGCGCCCGCGGTCCTGACGACGCTCGTCGATCCCGGGCTCGCGACGGTCGATCTCGATCTCGAGCGGCTCGATCGCTCGCTGCAACGGCTCGGCGCCGTCTCGCCCGAGCGGGCGCGGCTCGTCGAGCTGCGCTTCTTCGTCGGCTTGACCATCGAGCAGACGGCCGCGGTCCTCGGCAGCTCCGCCGCCACCGTCAAACGCCAATGGGACGCGGCGCGCGGCTGGCTGCTGCGCGACCTCACGCGCGCATGAACGTCGAGCGCGAACGGCTGGCGCTCGCGTACCTGGAGGAGTCCCTCGGCTGGCACCGCGACGAGCGCGAATGGCGCCTGCGCGTGATGCTCGACAAGGACCCCGAGATGCTCAGCGAGGTGCGCGCGCTGCTCGCCGCGGCCGATGCGGCCAACGAGTCGCTGCCCACCAAGACGGCGATCGAGGCGGTGGCCGAGGATGCGCCGCCGCCCGAGCGGATCGGGCCGTATCGCCTCGGACCGCTGCTCGGCCGAGGCGGCATGGGCCGCGTCTACCGCGCGGACCGCGTCGACGGGGTATTCGAGCAGACCATCGCCATCAAGCTGATGCGCCGTTCGCGCATGCCCGCCTTGCTGGCCGCGCAGTTCGCACGCGAGCGGCAGATTCTCGCGCGCTTCCAGCACCGCAACATCGCGCAGCTCTATGACGGAGGGGTGACGCCCGATGGGCTCTCGTACTTCGTCATGGAGCTGGTCACCGGCCGCACCATCACTCAGTACGCGCGCGAAGAAGAGCTGTCGCTGCGCAAGACCTTGCTGCTCTTCCTGCAGGTGTGCTCAGCGGTGAAGTACGCGCACTCGCATCTCGTCGTGCACGCCGACATCAAGCCGAGCAACATCGTCGTGACCGCCGACGGCACGGCGAAGCTCCTCGACTTTGGTGTCGCGCGGGTGATCGAGGAATCCGGTGGGGAGCCGGCGAGTGGCTCGAACACGCTCGGCTTGACATACGACTACGCGAGCCCGGCGCGGCAGCGAGGCGATGCGCCCACGACCGTCGACGACGTGTACTCGCTGGGTGTGCTGCTGGGCGAGCTCCTGCAACCGCTGGGGAAGCTCGCACCGGACCTGTGCTCGATCTGGTTGCGTGCGCAGGCCGCGGACGTCGCGGCGCGCTATGCCTCTGTGAGCGAGCTCCAGGCGGACGTGGAGCGCTGGCTCGATGGCTTGCCCGTCGTCGCGCATGGGAAGAGCTGGCGCTACCTCGCGCGTCGGTTCATCTCGCGCCATCGGTTCGGAGTGGCGCTCGGCGGTGCGGCCTGCGCGCTGCTGATCGGCGCGTCGATCGGGCTCGCCGGCATGTACGTGCACGCGGAACAGGCGAAGCGGCAAGCCGAGCAGCGCTTCAGCGACCTGCGCGCGCTGTCCCGCTACGTGCTGTTCGATGTCTACGACCGGCTCGAGGCGACGCCGCGCGCGCTCACGCTACGCCGCGACATCGCGGCCGCCGGCCAGCGCTATCTCGATCGTCTCGCGCAGGATCCGCACGCGCCGGCCGAGGTGCGCATCGACGTGATCGAGGGCTTGCGGCGCCTCGCGCAGGTGCAGGGCACGCCGGGCGCGGCGTCGCTCGCGCAGGTGCCGCTCGCGCGCGCCAATCTCGACCGCGCCGAGGAGCTGGCGCGCGCGCTCCCGCAGGATCTCGCAAGCGCGCGGACCCGCTCGCTGCTGCTCGCGCGGATCGCGCTCGCGCGCTCGATCATCGCGTCCGAACAGGACCTCGACTTCGGCACCGCGCGCGCAACGCTCGCGCAGGCGCAGCGCCTCACTCGCGAGCTGCTCGCTCGCGATCCGCTCGATCAGGATGCATCCGGGCTCTGGCTCGAAATCGCCGTGCAGGATGCGGGGACGCTCGAGTGGCAAGGTCGATACGCGCAGGCCATCGAGGTTGCGCGCGCCGCTCTCGCGCGACCCACGCTGACCGTCGCAAGCCCGGACGTGCGGCGCGCAGAGGACCTGCGCCGCGCGCGCCTCCTGGACATCCTCGCCGAGGGCGTTTACTACGGCGGCGATCCGACCGGCGCAGCGGCCCCGTATCGCGAGGAATACGAGCTGCTGCGCTCGCTCGCCGCGGCCGAGCCGCTGAACGTGATGATCGGCAGGCGGCTCGTGCGCGCCGGCTGGGGGCTTGGCTCGACGCTCGTCGATATCGGCCGTGCCGAGGAGGGCGAGCGCATTCTCGCCGAGGCGCGCGCGCTCGGCGAGCGGCTCGAGGACCTCGAGCCCGAGGATCGCGACCTCGCGCGTCTCGTCGAGATCACCGCGAGCGCGCATGCGCAGGGGCTCGTCGCGCTGCGCCGGTTCGACGAGGCTCGGCCCTTGCTCGAGCGCGTCCTTCGCGATCGCGAACGGCGCGCCCGCGAAGCGCCGAACGATTGGCAGCGCACGCGCGACGACGCGCTCGCGCAGCAGGCGCTCGCCGATATGTGGGCCGACGCGGGTGATGCGGATCGAGCGTGCGCGACGTACCAAGCCTCTTTGACCACGTTCGGGAAAATCCACGCGGCGGGCAAGGGAACGCAGCTCGACGAGGATTACTCGCTGCCGAACATCTACGCGCGCGTGCGAGGCATGTGCCCCGGCATTGCGGCTCGATAGTGGCGCATGGCTGACTCTCTCAGGGCGGCACCCGTCGCTCGCGCCGCCGCCGCATGCAAGGGGCGATAACCGCCGCCCCGATCTGGGGCGACGACGCTCGCTAACGCCAGAGTCTGGCTGACGCCAAGCGGGCGCCCTCCACGAGGGCCGCCAGCTTGAGCCAGGAGATGCCCGCGTCCATCTTGCCGATGCCGGCGAACGTGCCGAAGCCGCAGTCGGTGCCGGCGATGACGCGCTCGCGACCGACGATGTCCGCGAACTGCTGGATGCGCTGCGCGATGAGCTCCGGGTGCTCGACGTAGTTCGACGTCGAGGTCAGAAGCCCCGGCACGAGCACCTTGTCCTCCGGGATCTTCGTGTCGCGCCACACCGCCCACTCGTGCGCATGGCGAGGGTTCGAGGCCTCGAACAGAATCGCCATCGGCTTCGCCTTCAGCACGATCCGCACGATCTTCGCGAGCGGAATGTCGTGATCGTGCGGCCCTTCGTAGTTGCCCCAGCAGACGTGCATGCGCAGGGATTCGGCGGGGATGTTGCGGAGCGCATGGTTCAGCACTTCCACCTGGTGCTCGGCGCGCTTCAGGAACTCCTCCTCGGAGAGCTGCTGAAAGCCCGTGTGCCGCGCCATCGCGAGGTCCGGGCAATCGAGCTGCAGGATGAGCCCGGCGTTCGCGATGGCTTCGTACTCCTCCTGCATGGCGGCGCCGATCGCCTCCACGTACGCCTCGTGAGTCGGGTAATAGTGGTTCGGCTGGAACGCCGAGATGACTCCGGGCGACGCCGAGTTCATGAACGCTTCGTGCGGCCGATGCTCCGCCGCCGCCGCGCGCAGGTTGTCGATGTCCTTGCGCAGCGTCTCACGCTCGATGACGGCGATCGGGCCGACGCAGGCCTGCCGCTTGAAAGTCTGCTTGCCGGCGAAGACGGCCATGCGCTCGCGAAACTCGGCGAACGGCTGCAGGTCCTTCGCGATCAGGCGCGGGTGATCGCCGCCGAAGCCGGAGAGGCGATCTTTCATGTACGTCGCGTAGCTGATCTTGGAGGTCTCGCCGTCGCTCACGGAGTCGATGCCCGTGGCGACCTGCTGGCGCACGATCTCCGAGACCGCCGCGCGCATCGTGCGGTCATAAAGCGCGTCGTCCGTGCGCTCGCCGCGCTCGCGCATTAGAAGTTGTTCCACGACCGCGCGCGAGCGCGGCAGGCTTCCCACGTGAGTCGTGAGGATACGTTGCGTGCTGAGTCTCATCGTTCGCAATTATATGTGGTTCTGCGCGGCGCTGATCCCGCTGCATGCACTCGCCGCCGACGCGCCGCCGTCTCCCGGACAGGCGATCTACGACCAGTTCTGCGCGGCCTGCCACGATCATCCGCAGGATCGCATCCCCGCGCGCGAGACGCTCGCCAAGCGCTCGTCCGAAGAGGTGATGCAAGCGTTGACGAACGGCGCGATGCGAGTGCAGGCCGCCGGCCTCACGCGCAACGATCGCCTCGCGGTGACATCGTTCCTCACCGGGCGCGAGCCCGTCGAGGCGAGCGTCGCGCCGCCGGAAAAGAATCGCTGCGCGCGCGCCGTCGCGGCAACCGACCGCGGCCCCCAATGGAACGGCTGGGGGCGGGATCTCGAGAACTCGCGGTTCCAGCCGCAGCCCGGCTTCGCGGCGGCGGAGGTGCCGAAGCTGAAAGTGAAATGGGCGTTCGGCTATCGGGCGACCTCGATCTACGGTCAGCCGACGGTCGTCGGCGGGCGCGTGTACGTCACGAGCGCGTCGGGCCGCATCTATTCGCTCGACGCGAAAACGGGCTGTACCTATTGGACGTTCGACGCGCCGGCTCCCGCGCGCACCGCCATGTCTGTTGCGCGGCTTGCGGGCGGCGGGCTCGGGGCGATCTTCGGCGACGACACCGCCACCGTGTACTGGCTCGATGCGACGACCGGCAAGCTCCTCTGGAAAGCGCGTCTCGATACGCATCCGTCGGCCCGCATCAGCGGCGCACCTGTCTTCTACGAGGACAAGTTGTACGTGCCCGTGTCTTCCCTCGAGGAGCTCGCGGCGGCAAATCCCGCTTACGAGTGCTGCACGTTCCGCGGCAGCATCGCGGCGCTCGACGCGCGCGACGGCAGAGTGCTGTGGCAAACCTACACGATCGACGAGTCGGCCAAACCCTACCGCAAGAGCGAGGCGGGCACGCAGCTCTACGGTCCGGCGGGCGGCTCGATCTGGTCCGCGCCGACACTCGATCCGCAACGCGGGTTGCTTTACGTCGGCATCGGTAACTCGTACACGGATGTGCCGACGGCGCACACGGATGCGGTGATGGCGCTCGAGATGAGCACTGGCGCCGTGCGGTGGGTCAATCAACTTCTCGCCGAGGACAACTATGTGGTCGGCTGCGAGATCCCGAGCCGGGCCGGGCAGGGCAACTGTCCGCAAACGCTCGGGCCCGACGTGGATTTCGGGACGTCCCCGATCCTGCGTCGCCTGCCGGACGGTCGCGAGGTGCTTCTGACCGGACAGAAATCGGGTCAGGCCTACGGCCTCGACCCGGAGAGCGGCAAGCAGCTCTGGATGACGCGCGTCGGCGTCGGCAGCAGCCTCGGCGGCATCGAGTGGGGCGGCGCGGCGGACGCGACACAGATGTACGTCGCGGTGTCGGACTTCGCGGCGGCCACCGGCATGCCCGGCGGCATCATGGCTCTGCGCATCGCGGACGGCCGGCCGATGTGGCGCACGCCGCCGCCGCGGCCGCTCTGCAGTTGGGGCCCGCGAAGCTGCAGTGCTGCTCAGTCACAGGCTGTCACGGCGATCCCCGGGGTCGTGTTCTCGGGATCGCATGATGGACACCTCCGCGCGTACGAGACCGCCACGGGCCGGATCATCTGGACGTTCGATACCGCACAATCCTTCCAAACGGTGAATGGTGTCGCCGCTTCGGGCGGCTCGCTGGACCACGGTGGCGCGACCGTCGCAGGCGGGATGCTCTATGTGAACTCCGGATATGGGCGGATCAACGGCCAGCCGGGCAACGTACTGCTCGCGTTCGCGGTCGGGCGCTGAGCGGGGCGGCGTGGGCGGCGTCCTGGCCGGTCTCCGATCGGCGACGCTCAGGACGCAGATTTCCCTTGCTCGGTCGCATGCTTCTGCTATTTTCGCGCGGCTGAAATTACACCTATAGCGACGATTCGGGGCTTTGTCGCACGGAGCTGCCGCGGGGTTCTTCCCGGGAGACTCTCCGTGATCGAACGACAGAAGAAGATTCACGGTGCTGCTCTCGCGCCGTGCTTCGCGCTTGCTCGTCGCCCGCTGCGGGCAACGCACCCCTGCGTCGATTTCGATGCCGCCCCGCCCGCTCGCATCCCGCTTGGAGCCGTCTAGATGGATGTCCAACCCCCTGTCCGTCGCCGTAAATCGAAAGCCGTGGCGCCTCGCTCCTCCACGCCGCGCAGGCGTGCCGCAAACGGCAACGGCAACGGCGCAGCCGCGGAGCTCGACGATGTCAGCATGCGCAAGCTGCTGCGTGCGCTGCAGGCCATGCGCGACGGCGACTTCTCGGTACGCTTGCCGAGCGACCAGACGGGATTGCAGGGCAAGCTCGCCGACACGTTCAACGACATCGTGAGCGCGAATCAGCGCATGGCGCGCGAGCTCGAGCGCGCCGGTCAGATGGTGGGCAAGGAAGGTCGCACGCGCCATCGCGTGTCGATGGAGCGACGCTCCGGCGCGTGGGGCGCGATGGAGGCCTCCGTCAACACGCTCATCGACGACCTGCTGTGGCCCACCACCGAGATGACGCGCGCGATCGCCTCCGTGGTGAAGGGCGATCTCTCGCGGGCGGTGCTGCTCGAAGTCGACGGCCGGCCGCTGAAGGGTGAGTTCCTCCGCTCCGCGACCATCGTGAACACGATGCTCGAGCAGATGAGCGCGTTCACATCCGAAGTCACGCGCGTCGCGCGCGAGGTCGGCACCGAGGGCAAGCTCGGCGGCCAGGCCATCGTGCCCGGCGCCGCCGGCACGTGGAAGGACCTCACGGACAACGTGAACTCGATGGCCGGCAACCTCACCGGTCAGGTGCGCAACATCGCGGAAGTCGCGACCGCGATCGCAAGCGGCGACCTCTCGCGCAAGATCACGGTGGACGTGCGCGGCGAGATCCTGCAGCTAAAGGACGCCATCAACACGATGGTGGACCAGCTCCGCTCGTTCGCATCCGAAGTGACGCGCGTCGCGCGTGAGGTCGGCACCGAAGGCAAGCTCGGTGGCCAGGCCATCGTGCCGGGCGTCGCCGGCACCTGGAAGGACCTGACGGACTCGGTGAACGCGATGGCGACGAACCTGACGTCTCAGGTTCGAAACATCGCCGAGGTGACGACCGCCGTGGCGCGCGGCGACCTCTCGCGCAAGATCACGGTCGACGTGAAGGGCGAGATCCTCGAGCTGAAGAACACCATCAACACGATGGTGGACCAGCTGAACGGCTTCGCGGCCGAAGTGACGCGCGTCGCGCGCGAGGTCGGCACCGAGGGCAAGCTCGGTGGCCAGGCCATCGTGCCGGGCGTTGCGGGCACCTGGAAAGATCTCACCGACAACGTCAACTCGATGGCGTCGAATCTCACCGGTCAAGTGCGCAACATCGCGGAGGTGTCCACCGCGATCGCGCGGGGCGACCTCTCGCGCAAGATCACGGTGGACGTGCGCGGCGAAATTCTGCAGCTCAAAGAGACCATCAACACGATGGTGGATCAGCTCCGCTCGTTCGCGTCCGAAGTGACGCGCGTCGCGCGCGAAGTCGGCACCGAGGGCAAGCTCGGCGGCCAGGCGTACGTGCCGGGTGTCGCCGGCACCTGGAAAGACCTCACCGACAGCGTGAATTCGATGGCCTCGAACCTCACGGGCCAGGTGCGCAACATCGCGGACGTATCGACGGCCATCGCGCGCGGCGACCTCTCTCGCAAGATCACGGTGGACGTGCGCGGCGAGATCCTCGAGCTGAAGAACACCATCAACACCATGGTGGACCAGCTCAACGCGTTCGCCGCCGAAGTGACGCGCGTCGCGCGCGAGGTCGGCACCGAGGGCAAGCTCGGTGGCCAGGCGGACGTGAAGGACGTCAGCGGCGTCTGGAAGGATCTCACGGACAACGTGAACTCGATGGCCGGCAACCTCACCGGCCAGGTGCGCAACATCGCGGAAGTCGCGACGGCGATCGCGCGTGGCGACCTCTCGCGCAAGATCACGGTGGACGTGCGCGGCGAGATCCTGCAGCTCAAGGAAACCATCAACACGATGGTGGACCAGTTGAACGGCTTCGCGGCCGAAGTGACGCGCGTCGCGCGCGAAGTCGGCACCGAAGGCCGTCTCGGCGGTCAGGCCGTGGTGCCGGGCGTCGCGGGCACGTGGAAAGACCTCACCGAGTCCGTGAATGCGATGGCGACGAACCTGACGTCTCAGGTTCGAAACATCGCCGAGGTGACGACGGCCGTGGCCCGCGGCGACCTCTCGCGCAAGATCACGGTCGATGTGAAGGGCGAGATCCTCGAGCTGAAGAACACCATCAACACGATGGTCGAGCAGCTGAACGGCTTCGCCGCGGAGGTGACGCGCGTCGCGCGCGAGGTCGGCACCGAAGGCAAGCTCGGCGGTCAGGCCGTGGTGCCGGGCGTCGCGGGCACCTGGAAGGACCTCACGGACAACGTGAACGTTATGGCCAACAACCTCACGAACCAGGTGCGCGGCATCGTGAAGGTGGTGACGGCCGTGGCAACGGGCGATCTCTCGCAACGCCTCACGGTGGAATCGAAGGGCGAGGTGGCGGCGCTCGCGGATACCATCAACAGCATGACTGACACCCTCGGCATCTTCGCGGAGCAGGTGACCTCGGTGGCCCGCGAAGTTGGTGTCGAAGGCCGGCTCGGCGGTCAGGCGCACGTGCCGGGCACGTCCGGCACCTGGAAGGACCTCACCGCGAACGTGAACCTGCTCGCGGCCAACCTCACGACGCAGGTGCGCGCCATCGCCGAGGTGGCCACCGCCGTGACGAAGGGCGACCTCACGCGCTCGATTCAGGTCGAGGCGCGCGGCGAGGTGTCTGCGCTGAAGGACAACATCAACGCGATGATCGGCAATCTGTGCGCCACCACCGCGCGCAACACCGAGCAGGATTGGCTGAAGACGAACCTCGCGAAGTTCAGCCGCATGATGCAGGGTCAGCGCGACCTCGTCGCGGTCGGCCAGATGCTGCTCTCCGAGCTGTGCCCGCTGATCGGCGCGCAGCACGGCATCGTGTACGTCATGGAAGAGGGCGAATACCTCAAGCAGCTCGCGAGCTACGCCGATCCGAGCGAGAGCGAGCAGCCGCGCACCTATCGCGTCGGCGAGTCGCTGGTCGGCCAGTGCGCGGCGGATCGTCAGCGCATCCTGCTATCGGACATCCCGGATGATGCGATTCGCGTGCGCAGCGGGCTCGTGGCCGCGCGGCCGCGCAACATCATCGCTCTGCCGGTGCTGTACGAAGGCCAGGTCAAGGCCGTCGTCGAGCTGGCCTCGCTCTATGAGTTCAACGCCTCGCACCTGACCTTCCTCGAGCAGCTCACGGGCTCGATCGGTGTCGTGCTGAACACCATCGAGGCGACGATGCGCACCGAGCGCCTGCTCAAGCAGTCCCAGCAGCTCGCGACCGAGCTGCAGACCCAGCAGAAGGAGCTGCAGCAGACGAACGAGGAGCTCGCGACCAAGGCGAAGCTGCTCGCGGAGCAGAACGCCGAGGTCGAGCGCAAGAACGAAGAGATCGAGCTCGCGCGGCGCGCGCTGGAAGAGAAGGCTGCGGAGCTGGCGCTCACCTCGCGCTACAAGTCCGAGTTCCTCGCGAACATGTCGCACGAGCTGCGCACGCCGTTGAACAGCATCCTCATTCTCGGGCAGCAGCTCGCGGAGAACGCGGACAAGAATCTGACGCCCCGTCAGGTCGAGTTTGCCAAGACGATCCACGGCGCCGGCACGGACCTGCTGAACCTCATCAGCGACATCCTCGATCTCTCCAAGATCGAGTCCGGCACCGTCACGGTGGAATCCGAGGACCTGCTGTTCACGCATCTGCGCGAGACGATCGAGCGCAACTTCCGCCATGAGGCCGAGTCGCGCAAGCTCTCGTTCACGACGGACTTCGACGCGAACCTCGGCCGCACCATCACGACCGATTCGAAGCGTCTGCTGCAGGTGCTGAAGAACCTGCTGTCGAACGCGTTCAAGTTCACGAGCGACGGCGGCGTGCGCCTGCACGTCGGGCTCGCGACCGGCGGCTGGTCGATGGATCACCCCGTGCTCAGCGCCGCGGGAACCGTCGTGGAGTTCTCCGTCAGCGATACCGGAATCGGCATTCCTCCGGAGAAGCAGAAGATCATCTTCGAGGCATTCCAGCAGGCCGATGCGGGCACGGCCCGCAAGTACGGCGGCACCGGTCTCGGGCTTGCGATCAGCCGCGAGCTGGCGAACCTGCTCGGCGGCGAGATCCGGCTCAGCAGCGCACCGGGTGCGGGCAGCACGTTCACGCTGTATCTGCCGCTCGTGTACATGGGGCCAGCGTACGGCCGTCAGCCCGCGGGCTCGCACACGACGCCGAAGATCGCGCCTGCGCCTTATCAGCCGATCGTATTGCCGGCCGCGCGCACGGAGGATGTGCCCGACGATCGCGACAACGTCCAGCCCGGGGAGCTGTCGTTGCTGATCGTCGAAGACGATCCGCACTACGCGAAGGTGCTGCTCAATCTCGCGCGCGATCGCGGCTTCAAGGGCATCGTCGCCAAGAACGGTGCGGATGCGCTCACGCTGGCGCGCAAGCATCTGCCCACCGCCGTCTCGCTGGATGTGTTCCTGCCGGACATGCTGGGCTGGACCGTGCTGAATCAATTGAAGCGCGATCCGACCACGCGCCACATTCCCGTGCAGATCCTGACGGTGGAAGAGGAGCGGCAGTACGGCCTCGAGCACGGCGCGTTCGCGTTCATCAACAAGCCGCTGACCACGGATGGCCTCGAGAGCGCGTTCGATCGCATCAAGAGCTTTGCCGCGCGCGGCCTGCGCCGGCTGCTCGTGATCGAGGACGACCCGGCCGAGCAACTGAGCATTGCCGAGCTCATCGGCAATCACGACGTGGAGATTACTCAGGCCACGACCGGTGCCGAGGCGCTAAAGGCCATGCGCGATGCGAGCTTCGACTGCGTCGTGCTCGACTTGAAGCTGCCGGATGTCTCGGGCTTCGAGCTGCTCACCGAGATTCAGCAGGATCCCAAGCTGCGCGAGACGCCGATCGTCGTCTTCACCGGGCGTGACCTCACGCAGTCGGAAGAGGACGAGCTGCGCAAGAAGGCGAAGAGCATCGTGCTGAAGGGCGTGCGCTCGCCGGAGCGTCTGCTCGATGAGACTGCGCTCTTCCTGCACCGGGTGATCGCGGACCTTCCCGAGCCGAAGCAGCAGATGATCGAGAGGCTACACCGGAGCGATGAGCCGCTGCGCGGACGCAAGGTGCTGGTGGTCGACGACGACATCCGCAACATCTTCGCGCTCAACAGCCTGCTCGAGCGCCACAGCATGGAAGTGATCAGCGCCACCACCGGGCAGGACGCGATCAGCCTCCTCGACCAGACGGAGGACCTCTCGCTCGTGCTGATGGACATCATGATGCCGGAGATGGACGGCTACGAGACGATCCGCCGGATCAGGCGGAACCCGAAGTTCCGGTTTCTGCCGATCATCGCGTTGACGGCGAAAGCCATGAAGGGCGATCGTGAGAAGTGTCTCGAGGCGGGCGCCTCGGATTACGTCGCCAAACCCGTGAACACCGATCAGCTACTGTCCCTGGTGCGCATGTGGCTGCACCGCTGAAGGAAGAGATTTGACGCAGACCGAAGCCCACATGAGCCGCGACGACAAGGTGAACATCCTGCTGGTCGACGACCAGCCGGCGCGCCTGTTGTCATACGAGACGATTCTGGCCGAGCTCGGCCAGAACCTCGTGCTGGCACGCTCGGGTGTGGAAGCCTTGAAGTGCCTGATGGAGGACGACTTCGCCGTCGTGCTGCTCGATGTCAGCATGCCGGAGATGGACGGCTTCGAGACCGCGAGCCTGATTCACGAGCATCCCCGGTTCGAGAAGACGCCGATCATTTTCGTCACCGGCGTGCACGTCACCGAGCTCGACCGGCTGAAGGGCTACAAGCTCGGCGCCGTGGACTACGTGTACATCCCCGTCGTGCCGGAGATCCTGCGCAGCAAGGTTTCCGTGCTCGTCGAGCTGCATCTGCAGCGCCGCGAGCTGCAGCGCCTGAACAGCAGCCTCGCCAAGGCGAATGCGCGGCTCGAGCTCGCAAACACGAACCTGCAGGAAGAGAAGACGCGCGAGCTCGAACGGCTGAACTCGCACCTGAAGCGCGCGAACACCGAGCTCGAGCAGACCAACCGCGTGCTGCAGAGTGAAGTGGCCGAGCGCGCGCGGGCCGAGGCGGCGCTGAAGGAGGCCGACCGCCACAAGGACGAGTTCCTCGCGGTGCTCGCGCACGAGCTGCGCAACCCGCTCGCGCCCATTCGCAACGCGGTGGAGATCATGCGGCGTAGCTCGCTCAGCGATCCGCAGCTCGTGTGGTCGCGCGACGTGGTCGAGCGTCAGGTGAAGCACCTGACGCGGCTCGTCGATGACCTGCTCGATGTCTCGCGCATCACTCGCGGCAACATCAATCTCAGCCGCGAGCCGGTGGCGGTGTCGACGATCATCGCGCGCGCCATCGAGACGATTCAGCCGCTCATCGCCGAGCAACGGCACGAGCTCACGGTGAACGTGAGCGACGAGGTGCTCGAAGTCGAGGGCGATCTGACGCGCCTCACGCAGGTGCTCGGCAACCTGCTGAACAACGCGGCGAAGTACACGGACCCGGGCGGCAGCATCGTCGTGAGCGCGATGCGCGCCGGCCAGGACGTCGAGATCCGGGTGCGCGACAACGGCATCGGGATTCCGCCGGGGCTGCTGCCGCGGCTCTTCCAGCTATTCACGCAGGTGGATGGGGCGGCTCATCGCGCGCAAGGCGGGCTCGGCATCGGGCTCGCGCTCGTGCGGCAGCTCGTGCAGATGCACGGCGGCAGCGTCACGGCGTACAGCGACGGACCTGGCAAGGGCAGTGAGTTTCTGATTCGCTTGCCGCTGCGCGCGCGCAGCGGAGCGCCCCTCGACACGGACTTCCCGCCGCTCGCGACGGCGGACGGTGCCGCACGATCGGGGCACTGCATTCTGCTGGCGGACGACAATCAGGATGCCCTCGAAAGTCTCGCGGCGCTGCTCCAGTGCGACGGTCACGAGGTGCACACGGCCGGCGACGGCGCGCAAGCGCTCGAAGTGGCCGCGCAATGCCGCCCGCACGTCGTGCTGCTCGATATCGGCATGCCGAAGCTAGACGGCTACGAGGTCGCGCGGCGCATTCGCGCCGAGCCGTGGGGCAAAGCGGCGGTGCTGATCGCGCTCACGGGCTGGGGTCAGGACGAGGACCGGCGGCGCTCACGCGAAGTCGGCTTCGATTCGCACCTCGTGAAGCCGCTCGATCCGGAAGCACTGTCCACGATGCTGTCGCGGCTGCCGGCGCCATCGAAGCCGGCAAGTTGACGCTCAGTGCGTCGCAGTGCTCCGCCGCGGCGGCTCGGCCGCGGCGACGCGCTCGGAGACGAGCGCCGGTGCGCGCGGCAGGCCCGTGACCTCGAGAATCTGCTGCTCATCGAGTGTTTCGTGCGCGAGCAGCGCTTGCACGAGCGCATCCAGCTCGCGTCGATGCGTCGTCAGGAGCTTGCGCGCCTGCTCCTCGCACGCGCTGATGATCGCGCGCACCTCGGCATCGATCAGTCGCGCCGTGTCCTCGCTGTACGGCTTCTGACCCGTGAAGCTCTCGACCCCGAGATACGGATTCTGAGGGGGCGCGAGCTGCACCATGCCGAGCTTCTCGCTCATGCCCCAACGCGTCACCATGTTGCGCGCTAGGCTCGTCGCCTGCGCGATGTCCGACTCCGCGCCCGTGGTACGCGTGCCGTACACGATCTCTTCGGCCGCGCGGCCGCCGAGCATCCCGATGATGCGCGCGCGTAGATAGCCTTCGGGATAGTTGTAGCGATCGGTCGTCGGCCGCTGATACGTCACGCCGAGCGCCTGCCCGCGCGGCACGATCGTCACCCGGTGCACGGGATCGGCGCCCGGCACGAGCAGCCCGAGAATCGCATGGCCGCTCTCGTGATAGGCGATGCGCTCGCGATCCTCCTGCGTGAGCAGGATCGGCCGCTCCGGCCCGAGCACGATCTTCTCGAGCGCATCGAAGAAATCCTTCTCGCGCACGTCGTTCTGATTGCGCCGCGCCGCGAGCAGCGCGGCCTCGTTCACGAGATTGCGCAGATCGGCGCCGGTCAGACCGGGCGTGGCGCTGGCGATCTCGCCCAGATGCACGTCCGCGCCGAGTGGCACGCGCCGCGTGTGCACGCGGAGAATCGCTTCGCGGCCGGTCTTGTCGGGCAGGTTCACGACCACGCGCCGATCGAAGCGACCGGGCCGCAGCAGCGCCTTGTCGAGCACGTCGGGCTGGTTCGTCGCCGCGAGCACGATGATGCCCTCGCGACTGGAAAAGCCGTCCATCTCGGTGAGGATCTGGTTCAGCGTCTGCTCCTGCTCGGCGACGCCGCCGACCACCGCCGGCCCGCGCGCACGTCCGATCGAGTCGAGCTCGTCGATGAAGATGATCGCGGGCGCGCGCTCGCGCGCCTGCCGGAACAGGTCGCGCACGCGCGCCGCGCCGACGCCGACGATCATCTCGACGAACTCCGCGGCGCTCATCGAGAAGAACGGCACGTTCGCCTCGCCTGCCACCGCGCGGGCCAGCAGCGTCTTGCCGGTCCCGGGTGCACCGACGAGCAGCACGCCTTTGGGCGCGGTGCCGCCGAGCCGCGTGTACTTCTCAGGCGCCTTCAGGAACTCGACGATCTCGACCAGCTCGTTTTTCGCTTCGTCGATGCCGGCCACGTCGTCGAAGGTGACCTTCTGGTCCTGCTCGCGGTCGTAGCGGCGCGCCTTGCTCGAGCCGAGGCCGGTGAGCCCGCCGAGTCCCGCGCCGCCGCGCTGCGCGCGCCGGAAGATCCACACGTAGAAGCCGATCAGCAGCAGCGCGGGTCCGAAGCCGTACAGCAGCGTCGACCAAGGGCTCGATTGCATCGGCGCGGCGAGGATCTCGACATGGTGCTGGATGAGCAGCGACTCGAGCCCGGGCTCGAGAAAGGAAGGCAGTGTCGTCTTGAACGAGCGCGAGGTGCGCGGCTCACCGAGCGGCGAGCCTTTCAACTTCGGCTCGCGTTCGGCCTCCGCCGCGGTCGGGTAAGTGACCGGCCGCGCGAAGTGGCCTTCGACGTCGGCCCCGCGGCTGTAGATGGCTTCGACGTTGTCTTTGGTGACCTCTTGCTTGAACACCGTGTACGGCACGGTGATCGGCGCTTCCTCGCCGGGCGTCAAGAAGCGCGTGACCGCGAAGTTCGCGAGCAGCACGAGCACGAAAATCAGCCACATCCGCCCCGGCGGCCAGGCGGGCGGCGGGTTCTTGGACGTGTTCGGCCGCTGCTGCCCTCCGGGCCGCGCGCGGCCCGCCGCAGGCGGCGGCTGCGGCGCTCGCTGCGTCGGAAACGGCCACTTCATGCGGCCGATGCAGCAACTCCTGTACCGCTGAAGCGCCTACGAGGCGAGCATCGCGCGATGGACCCGCAGCTCTTCGTGTTGCTCGCGGACCTCGCGCAGCCGCCGGAGTGGAGCCGCGCTACGACCTAGAACCGCAGGAGAATGCCGAGCGACACCGAGTTGAGCGAGCTGCTGCCCGTGGATCCCGCCGTATCGGATCCCACGGTCTGCAGGTGCGCGACGGCCAGGCGCACGGCGGTGTACGAGCCGCGAAAGAAATCGAGCCCGCCGCCGACCATGACCGTGAAGTCGCGATGCGAGTCGACCTTCGTGGAGCGCCCTTCGCTGTTGCTCAGCTCGACGCGCGCCGTCGTCATCGCCGGGCCCGCCGCAAGAAAAAAGCGCGCGCTGCGGTTGACCGGCATCAAGAATAAGGCGGCTCCGTCGAGCGCGACGACCTTCACGTGCGCGCCGGGCACCGCCGCTTCGACGTCCGACGGCGGATGAAAGCCTCTGGCGAAAGACACTCCGAGCTCGAGCGCGAGGTGCGAGCTCGTTTGACGCGCTCCTGCGAAACGCAACTGGAGCTGCGACGAGCCGTTCGTGCCATTCGTGAAGTCGGCGCGGGCGGAACCGACGGACATGACGAGATAGCCGTTGTCTGCCGCCTCCGCCGCCGGAGCGAGGAGTGCGGTGAGCCCAAGCAGCAGGAGGAGGAACGATGACCGGCGATGCGACACGCTTGGACCCTCCTGGTTCGACGACAATCGCAGCCGCAAGCCAGCGGTTCGTTCTTGCGCGGCGGCGGTGGATTGTACCTTGCCGCAGGTCGCAGCGAATCGAGGTACCGCAAACGTTCGCAGTCGTCGATGAAGGGGTTCGAGGAACTGCGCAACCGCGGCGTGTCCGCTGCGCGTGGAAGCGCGCGGGTCGCGCGAGGTGCTCGTGAGCCGGAATCAGCGCCTGCGGCGCGTGAGCTCGTCCTTTTCTTCGCGCCGCAACTCGAAGCCGAACATCGTATCGATGATGTCCTCGCAGCGCGCGAGGCATTGACGTGCCAAGCGTAGCCACGCCAGCGCCAGCGAAGACCAGAGCCCAACCCCGTGCGGACCGACATGAGGGCGTAGTACGGACATCGGGGCGGCACTCCACGAGCTGACCCTAATGAGACGCGCAGGCCGGGGCGAATCAATCGAGTCGGGCGCCGGGCGCGGGAAGATGCGCGCCGTGTCGCACATTACCGCGGCGTAACGGGCGTTCCGCCCCGGATGCCCTAGTATTCGGTCGCCGCCGCGATTGGCGGGCTCGGGAGTCGAGACATGGGTATCGGGATGAGAGAGCTGCTGGTGATCCTCGTGGTTGTCCTGCTCGTATTCGGCACGAAGAAATTGAAAACCATCGGCTCGGACCTGGGCGGCGCGGTACGCGGTTTCAAGAAGGCGATGGAAGAGGGCGAGGCGGAACAGCGCAAGCCCTCCGAGCCCGCAAATTCAATCGAGCCCGGCAAGCGCATCGAAGCGCAAACGGCGGTCGCTTCTTCGACGGCGGCGACTCCTGCGGCAGCGACGGAGCCGAAGAAAGACGCCGTCGCGTAGCGCGCCTCGCTCGCGCGGGCGTGCGCGCGCAAGGTACGCCGATTGCTGAGTTGCGGGCGCCGCGGGTGCTCGTCTTGCGACCGACGAGCGCCGGCCGCCATGAACATAGCGCTCATCAATCAACCGCAGGACTTCATCGAATCTCGCGATGAGCAGCGCGGCTCGGTGAGCATCGTGCAGTGGGAGCTTGCGCGCAGGCTCGCCGAGCGTCACGAAGTCACCGTCTACGCGCCACTCCGTACGGGCCAGCCGCGCGCGGAATCCTGGCGCGGCATCGAGATTCGTCGCTTGCCTTTCGTGCTGCGGCCTCTGCACAAGGGCGTGCAGCTTCTACAGGGAATGCTGCTGCCAGCTTGGCCATACTTCGCCTCGCGGCTCTACTTTCGCGAGTACTTCGTGCAGCTCGCGCGCGAGTTGCGCGCGCAGCAGCCGGACCTGATCCATCTGCACAGTCAGTTTCAGTTCGCGCCGCTGTTGCGCCGGGCGGTTCCGGGCGCGCGCATCGTGCTCCACATGCATCAGGACGAGCTGTTGCGAGCTGCGCCGCGCCGCGTAGTGCCGGCGCTCGCAGCGGCCGACGCGGTCGTCACGGTGTCTCACTACATCACGAAGGGCATTCGCGCGCGCTATCCAGCGTTTGCGGATCGCGTGCACACCATTGGCAACGGTGTGGATACGCGGCGTTTTCATCCGCGCGAAAGCGTTGCAGCCGACCGCCGTCCCTCGCGCCTGCTCTTCGTCGGCCGCGTGTCGCCCGACAAAGGTGTGCACCACCTGCTCGATGCGTTCGCGACGCTCGCGGCGGAAGATCCGCAGCTCGGGCTCACCATCGTCGGCAAACCCGGCTTTCTGCCGCTCGACCTGCTCCGCTCGCTCATGCACGACGACGCTGCGTTCGAGACGTTGCGGGGCTTCTACGGCCGCTCGCCTCTTGGCACCTTCGCGAAGGTCGTGCTCGGTCAACACAGCAGCTATCTTCGGACGCTGTTGCGTCGATTGCGTCCCGACGTAGCGCGGCGCGTTCACTTCGCCGGCACCGTGTCGCTGGCGGAGCTCGTCGAGCTGTATCGAAATGCGGACCTGTTGATCCTGCCCTCGGTCTGGAACGAATCGTATGGATTGCCGATCGCGGAGGCGATGGCGAGCGGCTTGCCCGTCGTGGCGAGCTATTGCGGCGGCATACCCGAGCTGGTGATGGACGGAGTCACCGGCAGGCTGGTTCCTCGCTGCGATGTCGGCGCGCTCGTCGCCGCCGTGCGCGCCACCTTGGCCGACGTCGAGACACTGCGGCGGATGGGACGCGCCGGGCGTGCGCGCGCGGAGAGCGTCTTGACGTGGGACCGCAGCGTTGCGGCGCTCGAGCGGGTCTATGCGGCACTCGTCCCGGAATCGCGTGCTCAAGCGGCGGCGGACGAGGGTGTGGCGCGACGCCTCACGAGCAGCTTGTCGATTCTCGTACCGTCCATGTCCACGACCTCGATGAGCAAATCACGCCACGTCAGCGTGTCACCCGCGACCGGTACGCGACCGAGCTGCCAGAGCACGAAGCCGCCGAAGGTGTAATAGTCCGAGCCGTGCGCCAAATCGTTCCGGCCGAGAGCGCGCTCGGCCTCCTGGATGCTGAGCTGGCCATCGATCAGCCAGCTTCCGTCCTCGCGTTGAATCGCTTCGGCGCGTTCGCGGCCGCCGAGGTCGGCAAGCTCGCCGGCGATCGCCTTCAGAACGTCGGCGGGCGTGGCGAGCCCTTCGATGCCGCCATACTCGTCGGTCACGACGGCCAGATGCACGTGCGATTCGCGGAACAGCTCGAGCAGGCGGAGCAGCGACACGGTTGCCGGCACGTGCAGCGGCGGACGCGCATACGCCGCGACGTTCGTTGAGCCGAGCCGCAAAGCTTCGCCGAGATCCGCGAGCGTGATTACGCCGATGAGCTGCTCGAGCTCGCCCTCGCAAAGCAGAAAGCGAGCGTGACCGCTCGCGCGGGCCTCGGCCCACATCTCCTGCAGGGGTGCGGTGGCGTCGAGCCAGATGATGTCGCCGCGGGGAACCATCACGGACTCGACCGGGCGGTCGGCGAGACGTAGCACGCCTTCCAGCATTTCCTGCTCGCGGCGCTGAAATACGCCTTCCTTGGCGCCGGTCGCGATCAGCGCTCGGACTTCATCTTCGATGAGCGACGCCTGCGGCGCGCTGCGCAGGGGCAGCAGCTTCGTGACCGCATCCGTGGACACCTGCAGCAGCCACACGAGCGGGGACGCGATGCGCGAGACCCAGAGCATGGGCACGGCTACCACGTCCGCCAAGCTCTCCGCATGTGCGAGCGCGACGCGCTTGGGCACGAGCTCTCCGAGGATGAGCGAGAGATACGTCACGAGCGTCACCACGATGGCGAATGCGAGCCCGTCCGCATACGGCGCCAGCCACGGGATGCGATTCAGGACAACGGCGAGATGCCCTGCGAATACCGCGCCGCTGTACACGCCGGTGAGAATGCCGATGAGCGTGATGCCGATCTGAATGCTGGAGAGGAGGCGCGTGGGGTTCTCGAGCATCTCCAGCGCGACACGCGACCCGTGGTGGCCGCGGTCGGCGCGCGCCCGCAGGCGCGCTTTGCGGGCCGATACCAGCGCGAGCTCCGATCCCGCGAAGAAGCCGTTCAGCAGAACGAGCGCCAGGATGATTCCCGCTTCGCCCCAATTCATGCGGAAATGATAAAGGGTCCGCGCCGGCCGCGCGGACTGCACGGGCAGGGCCCGCGCGGCGCCTTACCGTACGCTCGCGGTGGCCGCGGCCGGGGCGAGGGGCGAATCACCGCCGAGCGCGACGATCAGCTCGGCCGTATCTTGCAGGCGCTGAGCCGTAGCGCTGGCGGCGCCGATGCGTGCGCTCTGCACGGCGCGTTCGGCCTCCAGGATCTGGAGCACGCCGACATTGCCGGCGCTGTAGCTTTCGCGCGTGAGCCGCAGGTTGTTTTCCGCCACGTCGAGCGCCTGCTGCTGTGCCGTGGCGAGCTCCGTGTCGTGCTCGATGGCGGCGAGCACGTCTGCGACCTGACGGAACGCGGTGAGCACCGTCTCCTCGTAGTTGGCAAGGGCGGCCTGCCGCGCGGCTTCCGCCGCGCGCCGCTCCGCGCGCAGTCTGCCGCCATTGAACAGGGGCGCCGTGAGATTGCCGCTGAGGCCAAATGCGAATGCCGAGTTGTCGAACAGATCGCTGGCCTTCAGCGCTTGCTGGCTGAGCGAGCCCGTCAGCGTGATCTGCGGGTAGAGGTTCGCCGCGGCGACGCCGACCGCCGCTGTCGCCGCGTGTAACTGCGCTTCGCTCGCGCGGATGTCGGGCCGGCGGCGCGCAAGCTCGGAGGGCAGGCTCACCGGTAGCGGTGCGAGCGCGGCGAAATCCTCCAGCTCGAAATCCGGCGGGGACCAGTTGCCGGGCGGCTGGCCGACCAGCACCGCGAGCGCGTGGCGCGCGGCGCTCAGCTCTTGCCGCAGCGGCGGGAGCAGCGTCTGGTCCTGCGCGAGCTGGCTTTGCGCCGTCAGCAGGTCGACGCGCGCGACGGAGCCCTCATCCAGCGCTTTGCGCACGAGCTCGACGTTGCGCGAGTCCTCTTCGAGGATGCTTTCCGCCGCGCGAATGCGCGCCCGCGCCGAGGCAATGCGCAGGGCCTCGAGCACCACATTGCCGGTCAGCGACAGGTGCGCCGCGGTCGCCTCGTGCTCGCGCACTTCGGCGAGCGCTCGCTGCTCCTCGATGGTCCGGCGCACGCCACCCGCGAAATCGAGCAGATAGTTGACGTTCGCGCCGACCGAGTACGCGGTGAACGGCGGAAGCTGGAATCCGCCGAGGAAGGCCGCGCCGTACTTGTTGCGCGCATTCATCGCGGTGACTTCGGCATCGGGCAGGCGCGCGCCGCGGCTCGCGTTGTAGATCTCGCGCGCCTGTTGCAGCGTCGCCTGCGCGCTCTTCAGCCGGCGATTGCCGTCGAGCGCCATCTGCACGGTCTCGTTGAGCTTCGTTGAGCGGAACGCGGTCCACCATTCCTGTCCCGGCGTGGCGCCGGCCTCGGCGGCGCGCGTGGCGAGCTCGATGTTCGGCAACTCCTCGCTCGTGAAGCGCTCGGTGGCGGGCGCCTTCGGCGGCACGAAGTTCGGCCCCGCAACACACGCGGTCAGAGACAGGACGGACAGAAAAACCAGAGCTCTCATTCCACAGTCACCTGCGCGCCCCGTTCCTGCTGTTTCGCGCCGCGCGCGAGCACGATCAGAGGGATGGTGGCGAGCGTCAAAATCATCATGAGATAGAAAGCGTTCAAATACCCGATCCACGCCGCCTGGACGTTGATGGCCTGGTTCATGCCTTCCAGCGCATCCGTCGTGTGCAGCGATGAATTGAAGGGCGTGATGTGCTCGGTGAGCATCGCGTGCGCGTTTGCCGTGTTCCGCGTCACATAGGCCTGGATCGTCGAGATGCCGATACTGCTGCCGACGTTGCGCATGAGATTGAAGAACGCGGCGCCCTCGTTGCGCAGCGCTCCGGGCAGCGTGACGAACGCCACGACCGTCAGCGAGACGTACGCGAGCCCGGTCCCAAAGCCTTGAATGACGCCACTCCAGATGAGCGGGCCCGAGTCCACCTGCGGCGAGATGCCCGCCATCCACCAGAGCGAGTACGCGCCGAGGCCGAAGCCGATCGCGATCAACCAGCGCGCATCGACGAGCCCGGTGATCCGGCCGACGACGGCCATCGCGAGCCAGGTGCCGATGCCGCGCGGCGCGGACACGAGACCGGCCGTCAGCACCGGGTAGCCCATCAGCCCCTGCATGAGCGCGGGCAGTAGCGCAAGCGTCGCGAACAGCACGACACCGATGATGAAGATGAAGGTGTTGCCGACGACGAAGTTGCGGTCCTTGAAGAGGCCGCGACTGATGAACGGATGCTCCGCTGTCAGCATCTGCGCGATGAACAGGAAGATGCCGATCGCCGCGATCACCGCCTCGATCTGAATCTCGGTCGAGGAGAACCAGTCCTTCAGCTCGCCGCGATCGAGCATGAGCTGCAGCGCGCCGACGCCGACGCTGAGCGCGACGAAGCCGAACATGTCGAACGGCGACTTCTTCGCTTTCGTTTCGGGCAGCGTCGCGATGATGCCGATGGTGGCGAGGATGCCGAACGGGATGTTCACGAGGAACACCCAGCGCCAGCTGTAATCCTCCGTCAGCCAGCCGCCCAGCACGGGACCGACGATCGGGCCGAGCACGACGCCCATTCCCCAGAGGGCCATCGCGCGTCCGTGCCGCTCCTTCGGATTGATGTCGAGCAGGATGGCTTGCGAGAGCGGCAGAAGGCCTGCGCCACCGATGCCTTGCAGCGTGCGGAACAGGACGATCTGCGCGAGCGATTCGGCGAGCCCGCAGAGTGTCGAGGCGATGGTGAAGACGACGACCGACGCGAGGAACACGCGTTTGCGCCCGAGCCGCACGGCGAGCCACGCGGCGAGCGGGGTCATCACCGCGGTGGCGACGATATAGGACGTGAGCACCCAGACCATCTGGTCCTGAGTGCCCGCGAGGCTGCCCTGCATGTGAGGCAGGGCGATGTTCGCGATCGTCGTGTCGATCGCCTGCATGATCGACGCGGCCATCACGCTAGCGGTGATCAGGCCGCGATTGATCGGCTTGCCGCCCATCGAGCTGGGCAGTACGCCAGTGGCAGTGGCAGCGTCTTCAGTCATGGAGTGACTTCGAGGGATTCCGTGCGTCGCGCTCAGTGCGACGCGTTCTGCGACACGCGCTCGACGCCGGGCTGGGCATTTTCTTCGTCGGCAAGCGGCGCGCCCTGCTGGTTGTGCGTGTCGACTTTCACTGTCGCGCTCAGTCCGGCGTACAGCGGGTGCGCGCTATCGCCGTCATCGATTTCGAGACGCACCGCGAGGCGCTGCACGACCTTCACCCAGTTGCCGGTTGCATTCTGCGCCGGCAGCACCGAGAACGCCGAGCCGGTGCCGGGGCTCAGGCTCACGACGTGTGCCTTGAAGCTGCGATCGCCGTACGTATCGATCTTCACCGTGGCGGGCTGTCCGGCGCGCATCTTCGCAAGCTGCACTTCCTTGAAGTTGGCTTCGACCCAGACGTCGTGCGTCGAGACGAGCGCGAATACCGGCGTCGCGGCATTCACGTACTCGCCGACTTGCAGCCGCTCGACCTGCGTCACGACGCCGTCGTCCGGGGCCGTGATGGTCGTGTACGAGAGGTCGAGCAGCGCGCGGTCGAGCTCCGCTTGCGCCTGCTCCACAGATGGATGCTTGTTCGGATCGATGGTTGGATCGCCGCCGAGGCTCGCGACGACACTCGCGATCTGCTGCTTGGCAGCCGCGACCGCCTGCGCAGCGGAATCGCGCGCATGCACGGCGCGGTCGACCTGCGACTGCGACGAGATGCCCGAGGCGAGCAGGCGCTGCTGCCGCCGCATCTCGCGCTCCTGATAGGCGAGTGTGTCCTGCGCGGACCGCAGCTCGCTCTGGCGCTGACCGTACAGCGCCTTCAACGATTCCACCTGCAGCCGCGCGTTGCTCAGCTTGGCGCGGGCTTGCGCGACGGCAAGCTGGTAGGGGCGGTCGTCGAGGCGGAAGAGCACGGCGCCGCGCTTTACTTGCTGGTTGTCGTGCACGTTCAGCTCGATCACGCGCCCGGGGACGTTGGTGCTGATGGAGACGCGCGCGGCGTTCACGTACGCATCGTCCGTCGATTCGGTACGCGACGAGAGGAAGTAGAGCAGGGCCGCCACGACGATGATGAGCAGCGAGCCGCCGATCATGAGCGGAATGCGAATGCGCCGCAGGCGCGCGACGTGAGAGTCGGTGTTCACTTCGGGAGGGGTTGTTGCTGTCTTCGTGGAGCTGGAGTCGTTCATGGGGACGTCTTCCTGCGACGAAGCGGCGCATCCGGGGTACGCCGGCCGCGACGCGCAGAGCTATTCGTTGGCGCGCTGGCCCGTGCCGGCTCGCTCGCCGTCGGAGTCAGCGCCAGTAAATTCGCGTGGACGCGCTCGAGCAGCACGATGAGCTGCCCGCGCTCTTCGGTGGAAAGCCCGGCGAGCACTTCGCCTCGGGCCTTGTCACCGATGCGCGTGATTTCCGCGAGAATCGGGTCCGAGCTCGGCTTCAGGAAGAGCCGGTAGACACGGCGGTCGCTTGGGTCGGGCCGACGCTCGAGAAATCCATCGGTCTCCATGCGGTCGAGCACCCGCACGAGCGTCATGGGGTCCGTATCGCACAGCTCGGCGAGCCGCGCCTGCGTGCAACCCTCGTTGCGCGACAGGTACACGAGCACCTTTGCCTGGGTGAGCGTCAGGCCGATCTGGTCTGCGTGCGACTCGAAGTAGCGCGCCCAGAGTTGCGAGACGTCCTTTATCAGGAATCCCAGGTTGCGGAGGCGGTCCATAACGCGTGATGTTATATCACTTGTTATGAAACCGCTGGCATCCGCCAAACGGGAGAGCTTCAGAAGCTCCGTTGGGTCTCGACGAGGAGCTGGACGTGGCTGATCGATGGGTCCCCATCGAGTGGGAAGGCCAGATCGATGTGCAGCACATTACCTAATGCGGAACGACTATTGCCGAGGCGCAGCCCGAAACCCACGTCCCGGAGCACCCCTTGTGGGGGCGAACCGGTGGGATTCGAGCCCCAGGTGCCACCCATGTCGTAGAACAGGGCCCCGCCAACGTTGAACAGCCGGAACGGGTACCAGTTGGTGTAGAGCCGCTGCTCGGCCGTGACCAGCCAGCGCCCCTGGCCACCCTGGTAGCGCAGCGGGTAGCCGCGCAGACCGTTGTCCCCGCCGAGCAGGAGTTGGTGATCCAGGTCGGGATGCGAGGTGACATCGGTGCTCGCGCTCAGAAAAAGGAGGCGATGCTCCGACTGCCGGTAGTAATACCGCGCCGACACGCCGCCCAGCACGTCCGCGAAGCGCCCGTCTTCGCGGCGGCCCACGAGACTCGAGGAGAGCAGCAGCCGCTCGCGATCGCTCGGCTCGAACCCGCGCGCGAGCCCGGCGGTGAAGATCAGCGCGTCGCGGTCGGCGCCAAAGGAAGGCGCGGCGTAGCCGAGCGAGATGTGCGCTTGCAGGCCGAGATGAACGTCTTCGGTCTTTTCGATCTGGTCGCGATTGCGGGCGATCTCGAAGTCGTCCTGGACCCACTGGTAGCCGATCCAGGGGTACGCGAGCTTGCGATTCGCGGGGAGGACGCGCGTCGGGCCGGTTTCCCCGACGATCGGCGTGAATTCGGTGTCGTCGTACGTGAAGCCGGCCGTGAGCCGCCGGGTCCAGCCGTTCTCCAGACCGCGCGACCAGCCGCCGTACACCGTCGCCGTGCGCACGTCCGTGCCGAACTGATCGATCACGTGTCCGAGGTCGTACAGCGAATCGACGCGCTCATCGCGCAAGCCGCTAAAGCCCGTCGCCCAATGCGTATCGAGAGCGTAGAAGGGGTGCTCGAGCGTGAATTGCTGCGTGCGGCCATCGCTGTTGTTCGAGTAACCGACCGTCGTGCTCCACCACGAGCCCATGATCTGCGGCGCGTGATACAGGAACGTCGTCGACGTGCGATCGACGCCGGACTTGCGGCCGAGGCTGATCTCGGCGCCAGTGCCGAGGAAGTTCAGGTCCTCGATCTCGATGCCGGCCGTGTTCTTGCCGCCCTTGCGGCCGAATGAGATGCCGGGATTGAGCGTCCAGACGTCGTGCGTCACGACGGCGACGTCGACCATGCCGTCGTGATAGGCCATTGGGACGATCTGCGCGTCCTGCAGATAGCGCGTGTTGCGCAGGATGCGTGCGGACTCTTCGAGCAGGCGCCCGCGATAGAGATCGCCGGGGCGGAACAGAAGCTGGGCTCGCACCGTCGACTCGCGCGTACGGATGTGCAGATGGTTCGCGAGCCGGAACAGCGACGTGTTCTCCGCCGGCAGCGCCGGATCGAAGATGTTTTCCGGATCAACCGTGACAGTGCCGACGTGTGCGCCGTCTGCCTCGAGCTGTGCGTCGGTGGGCACGTCCGGCGGCCGCGCGAGCTGCAGGTGAGTGGTGCGTGAGCGCACACTCGGCAGGATGCCGCCGCGGGCGTGCGCGCTCTCGACGTACGAAGCCAGTACGGCACACGCCATTCCCACGGTGAGCATCTGCATTCGCACGGCGGGTTGGACGGGAACGTGGCCGACAACCAACCGGCGGTAGCTGAACCGATTGATTTTCGGCGCCGCCACGGTCTCACGGCGGTGGGCCGTTGCTCGGCTCGATTGAACAGTGGATACCGCCGTGCCGTTGAAGGTCGTCGTTCTGGGTGCCAATGGCTTCATCGGCAGCGCGCTGACGGCCGCGATTCTGCGCAGCCGTCCGTGGGAGGTGTACGGCATCGACCTCTCGGATCACAAGCTGCGCGATCTGCCGTCGAGCCCGCGTTTTCATTTCGTCGAGGGCGACATCTCGATCAACCGCGAATGGGTCGAGTACCACATCAAGAAGTGCGATGTGGTGCTGCCGCTCGTGGCCATCGCGAATCCCGCCCAGTACGTCACGGACCCGCTGCGCGTGTTCGAGCTCGACTTCGAGGCGAATCTCGCGGTGGTGCGCCAGTGCGTGAAGTACAAGAAGCGGCTCATCTTTCCCTCGACGTCCGAGGTCTACGGCATGTCGCCGGACGCGGTGCTCGATGAAGAGTCGAGCCCGCTCGTCTACGGTCCCATCCACAAGCAGCGCTGGATCTACGCCGCGTCGAAGCAGCTCCTGGATCGCGTGATCTACGGCTACGGCGTGCACCACGGGCTCGACTACACGCTCATCCGCCCCTTCAACTTCATCGGCCCGAATCTCGACAGCATCGACGAGCCGAAGGAGGGCAGCTCGCGGGTGTTCACGCAGTTCCTGTCGAATATCCTGCACCGCCTGCCCATCAAGCTCGTCGACGGCGGCGAGCAGAAGCGCTCCTTCACCTACATCGACGATGCGATCGACTGCATCCTGCGCATCATCGAGAACGCGCAGGGCGCGGCCACGCGCCGCATCTTCAACATCGGCAATCCGGCG
>DASZSS010000074.1:0-1670 GCA_035548535.1 Steroidobacteraceae bacterium
GGCTACGACATCAAATCGCTGTTTCTCGGCGCGGAAGGCACCCTCGGCATCATCACCGCGGCGAGCCTCAAGCTCTTTCCGAAGATCCGCAACAGCGCGACGGCCTTCGTCGCCGTGCCGAGCGTCCGCGCCGCCGTCGAGCTGCTCGCCGAGCTGCGCGAGGAGAGCGGCGACTGCGTGAGCTCCTTCGAGCTGATCCCGCGCATCGCCATCGACCTCACGACCATTCACATCGACGGTGTGACCGATCCGCTCAACGAGACGTACGACTGGTACGTGCTCTGCGAGCTGACCTCGGCGCGCTTTCTCGACACGCTCGATGCCGTGCTCGAAGGAGTGCTGTCGGGGGCGATGGAGCGCAAGACCGTGCTCGATGCCGCCATCGCGCAGAGCGAGCGCGAGCGCGCTGCCTTCTGGAAGCTGCGCGAGACCATTCCCGAAGCGCAGCGCCTCGATGGCGCGAGCCTGAAGCACGACGTCTCGCTTCCCATCGTCGTGCTGCCGGAGTTCGTCGAGCGAGCCGCGCGCTGGGTCGCGGAGCACGTGCCGGAGGGCCGGCTCGTGGCGTATGGGCACGTCGGCGATGGCAATCTGCACTTCAATCTGAATCAGGCGCCGGGCGCGGATCGCGACGCCTTTCTCGCGCGGGAGCCGGAAACGAGACGCGCCATTCACGATTTGGTACGCGAGTTCGGTGGCAGCTTCAGCGCGGAGCACGGCATCGGACAACTGAAGGTCGAGGAGCTCGAACGCTACGCGCCGTCCGCAGAGCTGGAATTGATGCGCGCGGTCAAGCGCGCCTTCGATCCGAACGGTATCCTCAACCCTGGCAAAATTTTTCGCGCGGGCACGGTCTGAACATGCTGCAAACATCCATCCGGGGCCGGTACGCGGCCCTGACGCTCCTTTCTGTGCTCGCGCTGACCGCGTGCAGCAAGAATCCGCCGCCCGAGGCGACGCAGACGCCACCGTCGGCCGCCAGCGCGCCCGTCGCCGCCGGCAACGGCGCTCCCCAGATCGCGACGTCCGCCGACGGTGTGCACATCGAGTATCACGTGTACGGCAAGGGCGAGCCGGCCGTCGTTCTGATTCACGGGTGGGCGTGCGATGGCAATTACTGGCACGCGCAGCTCGCGGAGCTGCAAGCGAAGTACACGACGGTCACGCTCGATCTTGCGGGCCACGGCGCCTCGGGCCGCAACCGCACGGACTGGTCGATCGCCAATTTCGGCGAAGATGTCGCCGCCGTCGCGCGCCAGCTCCAGAACGCGAAAATCGTGCTCGTCGGGCATTCGATGGGCGCCCCTGTCGCGCTCGAAGCCACACGCCGCATCGGCGATCGCGTCATCGGCATCATCGCCGTGGATTCGCTCAAGACCGTCGGCACCCCGCTCGCGAGCGAAGCGCAGGTGAAGGCGTGGGTCCAGCCCTTCCGCGACAACTTCATCGGTCAGACGCGGACGTTCGTCACCGACACCTTGTTCCAGAAGGACGCGGATCCGCAGCTCGTGCAGAAGGTGGCGTACGACATGTCGCTCGAGCCGCAGGAGATCGCGGTGCCGGCGATGGAGTCGCTGCTGCGGATGGATTTCACCAAGGTGCTGCCCGACGTGCACGTGCCCGTCGTCGCGATCAACTCGAGCCTGCCGCCGGCGGTCGACGAGGCGCGC
>DASZSS010000075.1:0-4651 GCA_035548535.1 Steroidobacteraceae bacterium
GCTGCCGCGGCTGCAGCCGCGCCGGTACTACGACCTCGTCATCGAAGTCGCGATCGTGCGCCCGGGCCCGATCCAGGGCGACATGGTGCACCCCTATCTGCGGCGCCGCTGCGGCGAAGAGCCGGTCACCTTTCCGAGCGAGGAGGTGCGCAGCGTGCTCGGGCGCACCCTCGGCGTGCCGATCTTCCAGGAACAGGTGATGCAGCTCGCGATGGTCGCGGCCGGTTTCACGGGCGGCGAAGCCGACGCGTTGCGGCGCGCGATGGCCGCCTGGAAACGTCGCGGCGGGCTCGAGCCGTTCAAGGAAAAGCTCATCAGCGGCATGGTCGCGCGCCACTACGACCGCGAATTCGCCGAGCGCATCTTCAACCAGATTCTCGGCTTCGGCGAATACGGCTTTCCGGAGAGCCATGCCGCGAGCTTCGCCTTGCTCGTCTACGACTCCGCGTGGTTGAAGTGCTACGAGCCGGCGGCGTTCACGTGCGCGCTGCTCAACAGTCTGCCGATGGGGTTCTATGCCCCGGCGCAGCTCGTGCGCGATGCGCGCGAGCATGGTGTGGAGGTGCGCCCGGTGCGCGTCGAAGCGAGCGAGCTGGAGAGCACGCTCGAGCGGCGCGAGCAGGATGGGCAGCCGGCGTTGCGGCTCGGGATGAAGCTCGTCAAAGGACTGTCGGAGGAGGGCGCGAAGCGCATCGTCAAAGCCCGTGCGCAGCGGCCGTTCGCGAGCGTGCAGGATCTCGCCGAGCGCGCGGCGCTCGATCGCGCGGATCTCGAGGCGCTGGCCGGTGCGGGCGCGCTGGCCTCCTTGAGCGGCAACCGTCATCTGGCCTTCTGGGAGGTGGCGGGCACGGAGAAGCCGATGCCGCTCGCGCCGCGCGGGCAGCGCGCCGCGGACGACGAGGAGGGCCGGCCGCTGCTCACCGCGCCCACCCCGTGGCAAACGGTGCTTGCCGACTACGGCTCTACGGGTCTCACGCTCGGCCCACATCCGCTGGCGCTGCTGCGCGAGCGGCTGGCGCGAGAGAACATCCTACGCGCGCAGGACCTGCGCGAGACCCAGAACGGCAGGAAGGTGAAGACCGCCGGCATCGTGCTGCTGCGCCAGCATCCTTCGAGCGCCAACGGCGTCATCTTCGTGACCATCGAAGATGAGACCGGCGCGATCAATCTCATCGTGTGGTCGAGCGTTGCCGATGCGCAGCGCCGTCCGCTACTCGAATCGCGCCTGCTCGAGGTGCACGGCGAGTTGCAGCATCAGCATGGGGTGATGCACGTCATCGCCGAGCGGCTGATCGATCGCTCCAGTCTGATCGGCGAGCTGCTTGCGCGCTCGCGCGACTTTCACTGAGCCACCGCGGTCGAGAGTCGACCGCGGTGAGGATCGATCGCACAAATGTATCCATGCGACTCGCGGGCCGCGCGGTCGCGAGCGGAGCGCAGCGCGCGCGCCGATCCGATCAGAGGATCTGATCAGAAGCGCGGCGGCCGCCGCTTGGGGCTCGGCTCCTCGTCCAGATCGTAATCGTCGAAGTCGCTGGTCAGCTCGGCGGTGCGCTTGTCTTCGATGATGCGCTCGAGACGGCGCCACGCGGGATCGCCCAGCTTTTGGCCGCGACGTTTCGCGAGGTCGAGCTCTTTCGTAACTTGGTCGAGGTCGACGTCCTCATCGACGGTTGGGACGTCGTCTTCCTCGTCTTCGAATTCGTCGGATTCGGGCTTTTCGCTCATGGCTCGATGAACGAGAACGGTGTCACCACCACACACCTTCAGCGGGCCGGAAAGTAATTCGATTTCCAGTCAGGTGCAACGGGCCCGTTTGCACTCTTTCAGCGACAGTCAGTGGATCAGATCGTTGAGCTCGAAGATGGGCAGCAACATTGCAAAAACGATGCCCATGACGAAGAGGCCCATCGTGACGATGAGCAGCGGGCCCAAGAGCCCGACCAGCGCCGCGAGCAAACCATCGAGCTCGCGTTCCTGGCTCTGCGCGGCGCGCTCGAGCATCGCTTCGAGCTCCCCGCTCGACTCGCCGCTCGAGATGAGATGGATCGTCATCGGCGGAAAGAGCTTGCTCTGACCGAGCGAGCGCCCGATCGGCGCGCCCTCGCGCACGCGTTGCGCCGCTTCGAGCACCGCATCGCGCATGGGCAGGCTCGTCACGACGTCGCCGGCGATGCGCAGCGCTTCGAGCACCGGCACGGAGCTGCCCGAGAGAATGCTGAGCGTGCGCGTGAAACGCGCCGTGTTGAAACCGCGCGAGAGCTTGCCGATCAAGGGCAGGCGGAGCAGTAACCGATGGTAACGGCGGCGTGCCGCCGGGTTGCGCAACCAGCGGTTGATCCCGATGCCGATGAACACGGCGGCGATCACCACGTAGATGCCCCAGACGCGTGCGAAATCGCTGAACCCGATGAGCGCCTGCGTGATGAACGGAAGCTTCGCCTTGCTCGACTCGAACACCTCGACGACCTTCGGCACGACGTACACGAGGAGCCCCGAGACGATGCCGAAGCACATGATCGTCAGCACGATGGGGTAGAGCATCGCGCCCAGGATCTTCTGCCGCATCTGCTCGCGGTTCTCGGTGTAGTCCGCGAGCCGCTCGAGGATCGTGTCCAGGTGGCCCGACTGCTCGCCGGCCGAGACCGTGGCCCGATAGATTTCCGGGAACACGCGCGGGAAGTCGCTGAGCCCGTTCGCGAGCGTGTAACCCTCCATGACCTTCGAGCGCACGCCCAGCACGATGCTCTGCACGCGCGGCTTCTCGGTCTGCTGCGAGACGGCGAGCAGCGATTCTTCGAGCGGCAACCCGGCGCGCACCAGCGTGGCGAGCTGGCGCGTGAACAGGGCGAGATCGGCGGCCGAGATGCCGCGCCTGCCGAGGAAGCTGGTCTTCTGCTGGGTCGCGGCTTCCTTCTGTGCGACCTCGGTAACGGTCACCGGGAGCAGTTGCCTCTCGCGGAGGAGCTGACGCACCTGGCGCGCGGTGTCGCCTTCCAGAATGCCCTTGCGCTCGCGCCCGCCGGTGTCGAGCGCGGTGTACTCGAATGCCCCCATCGCCGTGTGAATCCCCTGGGCTGGCTAGTCTTCGCGCGTGACCCGCAGTACCTCTTCGATGGTGGTCACGCCCTTCATCACCTTCACGCGTCCGTCATCGCGGATCGAGGGGGTCATGGTGCGAGCATACCGCTCGAGCTCGTGCTCGGCGGCGCCGTCGTGGATCATCGTGCGGAACTGGTCGTCGACGACCACCAGCTCGTAGATGCCCGTGCGGCCTCGATACCCACCCGCCGGATCGCGGCCCGGCCGGTACAGCGTGGGCGAGAGCTCGCCGTCCTTCAGATTGAGCAGCCGCCGCTCGTATTCGCCGGCGGTGAAGGGCTGCTTCGTCTCGGGGTTCAGCACTCGCACCAGGCGCTGCGCCATCACGCCGATCAAGCTCGAGGAGAGCAGGAACGGCTCGATGCCCATGTCGCGCAGACGCGTGATGGCACCGACGGCCGTGTTCGTGTGCAACGTCGAGAGCACCAGGTGGCCCGTGAGGGAGGCCTGCACGGCGATCTGCGCGGTCTCGAGGTCGCGAATCTCACCGATCATGACGACGTCGGGGTCCTGACGCAGGATGGCGCGCAGGCCGCGCGCGAAGGTCATCTCGACCTTCGTGTTCACCTGGGTCTGGCCGATGCCGTCGATGTAGTACTCGATCGGGTCCTCGACCGTCATGATGTTGCGCGTGTTGTCGTTCAGCCGCTCGAGCGCGGCGTAGAGCGAGGTGGTCTTGCCGGAGCCGGTCGGGCCGGTGACGAGCAGGATGCCGTGCGGCTTGAAGATGAGCTCGTCCATCAGCTTCTCGGTCTGCTCCTCCATGCCGAGCGCGGACAGGTCGAGCCGACCGGCCTGCTTGTCGAGCAGACGCAGCACCACGCGCTCGCCATGCCCCGAGGGGATGGTCGAGACGCGCACGTCGACCGCGCGGCCGGCGATCTTCAGGCCGATGCGGCCGTCCTGCGGCAGGCGCTTCTCGGCAATGTCGAGCTTCGACATCACCTTGATGCGCGAGACGACGAGCGGCGCCACGGCGCGCTTCGACTGCAGCACCTCGCGGAGCACGCCGTCGACGCGGAAGCGGATGACGAGGCGATTCTCGAACGTCTCGATGTGGATATCGGACGCGTTCTCCTTCACCGCCTGCGTGAGCACCGCATTGATCAGGCGAATGATGGGCGCATCGTCCTCGCTCTCGAGCAGGTCCGCGTTCTCCGGCAGGTCCTGGGCGAGATGGGCGAGGTCGGTGGATTCCTCGAGGCCCTCGGCGGACGCCTGCATCGCGCCGGAGCCACCTTCATAAGTGGTGCGCAGGAGCGCATCGAACACCGGCTCCTCGACGCGCTCGAGCTTCAGGGACGTGCGCAGATAGCGGCGCACCTCCGCGATGGCGAGCGGGGAGGTGTCGGTGCGGCACGCGCACTCGGCGACACCGTCGACAAAGCGCGTGACAACGACGCCGTGTCGCTTCGCGAAGGCGAAGGACAAGCGGCGCTCGGGCGCGACTCTGTCATCCATAGGTCATTTCCCTCACTGGCTCACTGCCTTGGCGGAGTTTGCTCGCCCGGAGGCGGCGCGTCAGCCGGGGGTGGAGTGGGCGCGGGGG
>DASZSS010000076.1:0-1669 GCA_035548535.1 Steroidobacteraceae bacterium
ATCGGTCGTGATCATCTGCTCGATCATGTCGCCGGAGTCGAGCTCGATCTGCGCGAGCGTCACGTGCGAGGGGACGAGCGCGAAGAAGGCGGACGAGTGCAGCGCGATGCCCTCGCCGGATGCGCAAGCGAACGCCAGGTCGAAGCGGCGGAACTGCTCGGTGGCCGCGACGGGGCGCACGGGACCGGCGAGCGCACATTTGCCCGCTTTCGATGTGACCCACACGTGCGTGGCGAGGTAGCGCGTGATGTCGTCGTTCGAGGCGCGCCCGCCGTTTTTCGCGAGGCGATCGGCTTCGACGAGCGGAATGGAGAACGTGGAGTGCACGGACGTGCCGGCGATGTGCCACACCGTGTACGTCTCGCTCTTCGTGTGCGCGTGCGCCGCTGGCGGCGCGAGCGCGAGGACAGCGGCCAGCGCCAGTCCAGCCGCGCTCGTCACGGCGCGCGTGAGGCGGTGCCGCGCGGCGCGCACGATCGGCTCGGCTGCCGCAGCGGCAATGGTTCGGCGCAGTCGCGCGAGCGCGCTCACCACTTGCGCTCCGCGATGCGGATGTCGGCCTTGCCGGCGAGATACTTCAGGTTGCCCTTGCGAATCTCGTCCTGCGCGTCCTTCTTCAAGTCCGTCCAGACTTCGTTGGCGACCTCGTCGAACGGCCGCTGCCGCGGCGGATCGCGCTTGAGCATGACGACGACGTGCACGCCATCGGCCGCGACGATCGGATCGGACGTCTGCCCGGCGCTCATCTTCGCGGCCACCGCGAACACGTGCGCATCGAGCCGCGCCTTCGCCGAAAAGTCGAACACGTCGCCCGTATCGACGTGGCCCGAGTCGAGCAGCTTGCGCGAATCGCGCAGCCCGTATTCGCTCATGACCTCATCGAGCGGCTTACCGCGGCGGAGCGCGTCGACGGCTTTGCCGGCGACCTGCAAGGCCGGCTCGATCGACTGCTGCGAGCCTGACCCCGCCGGGATCATGAGATCGCGCAGCTGCATGATGCCGTCACGCACATATCGGTCGCGGTGGTGCTCGTAATAGTCATTCAACTGCTGCTCGGTCGGCTGCCGTGCGAGTACATCCGCGAAAATCTGCAGCTCGACGCCGTTCACCAGCGCTTGGCGCACCTCGGGGTCGTAGCTCGCGAGGTCCGCTTCGAGCCCGCGCTGGACCATGAGCTCTTCGGCGATCATGTCGTCGAGCACGCGCTGCCGTTGCGCCTCCGTGGATTGCGCGAACGGCACGCCGAACTGCGTCTGCACTTGCGTGACGAAATCCGTGCGCAGGATCAGCCGTCCGTTCACCGTCGCGATGGCTTCGGGCGGCATGCGCCGGGTCGCGGTTCCTTGCGCGGTGAAGAGGCCGTAACCGGCGATGGCAAGTCCTACCAGCGCGCCGATGGCGAGGAGAGTCAGCGAGCGGCGTGTGTGCGCTTGGGAGAAATCGAGAAACGACAAGCGGTAATCCCCTTCGCCAGCCT
Source organism: Steroidobacteraceae bacterium (assembly GCA_035548535.1). Classification (GTDB taxonomy): domain Bacteria; phylum Pseudomonadota; class Gammaproteobacteria; order Steroidobacterales; family Steroidobacteraceae; genus JADGHX01. Next base: position 1,478 of record DASZSS010000076.1, read on the forward strand.
TCCGGTTATTTGTCGGGCGGCGGCGGTGCGGCGTGGCGCGCCACCTCGTGAAGGTAGATCGCGAGCGCGCGCACGTTCGCCGGACCGAGCTTGTCGATCCACGACGGACACAGTCCGTGCCGCCCGTCATCCACCGACCGGCGAAGGTCGGCGCGACTGCCGCCGTAGAGCCAGGCGGGACCCGTCAGCGCG
>DASZSS010000077.1:0-15457 GCA_035548535.1 Steroidobacteraceae bacterium
CGATGGATCCGGTGGCGCGTCAGAAGGCGGGATTGGTGGACGGACTGCTACGGCTGTCGGTCGGCATCGAAGCGCTCGAAGACTTGCAGGCGGACCTGGCCGCCGGGCTCGAGCGCGCCGCGGCCGTGCTGCCGAAGGGAGCAGCCCGCGAGCCGAAAGAAATCGCGGTAGCGGCGTACTGCTAGAGGCACCGATACGAGCCGTCACGCCTGATGGCTCGTCTCGGACCGACGGTGCTCAGCGAGTCCGCGCGGCTCGCGGCCCTCAGCCAGCCGCGGTCCTCAGCGGGCCAGTGGCCCGGAGTGGGGCCAGCGCTCCTCGCTGGGCAGCGGTCCCACGGGGGCAGCGATCCCCAGTGAGGTAGCGGTGCTCAGTGAGGTAGCGGTGCTCAGTGAAGTAGCGGTGCTCAGTGAGGCGGCGGTGCTCAGTGAGGCCAGTGGTCCCCAGTGAGGCCAATGGTCCTCGGTGAGGCCAGTGGTCCTCGGTGAGGCCAGCGGTCCTCGGTGAGGCCAGCGGTCACCAATGAGGCCAGTGGTCCTCGGTGAGGCCAGTGGTCTTCAGTGGCGCCGGCGCTGCCCTTTGAGGCCGCCGATCCTCAGTGGGTCAGCGCGGCGATGACGGCGTCGCCCACTTCGTGGGTCGAATAGCTGCGCGCGCCCGGCTCGGCAATATCCGGCGTGCGCACTCCGTTCTCGATGCAGTGAATCGCCGCGAGCTCCAGCACGTCGGCCTCGTTCGTCAACCCGAGCGAATGCCGCAACAACATCGCGACACTGAAGATCGTCCCGTACGGGTTCGCGATGCCTTTGCCCGCGATGTCCGGCGCCGAGCCGTGGATCGGCTCGTACAGCCCGCGCTTCGTATCGCCGAGCGACGCCGACGGCAGCATGCCGAGCGAGCTCGAGAGCATCGACGCCTCGTCGGTCAGGATGTCGCCGAACATGTTCTCCGTCACCAGCACGTCGAAGTCGCGCGGCCGCCGGATGAGGTGCATCGCCGCCGCATCGACCAGCATGTGCTCGAGCTGCACGTCGGGAAACTCGGTTTTCATGAGGCGCGTGACGACCTCGCGCCACAGCCGTGAGGTCTCGAGCACGTTCGACTTGTCGATGGATGTGAGCTTGCCGCGGCGACTGCGTGCCAGGCGCGCCGCAACGCGCGTGACGCGTTCGATCTCGGCGACGCTGTAGAGGCACACGTCCGACGCTTCGAGCGGCGTGCGCCGCTTCTCGCCGAAATAGATGCCGCCCGTGAGCTCGCGCACGAACACGAGATCGACGCCTTCGAGCACGTCCGGCTTGAGCGTCGAGGAATCGATGAGCGCGCCGAGCACTTTGACCGGGCGCAGATTCGCGTACACGCCCAGCTCGCGGCGCAAGCGCAGGAGGCCCGCTTCGGGGCGCAGCTTCGCATTCGGTGCGGACCACTTGGGCCCGCCGATGGCGCCGAGCAGCACGGCATCGGCTTCCAGACACAGATCGAGTGTCTTGGGCGGCAACGGATCCTCGTGCTTGTCGATGGCGATGCCGCCGAAATCGGCCTCCACCAGCTCGAAGGTGTGGCCAAAACGCTGACCGATCGTGCGTAGGCAGCGCACTCCCTCGGCGACGACATCGGGTCCGATGCCATCACCGCCCAGAACCGTGATGTTCGCTTTCATGCGGCCGACCGACGGCGCTCGTAGGCGTCGATTTCAGGTTGTTTGCTGAGGAGAAAGCCGAGCTCGTCCACGCCGTTCACCAGGCAATAGCGCGCGAACGGCTCGAGTGGAAAGCGGACCCGCGTGCCGTTCGGCAGCGCGACGGTCGTCGTCTCCAGATCGACGGTGATCTCGGCGCCCGGATTGGCGAGCAGCCATGCGCTCGTCGCGTCGTCGACGAGCACGGGCACGAGGCCGTTCTTCAGCGAGTTGTTGCGGAAGATGTCCGCGAACTCCGTGCTGATGACCGCGCGGAAACCGTAGTCGGTGAGCGCCCACGGCGCGTGCTCGCGCGAGGAGCCGCAGCCGAAATTGCGGCCCGCGACGAGAATCGTGCAACCCTGCGCCTGCGGCTGGTTGAGCACGAAGTCCGGCTTCGGCGCGCCGTTTGCGTCGTAGCGCCAGTCGGCGAACAGATTCTTGCCGAATCCCTCGCGCGTGGTGGCGCGCAGAAAGCGCGCCGGAATGATCTGATCCGTGTCGATGTTCTCGAGCGGCAACACCGCCGTGCGGGATCGAATGCTCTTGATGGGTTCCATGAGAGTTCTGCGCCTCCGCTCAGCCTGCCAACAGCTCGCGCGGATCCGTGATCCGGCCGCGCACGGCAGAGGCGGCGGCCGTCAACGGGCTCGCGAGTAGCGTACGCGCCCCCGTGCCCTGGCGCCCCTCGAAATTGCGATTGCTGGTGCTCACCGAATACTGGCCGGCGGCGACGGTATCGCCGTTCATGCCGAGACACATCGAGCAGCCGGACTCGCGCCATTCGGCACCCGCCTCGAGGAACACGCGGTGCAGGCCTTCGGCTTCAGCGGCGCGCTTGATTTCCTGCGAGCCGGGAACGATCAGCATCTTCACGCCGCTCGCGATCTTACGACCGCGCAGCACGCGCGCCGCGCTTCGCAGATCCGATAATCGCGAGTTCGTGCAGCTCCCGATGAAGACGACGTTCACCGGCTTGTCGCGCAACGTCGTACCGGCATCGAAGCCCATATACGCCAGCGATTTCTCGAAGGCGACGTCGTTCTGCCGCACGGGCACCGAGCCCGTGATCGGGATGACCATCCCCGGATTCGTGCCGTAGGTGATCATCGGCTCGAGCGTGGACGCGTCGATTTCGACCTCCTTGTCGAAACGGGCACCGGGATCGGTTGCAAGCTGCCGCCAGTCGGCGAGCGCCGCATCCCACGCCGCGCCCTTGGGGGCGCGCGGCCGATCCTTCAGATACGCGAAGGTCGTCTCGTCGGGTGCGACCATGCCGGCGCGCGCACCGGCTTCGATCGACATGTTGCAGATGGTCATGCGCTCGTCCATGTCGAGCGCGCGAATCGCCTCGCCGCGATACTCGATGACGTGGCCCGTGCCACCGGCGACGCCGAGCTTGCCGATGATCGCGAGAATGAGGTCTTTCGCCGTGACGCCCGGACGGAGCTTGCCGCTCACGTTCACCGCCAACGTCTTCGGCTTTCGCTGCAGCAGACACTGCGTCGCGAAGACGTGCCCGACCTCCGTCGAGCCGATCCCGAAGGCGAGCGCGCCGAACGCCCCGTGCGTGCTCGTGTGACTGTCGCCGCAGACGACGGTCTTGCCCGGCTGCGTGGCACCGAGCTCCGGCCCGATGACGTGCACGATGCCCCTCGATGCGCTCTGCAGTCCAAGAAGCTCGATGCCGAATTCGGCGCAATTCTTTTCGAGCTCGCGAATCTGCTTGGCGGCCGATTCGATGGTGATCGGCGCGCCGCCGAACACCTGCTCGGTGCGCGTCGGCGTGGAGTGATCCATCGTCGCGAGCGTGAGATCCGTGCGGCGCACGCGCAGCCCGCGCCTGCGCAGCTCGGCGAACGCCTGCGGGCTCGTCACTTCGTGAATCAGATGCAGATCGATGTACAGAACGGCCGGGGTGTCGGCGGTCTCGGGAACGACTTCGTGCCGTTCCCAGACCTTTTCGAACAGCGTCTTCGGTTGCATGGACTTTCAGCTGACTGCGGCTACTCGCTGGGACATGTCGACGGGGTCGAGCCACTTGTATTTGTCGGGAGTCTTGCCCGAGAAGAGGCCGAAGAACGCCTCCTGCAGCGACTGCGTCACGGGCCCGCGCTTGCCGCTGCCGACGGTGATGCGATCGACGGAGCGGATCGGCGTGATCTCCGCCGCGGTGCCCGTCATGAAGAGCTCGTCGGCGATGTACAGCATCTCGCGAGGCATTGGGCCTTCGCGCACTTCGATGCCGTTGTCGCGCGCGAGACGCATCACGCAATCGCGCGTGATGCCCGCGAGCACGGAATAGGCGAGGGCGGGCGTGTACAGCACGCCGTCCTTGACGGCGAAGAGGTTCTCGCCGGCGCCTTCACTCACCGTGCCGTCGGGCGCCAGCCCGATGCCTTCGGCAAAGCCGAGGCGGCGCGCTTCCGCGCCGATGAGCTGGCTCGACAGGTAGTTGCCCGCGGCCTTCGCGAGCGCCGGAATGGTGTTCGGCGCGACGCGATTCCACGAGGAGACGCACACGTCCACACCCTCGTCGCTGTCGCTGCCGAGATACTTGCCCCATTCCCACGCGGCGATCGCGACCTCGGTGGGCGGATCCACCTTCGGCGAGACGCCGATCTCGCCATAGCCCTTGAACGCGACCGGACGCAGGTACGCGCCGCGCGCGAGGCCGTTCATCGACACGACCTGGCGGCACGCCTCGTTGATCTGCTCGGGCGTGTAGGGCAGGTGAATGCGATAGATCTTCGCCGAGTCGAACAGCCGCCTCGTGTGATCCTGCAGACGAAAGATCGCGACGCCGTTCGCCGTCTGGTAGGCGCGGACGCCTTCGAAAACCGACGAGCCGTAGTGAAGCGCATGCGCAAGCACGTGCACCGTGGCCTTCTCCCACGGAACGAGCTTGCCGTTGAACCAGATGTACTGAGTGGCCGGTATGGGCATGGATGGAAGCTCCGTGAATTTAGATCGCCGCGCGAGCCGCATGGGCCGCTTCGGTTCGTCGCTCGTCGCGCACGCGTGCGCTCGTTCTGAGCGCAAGCTCGATGCGATTGATCACTTCGAGGAACGCCTTCGTGCTCGACTCGACGATGTTCGTGCTCACGCTCGAGCCGCGATACGTGCGCTGATTGTACTCGACGTAGATCACGGCCTCGCCTTGCGCGTCCTCGCCCTCGGTCACGCCCCGCACCTCGAACTTGCGTAGCGCCACGTTGATGCCGGTGGCCGCCTCGATCGCCTTGAACGCGGCGTCGACCGGGCCATCGCCCGTCACGGTGCGCTCGACGGAACGGCCGTCCGCATGCGTGAGCTGCACGTACGCTTCGGCGGGCGCATCCAGGGTTGCGGCGATCCGCAGCTCGCCGAGATTCCAGGGGCCCTCCGCGTGATTCTCCGCACGCAGTACGAGCGCCTCGATGTCGCCGTCGAACAGCTCCTTCTTCTTGTCGGCGAGCGCCTTGAACTCCTCGAACACCCGATTGAACTCGGCCTCGTCCAGCTCGAAGCCGAGGCTCTTCACGCGCTCGCGGAACGCGTGCCGCCCGCTGTGCTTGCCGAGCACGAGACTGCTGCGCGACAGGCCGACGTCCTCGGGACGCATGATCTCGTACGTCGAGTGATGCTTCAGCATGCCGTGCTGGTGAATGCCGGACTCGTGCGCGAACGCGTTCTCGCCTACGACCGCCTTGTTTCGCGGCACCGGCATGCCCGTGATGTTCGAGACGAGGCGCGAGGTCGGATAGAGGCGCGTCGTCTGGATGTTCGTGCGCACGTTGAAAAACGCATCGCGCGTGCGCAGCGCCATCACGACCTCTTCCAGCGAGCAGTTGCCGGCGCGTTCACCGATGCCGTTGATCGTGCACTCGATCTGCCGCGCGCCGGCCACCACCGCCGTCAGGCTGTTCGCGACGGCCATGCCGAGATCGTCGTGGCAGTGCACGGAGAGACGCGCGCGCTCGATGCCGCGCACGTTCTTGCGCAGATAGCGGAACAGCTCCGCGAACTCATCGGGCACGGTATAGCCCACGGTGTCGGGAATGTTCACGGTGGTCGCGCCCGCATCGATGGCGGCCTCGACGACCTGCGCGAGAAACTCGAGCTCGGTGCGCGACGCGTCCTCGGGGGAGAACTCGACGTCCTCGCAGAAGTCCCGCGCGATCTTCACGCCTTCGACGGCCGTCTTGAGGATCTGCTCCTCGGCCATGTTGAGCTTGTACTGGCGGTGAATCGCGCTCGTCGCGAGGAAGACGTGGATGCGGTGGCGGGGCGCATCGCGCAGCGCTTTCGCGGCAAGCTCGATGTCGTCGCGATTGCAGCGCGCGAGGCCGCAGATGATCGCGCCCTGCACCTCGCGCGCGACGGCGTTGACGCTCTCCCAATCGCCGCGCGAGGCGGCCGGGAAGCCCGCTTCGATGACGTCTACGCCGAGCTCCGCGAGGGCGCGCGCTACGCGCAGCTTCTCGGGGCGGGTCATGCTGCATCCGGGCGCTTGCTCGCCGTCGCGCAGCGTCGTATCGAAGATCAGGACTTGGTCGGGGTTCGGAGCCATGTCGGAGGTCCTTTGGAGAGTGATGCCCGCGCTCATTTCGTACGTGCGCCGTACTCCATGTCGGCGAGCGTCTCGGCGAGCTGCGCGCCGCGCTGAGCGCCGCCGAGCAGCTCACCATGAAGAATCTTCAGCAAGAGAGCGGAAGTGATGTTGCCGCCCGAAAGCACGACGCCTACGCGCTGACGCACGAGCCGGCGCCGTAGCTGCAGCGCGCCGGCCAGCGCGGCTGCGCCTGCACCTTCCGCGAGCTGATGCAGCGTTTCCGCGAGCGTGCGGATGGCGCCTGCGATCTCCGCCTCGCTCACTTCGATGACGTCGTCGAGAACCTCGCGCAGGATGTCGACCGTGTGCGGCGAGGGCACACGGGTGGCGAGGCCGTCGGCGATCGTTTCCGCGACCGGCACTTCACGGATTTCGCCGGTGCGCCAGGCACGCGCGAGCGCCGGCGCGGCGCTCGACTGCACGCCAATAACCCGGGTATGCGGTGACAGTGCCTTGAAAACGAGACCCATGCCGGCCGCGAGGCTGCCGCCGCCGACGGGCACGAACACGGAGTCGAGCGGTTGCGACGCCTGATCGAGCATCTCGAGCGCGACCGTCGCGTAGCCGGCGATGAGGTGCGGCTCGCGCGAGGGATGAACGGCGATTGCGCCGGTGCGTCCGGCATGTTCCACGGCGGCGTCCCATGCCGCATCGAAATCGTGGCCCACGATCCGGACGGTGGCGCCGAGCGCCGCGATTGCGGCGCTCTTGTCCGGATTGTTCCCCTCCGGGACGAACACCGCGCAGGACACGCCGTGACGCTGCGCGGCGTAGGCCAGTGACTGGCCATGATTACCGCGCGTCGCCGTCACGACGCCTCGGGCCCGCTCCTCGGGTCCGAGGTTCGCGATGTAGTTCAGCCCGCCGCGCAGCTTGAACGAGCCGAGCGGCAGGGCGTTCTCGAGCTTCACGTGCACCTCGGCGCCGACGCGCTTGGAGAGCAACGGATGCGTGACGAGGGGAGTGGCCGTGAGCGTGCGCGACAAGAGCCGCCGCGCCGCCACGATGTCGTCGAAGTGGACCTCGCCGAGTCGCCGATCGAGTGTCGGCGTCAGGTCCCGGGCTTGTTCGGCGATGTCCATCGATGACGTCCGTTAGCGAGCCCGCGCGCTCAGGCTCGTTTGACGGTCAGCCACGGCATGCGCGCGCGCAGCTGGGCGCCGACCTTCTCGATCGGATGGTTCAGGTCCTTGTTCAGGAGCTCGCGGTAAACGGGCTTGCCGGCCTTGTTCTCCTCGATCCAGCGCTTGGCGAAGCGGCCCTTGCGGATGTCCTCGAGAATCTTGCCCATCTCCTTCTTCGCGCGATCGTTGACGACGCGCGGGCCGCTGATGAGGTCGCCCCACTTCGCGGTCTCGCTGATGAACTCGTGCATCTTCGTGATGCCGCCCTCGTGCAGCAGGTCGACGATGAGCTTCAGCTCATGCAGCACCTCGTAGTACGCCACCTCCGGCTGATAGCCGGCTTCCACCAGCGTCTCGAAGCCCTTCACGACCAGCTCGGTGGCGCCACCGCAGAGCACGGCTTGCTCGCCGAAGAGGTCGGTCTCGGTCTCCTCGGCGAAGGTCGTCTCGAGCACGCCGCCGCGCGTGCCGCCGATGCCGTGCGCGTAGGCGAGCGCCTTCGCGTGCGCCTTGCCGGTGGCGTCCTGAGAAACGGCGATGAGGCACGGCACGCCGCGGCCTTGCTGATACTGGCGGCGCACGAGATCGCCGGGACCTTTCGGCGCGATCAGCACGACGTCCAGGTCCTTGCGCGGGGTGATCTGCTTGAAGTGAATGTTGAAGCCGTGCGCGAAGAGCAGGGTGGCGCCTTTCTTCAGGCTCTTCTCGATTTCGGCGTACAGCGCCTGCTGGGCCAGGTCCGGCACCAGCATCGCCACGAGGTCCGCGCCCTGGGCGGCGGCGACGGGCTCGGCAACGGCGAGGCCTTCCTTCTTCGCTTTCTTCCAGCCCTTGCCGTTCTTGCGCACGCCCACGACGACGTCGAAGCCCGAGTCCTTCAGGTTCAGCGCATGCGCGCGCCCCTGGCTGCCGTAACCGAGGATGGCAATCCGAGCGCCTTTGAGCGCCTTCTTGTCGACGTCTTTCTGCCCATACAGCTTCATCAATCTGCTCCCGAAGGGGTTGGTACCCAAGCTCTGATCCGCAAACAGGAAAAACCCCGCAGCGGCGCCTGGCCGGTGCGGGGTCTTTGTTACAGCTTCTCTCGCTTTCGCCTAACTCAGGCGCGCACGAGTGCCCCGCACTGACGGCTCCTAAGGAGGAGCAGTACGAGAGGCGCTACGAGCAGACCGATGCCGCGACCCGTAATCAGGGACGACGGTGCGACCGGTGCTGCTACAGATGCCACGTGCGGAGACTCAACAAAAAGGGTGAAGATGCTGCGATGTGAGCATATAGACCGCGGGCTTGTCAACGAACCTTGGCACGCGCACCACTCATCGCCTCGCAGCCGCACGGGTTGCCACTGGATGACACCTCGACGTGAGTATCGTCGGGGGATTCGCTAATCTCGCGTCCGTTCGCGGCTTCGCCCCCCAACTCGCCCCGCGTCACCGCCGAAGATGCTGATCGTCAACGCTGCCTCCGCCAGCCTTCCCGTGTGGCTGCTGAGCGATTCGGAATTGCCCAAGTGGCTCAACGAGCAGCCCGCCGAGGTCGGCGCATGGGTGCGGGCCAACGCGTTCCAGGCCGAGCGCCATCGGGTGCTGGCGCTGCCGGGCGCGGGCGGGAGCATCGCGGGCGCGGTCGTCGGTCTTGGTTCGCTTGGATCGCTCGCGGATCTCAAGCTCTGGCACGTTGCCGGGCTGGCCGACCGGCTGCCTCCTTATACATACCATCTCGCGTCCAGCCTGCCGCCGCCGGCGGCTACCCAGCTCGCGCTCGGCTGGCTCGTGGGCGCATACCGCTTCACCCGCTATCGAGCGGCCCCGACGGCGGGGCGCGCCACGCTCATCGCGCCAGCCGGGGCCGATATGGCGTACGCCGAGGCCGCGGCGGCAGCCACGTCGTTTGCGCGCGATCTGATCAACACGCCCGCCAATGACCTCGGACCGGCGGAGCTCGCCCAGGCGGCCGCCGATCTTGCGAGGCGCTTAGCCGGGACGATCGACGTCGTCAGCGGCGAGGACTTGAAGGTGCGCAACTATCCACTGATCCACGCAGTCGGCGCGGGCAGCCCGCGGAAGCCGCGGCTGATCGATCTGCGATGGGGCAAGTCCGGGCCGCGCGTCACGCTGGTCGGGAAGGGCGTCTGCTTCGACAGCGGCGGTCTCGATATCAAGCCCTCGAGCGGCATGCTGCTCATGAAGAAGGACATGGGTGGGGCCGCCTGCGCGCTCGGACTCGCGCAGATGCTCATGGAGCTGAGCGCGCCGATTCAGTTGCGCGTCTTGATCCCGGCCGTGGAGAACTCCGTCGACGGTCACTCGTACCGGCCCGGCGATGTGATCGCCTCGCGCAAGGGCCTCACGGTCGAGATCGGCAACACCGATGCCGAAGGACGGCTCGTGCTCGCGGATGCGCTCGCCGATGCCGACGCCGAGAAGCCGGACTTGTTGATCGACCTGGCCACGCTCACGGGCGCCGCGCGCGTCGCGCTCGGCCCGGAGCTGCCCGCCGCGTATTCGACGGACCCGGCGCTGCTCGATCAGCTCCGCGCGGTCGGCGACGAGGAAGCCGATCCCATCTGGCCGATGCCGCTCTGGTCCGGCTACGACGACGAGCTCACGAGCAAGATCGCCGATCTCGGCAACGTATCGGCGGCCCCGTTCGCGGGCTCGCCGATCGCGGCGCTGTTCCTCAAGCGCTTCGTCACCGCGACGCCGCGCTGGCTGCACGTCGATCTCTATGCGTGGAACGCGAAGGAGCGGCCCGGTCGGCCGGTGGGCGCCGAAGCTCAGTGCATCCGCGGGCTCTACCGCCTCATTCGCGCGCGCTGCGGATGATCGCCATCCGGCAGCGCGATCTTCTCCTGCTGATCGGCATCACCTTCATCTGGGGCGTCAACCTCATTACGAGCAAGGTCGGCGTGAGCGAGATCCCGCCGATCCTCTTCACGGTGCTGCGCTTCGCGATCGTCGCGCTCGTGCTGGTCCCCGTGCTGCGCATTCATCACGGCCAGATGGGGACGCTCGCAATCGCCGCGATGCTCACCGGAGCGCTGAATTTCGGATTGAACTTCGCGGGCTTGCGCCGGGCGAGCAACGTCTCGTCCGTCGCCATCATGACGCAGCTCAGCGTGCCCTTCACGACGCTGCTCTCCGTGGCGATGCTGGGCGAAGTCGTGCGCTGGCGCCGGCGCACCGGCATCGCGCTCTCGTTCCTCGGCGTGATCATCATGGGATTCGATCCGCAGATCGGGGATCGGTGGGAGAGCGTCGCCCTCGTCGTCGCGTCGGCGTTCTGCGGCGCGCTCGGTCTCATCATCGTGAAGCGCCTGCAGGGCTTTACGCCCGCGGAAATCCTCGGCTGGACCTCTCTCATCAGCCTGCCGGCTCTGATCGGCGCGTCGCTGCTCCTCGAGCATCCGAATCTCGGAGGGTGGGGGGCCATCTCGTGGCAAGCGTGGGGTGCGCTCCTCTTTTCCGCCATCGTCGCGAGCCTCATCGCGCACACCGGCTACTTTCATCTCGTGCAGCGCTATCCGGTCACGAGCGTCGCGCCGCTCACGACACTCTCGCCGGTGTTCTCGATCGTGCTCGGCGTCGCACTGCTCGGGGATCACCTGACCTGGCGCATCACCATCGGCGGTGCCTGCACCCTGATCGGCGTGCTGATCATCACCTTGCGCGAGCGGCGCATCGTGGATACCGGCGTGTGAGCGCCGTCGTCCGCCCGACCGCGCTCGTCGAAGCGATCTATCGCCGCGAGATCGCACCCTGGGCGTTGCTTGGGCTGACGCTCGGCCTCGTGGAGGGCGCGACGGCCGCGGTCCTCGTGAAGCGCGATTTCGCCGCCGCCGTCCCGCCCGCCGTGCTGAACCTCGCGGTTGCGCTCGTGAGCGGGGCGCCGGCGATGGCCAACGTCGTGAGCTTCGTGTGGGCGAACGTCGCGCACGGCCGGGAGCGCGTCCGGTTGATGTCGCAACTGCAAGCCGCGTTCGCTCTGGTCGTGGGGCTCATCAGCCTGGCGCCGCGCGGAGCGGGCGGCCTCGGGCTGACCGTTGTAGCCGTGCTACTCGCACGCGCGATGTGGTCCGGCGTGCTCACCGTGCGCGCGGCGATGTGGACCGCGAACTATCCGCGCAACGTCCTCGCGCGGATCACCGGGCGCATCGTCGTCGTCAGCTATCTGGCCGTCGCAGCGTCCGCCGGGCTGGTGGGCTGGGCGCTGCAGAAGTCGCGGGTCGATCCGCGCTGGGTGTACGCGGGCGGCGCGGTGGCAGGCTTGCTTGCCGCCTGGCTTTACCGCGAGACACGCGTCCGGCGCCAGTTCCGCCTGCTCGCCGAGGAAACGACGAGCGGCGCGCGCGGCGAATTCTTCAGCCTGCGCATGGTCCGCCAGATCCTGGCGGAGGACCCCTCGTACCGGGCGTACATGTTCTGGATGGGACTCTTCGGGGCCGGGAACCTCGTGCTCATCGCCCAGCTCGTAGTCATATTCGCCGACCAGCTGCATCTCTCGAGCGGCGTCCAGATCGGGCTGCTCTCCGTCGTTCCCATGCTGGCACTGCCACTCTTCACGCCCTGGTGGGCGCGGCTGTTCGACGGTTCTCACGTTGTTGCGTACCGCGCACGGCAGGGTTGGGCGCTAGTCATCGCGACGATAGTTATGTGCCTAGCTACGTTCACTGGATGGCTGCCTCTACTCTGGGTCGGTGCGATCGTGCTCGGCTCGGCCAATGCAGGTGCTAATCTTGGCTGGAATCTCGGCCACAATGATTTCGCATCCATCGGCCGAGCCCAGCACTACATGGGGGTTCACGTTACGTTGACCGGGGTGCGCGGGGCGATAGCGCCACCGCTTGGGATTCTCTTTTATGAGGCGCTCGAAGCGCTTCGTGCCGGCGCCGGACGCTACGCGCTCGTGCTGCCGCTCGCTCTCACGACCCTCGGCGCAATCGGGTTCAACATGATGCGAAGAGAGCTGCGCAAATGACCGCTGACGGACCGAGCGCCAAGCGCTCGCGCCCCCGCGCGCCGCGGCGAGTCGAGACGCGCGCGTACTCGCGCCAGGTCGTCGACGGCCTGAAGCAGGCGCCCGCGCGCGCGATGCTGCGCGCGGTCGGGTTCGAGGAAGGCGACTTCGACAAGCCGCAGATCGGCATCGCCTCGACCTGGGCCAATCTCACCCCGTGCAACATGCACATCGCGGAGCTCGCGCGCGAGGCGCTGGCGGGCGTCGATGCGTCCGGCGCGAAGGGCGTGCTCTTCAACACGATCACCGTGTCGGATGGCATCTCGATGGGTACACCCGGCATGCGCTACTCGCTCGTCTCGCGCGAGGTGATCGCGGACTCGATCGAGACCGTCGTCGCGGCGGAAGGCTTCGATGGCTTCGTCGCCATCGGCGGCTGCGACAAGAACATGCCGGGGTGCGCGATGGCGATCGCGCGGCTGAATCGTCCGGCCGTGTTCGTGTACGGCGGCACGATTCGTCCGGGAGCGCACCGCCGCGACATCGTCTCGGTGTTCGAGGCGGTGGGCGCGCGCGCCGCGGGCAAGATCTCCGACGCCGAGCTGCGCGATGTCGAGCGCAGCGCGATCCCGGGTCCGGGGAGCTGCGGCGGCATGTACACCGCGAACACGATGGCCTCCGCCATCGAGGCGCTCGGTCTTTCGCTGCCGAACAGCTCCGCGCAGGAAGCGGTGGGCGATGCCAAGCGCGATGATTGCCGGCGTGCCGGCGCAGCCGTAGTGAGCATGCTGAAGGCGGGCATTCGCCCCGCCGACATCCTGACGCGCAAGGCGTTCGAGAACGCCATAACGATGACGATAGCGCTGTCGGGTTCGACGAACGCCGTGCTCCATCTTCTGGCGATTGCACACGAAGCGGGCGTGAAGCTGCACCTGGATGACTTCACGCGCATCGGCAAGCGCGTCCCGGTGCTCGCGGATGTGCGCCCGAGCGGGCGCTTCCTCATGTCGGAACTGATCGCCGCGGGCGGCATTCAACCCTTGATGAAGACGCTCCTCGATGCGGGCCTCCTGCACGGGGAATGTCTGACCGTCACCGGGCGCACACTCGCGGAAAACCTTGCAGAAGTAGGTACATATATTGCTGGACAAGAGGTCGTGAGGCCGCTCTCCGCTCCGATCAAGCAGGACAGCCACCTCGTCGTTCTCTACGGCAATGTGGCTCCGGAAGGTGCGGTCGCCAAGATCACCGGTCACGAAGGCCTGAAATTTTCGGGCCGCGCGCGGGTCTACGACGGCGAGGAAGCCGCCACCCGTGCCATCCTCGATGGTGCCGTCAGGGCAGGGGACGTGGTCGTCATTCGCTACGAGGGCCCCAAAGGTGGGCCCGGCATGCGCGAAATGCTCAGCCCGACCGGCGCCATCATGGGGCGCGGGCTCGGCAATCAGGTGGCGCTCATCACCGACGGCCGCTTCTCCGGCGGGACTCACGGGTTCGTCGTTGGACATATCACCCCGGAAGCGGCGGTCGGCGGACCGCTCGCGCTACTGCGCAACGGTGATGCGCTGACCATCGATGCCGAGAAGCGCACGATTGATGTCGCGCTCACGGCGACGGAGTTGCGCCGGCGACGCGCGGCGTGGAAACCGCGTAAGCCGTACGCGACACGTGGCGTGCTCGCGAAGTATGCGAGCCTCGTGAGCAGCGCTTCCGTTGGAGCGGTCACGACCCGTACGGGGGAACCCGCGCATGGATCAAGAGCTTGAGCGCAGTTGTCAGTGCGCAGAGCAGCGGTTAAAGTCCGCGGACTTCCGTCGATGCAGACGGTGTGCTATCTCGTCAAGCAGTAAAAGCGGCACCGTATCAATCGAAAATTGGTCTGGGGGATTTTCAGACAGCGCATCACGCGACACATCGGGTGATGTGCTCGGTTAGTTGAAGGCACAAATGGCAGCTTACGCACACGACACTAGTTTCTTCTCCAGACGCGCGATCGTCCTGATGGTGATCATCGCGTTCCACATCCTGCTCGGGTACATGCTGGCGACCGGGCTCGGAGCGCAGATCATTCAGGTCGTCGCGCCGCCGATCCAGACCGACATCATCGAGGAAGTGAAGCAGCGCGATGAGCCGCCGCCGCCACCGCCGCCCGAATTCGAGCGGCCGCCGGTGGAGGTGCCGCCGCCCGAAGTGGCGATCGACATCCCCGTCGACACGCAACAGTCCACCGCGATCACCGACGTGACGGACAAGCCGGTGCCGATGGCGCCGCCGCCACCGCCGCCGCCGCGGAACGTGAAGCACGCGTCGATCGGCAAGAACTTCCCGTCTTCCGAGGAGTACTACCCGGCCGCGTCCAAGCGTCTCGGCGAGGAAGGGGCGCCCACCGTCAAGGTGTGCGTCGGTCCGAACGGCAAGCTCACCGAGGAGCCCACCATCGCGCAGTCCTCCGGCAGCGCCCGTCTCGATGAGGGTGCCATCCGGCTCGCGAAGGCCGGTCGTTATCAGGCGGGCTCCATCGACGGCCAGCCGACGACCGATTGCTTCTCGTTCCGCATCAAGTTCGAACTCAAAAATTGACGACGTACGTGCCGGGCTCCGTGCCCGGCGTTTTTTTTGATCGAGGAATCTATGGAAAACACACCCACCGCAGTCGTTGACAATCCATATGGCCTGTCGGCCCTCTGGGCTCAAGGTGACTTCGTCGCCAAGGGCACCCTCATCATCCTGGTGCTGATGTCCCTGTTCTCCTGGTACATCATCCTCACGAAGATCTGGGACCAGCGGAAGCTGAAGGCCTCCGCCAAGACGGTCGAGAAGACCTTCTGGAATGCTCCCACCATCAAGGACGGCGTCGAGCGCCTGAAGAAGGGCGACGATTTCCGCAACATCGCCGAGGACGGCTTGCGCGCCGCGTCCCACCACGACGGTCGCTTGACGGATCGCATCGACCTGCACGAGTGGATCACCATGTCGCTGCAGCGCTCGGTCGACACCGTGAACAGCAAGCTGCAGTCGGGCATGGCGTTCCTCGCGACGGTCGGCTCGACCGCCCCGTTCGTCGGTCTGTTCGGCACGGTGTGGGGCATCTATCACGCCCTCATC
>DASZSS010000078.1:0-2293 GCA_035548535.1 Steroidobacteraceae bacterium
CGGCAAGCCCGCACGCGCCGTGCTCGTGCACGTGCAGCTCGACGGCGGCTACAACCTGCTCGTCGGGCGCGGCACCGAGCGCTTCACGCCGCTCGAGACGCATTTCTGGTACGGACTCGGCGCCGCGATCGCGGTGCTCGCGATCGTCGGGATTTGCGGCGGCATTCTGATCCGGCGCGCCATTCTCACGCGCGTGCAGGGCATTCAGGCCACGGCGTCGGCGATCATGCAGGGCGACCTGAGCCATCGCCTCGCGACGGGACACAGCGACGATGAGCTCGACACGCTCGCGCGCACGATCAACCGCATGCTCGAGCAGATCGAGCATCTCATCAACGGCGTGCGCAACGTCTCGAACGCGATCGCGCACGACCTGCGCACGCCGCTCGCGGAATTGCGCTCGCGCCTGGAAGAGCTGGCGCTGACGAAGCCCTCGCCTGCGGAGACCTTTGCCGAGCTGGACGCGGCGGTGGCCGATGTCGATCGCGTCATCGCGATCTTCGATGCACTGCTGCGGCTTGCGCAGATCGACACCGGGATGCGGCGGAAGGGATTCGTGCCGCTCGATGTCGCCGCCGTGGCCGCGGAGGCTGTGGAGTTCTACCAACCCGCCGCGGAGCTGAAAGGCGTGGCGCTGCAGTTTCGCGCGAACGGACCGGCGCCCACATCGGGCGATCCGGTGCTGCTCGCGCAGGCGGTGAGCAATCTAATCGACAACGCGCTCAAGTATGTCCACGCGGGGGGATCGATTACGGTGGAAATCCCGCGGCACACGGATCAAGTCGTCGAAATCGCGGTGGCCGATAACGGGCCGGGCATTCCCGACGGGGAAAAGCCGAAGGTCACCGAGCGGTTCTATCGTGGCGATGCCAGTCGCGGCACACCGGGCGTGGGACTCGGGCTGAGTCTCGTGGATGCGGTCGCGAGGCTGCATGGGGGGTCGCTGCGGTTCGTGGATAATCATCCGGGGCTGAGAGTGCTGTTGACGGTGGCGCCGCGGTGAGGCGGCAGAAGGAGTCGGCCCCTCCTAGCGTTCACGCCGGGACTTCGCCCGGGAAATCACCGCCTCGGTCTCGTTCGAGAGCCTCCTCGGTCCGAATCTAAGTGAGGCGGAGTTGCTCGAACCCGATCGGTCCTTGCTCGAAACACGCCAACCTCGCTGCGAGCTCGTGAGTCGCTCGATCCAGCCATGCCGAACCGCGAAACCTTTCGCCTGAAGGGGAGCGGACCCTCATCGTACGACTCGACCATTGCGTTCAGCACGTAGCGTGCAAGTCGTCCGGTGAGCCGTGCCTTCCCCAATTCGAACATTCGCAGCGCGCGGATATCATTTCTGGGCAAAAGCAACGTGATTCGATGTCGGCACGTGCGCAAGGCCTCACTAGCCTCCGCGCATGCCTTCTCAGCTCCACGAAGCATTGCTGCAACTCTTCCGCAATCGCCCGACGCTTGCGCCGGAGTTGCTTTGCGGTGCGCTGCAGATGGAACTGCCCACGTATACCGAGGTGCGGCTTGAGTCCGCGGACCTCACGGACATCCAACCCGCAGAATACCGCGCGGATCTCGTCGTGCTGCTGCTCGACGAGAGCCCGGTATTCGGCATCGTCATAGAGGTGCAGCTATCAGAGCAGGCTCGAAAGCGCTTTGCGTGGCCGGCGTACGTGGTGAATCTGCGCAGTCGCTTCAAGTGTCCGGTTTGCCTGCTGGTGGTCACTGCGGATGAGGCCGTGGCGCGATGGGCAGCGACGCCTGTGGACCTCGGCGGGAACAATTTCTTCACGCCGATGGTGTTAGGTCCTTCCGGTGTGCCGGAAGTGACCGACGAAGCCGAAGCCCGTGCGGACCCGGAGCTGGCGGTGCTGTCGGCGATGGCGCACGGCCGGGACTCGGACACTGAGAAGTCCACACGAATTGCCCTTGCCGCGCACATCGCAAGCCTCGGGCTCGACGAGGATCGCGCGAGGCTATACTTCGACCTGGTGTTGAGCTCTCTCAGCGAGGCCGCCCGACGGGCGTTGCAGACCATGAATCCAGCGACCTACGAATACCAGAGTGACTTCTGCCGCGGGCTTTTCGCGCAGGGAAAGGCAGCGGGACGAACGGAAGGGCGAATGGAGGGGCGAATGGAGGGACGAGCACTCGGTGAGCAGGAAGGGCGCGCAGCACTGATCACGCGTCTGCTCACGCTGCGATTCGGGACGCTTACTGCCGAAGCGCAGAGCCGGATTGCGGCGGCCTCAATCCCCGAGCTGGATGCATTGGCCGAGCGCTTGCTCACGGCGCACAGCTTGCA
>DASZSS010000079.1:0-8456 GCA_035548535.1 Steroidobacteraceae bacterium
TCGTGGGTGATGGTGCTCATCGCAAGGTGCTCAGCAGATAAACGAAGGTGAAGACGCCGATCCAGATGACGTCGAGGAAATGCCAGAACAGGCTGAGGCAGTTGAGCCGGCGGTAGTTCGCGGGCATGAGGCCGTGCTTGCGCACCTGGGCCATCAAGGTCACGAGCCAGAGGATGCCCGCGCTCACGTGCAGCCCGTGGGTCCCGACGAGCGTGAAGAACGCGGAGAGGAACGCGCTTCGCTGCGGCCCCGCGCCCTCGGCGATCATGTGATGGAACTCGAACAGCTCGATCCCGACGAACGTGAGCCCGAAGAGTCCCGTGATCGCGAGCCAGAGTTGCGTGGTGGGCACGCGCCCGCGTCGCGCCTCCAGCATCGCGAATCCGTACGTGATCGACGAGAGCAACAGCATCGTCGTATTCACGGCGACGAGGTTCAGGTCGAAGAGCGTCTTCGGTGTGGGCCCGCCCGCGTAGCTCGTGCCGAGCACGCCGTACATGGCGAACAGCACGGCGAAGATGAGGCAATCGCTCATCAAGTAGATCCAGAAGCCGAGCATCGTGCTGGCGCCAGCAGGGTGCTCGTGCTCATGGAGATCGTGAAAGGCGACCGCTTCGATCTCAGCGGTGGTGAGCATTCGTGTCATCGTGCAGCCTCGATACTGCGGATATGCTCCGCGGGAATGCGGTACTCCCGGTCGTAGTTGAACGTGTGGTGGATCGCGACGACGATGACCGCGGCGAAGCTCGCCGCCGCGAGCCACCAGATGTGCCAAACGAGCGCGAAACCAAGCACCGTGCTCAGTGCCGCGAGAATGAAGCCGGTACCCGTGTTCCGCGGCATCAGAATGGACTTGAAGCCCGAAGTCGGCCGTCGATAGCCGCGCTGCTTCATGTCCCACCACGCGTCGCTGTCGTGGATGATGGGCGTGAACGCGAAGTTGTACTCGGGCGGCGGGGACGACGTGGACCACTCGAGTGTGCGGCCTTCCCACGGGTCACCCGTCGTGTCGGCCAGCGCGCCTTTGCGGTGGCGGATGCTCACATACACCTGCACGAGGAACGCGCCGATGCCACACGCAATCAGCGCCGCCCCGAACGCCGCGATGACGAACCAGATCTGCAGCGACGGATCATCGAAGTACCGCAAGCGGCGCGTCACGCCCATGAGCCCGAGCACGTAGAGCGGCGCGAACGCGACCCAGAAGCCCACGACCCAGAACCAGAACGACACTTTCCCCCAGAACGGATCGAGCCGGAACCCGAATGCCTTCGGGAACCAGTAGTTGATGCCGGCGAAGAGCCCGAACACCACGCCGCCGATGATCACGTTGTGGAAGTGCGCGACGAGAAACAGACTGTTGTGCAGGACGAAGTCCGCGGGCGGCACCGCGAGCAACACGCCCGTCATCCCGCCGATCACGAACGTGAGCATGAAAGCGACGGTCCACATCATCGGCAGCTCGAAGCGGATCCGGCCGCGATACATGGTGAACAGCCAGTTGAAGATCTTCGCGCCCGTCGGGATCGAGATGATCATCGTCGTGATGCCGAAGAAGGAGTTCACGCTCGCGCCCGAGCCCATCGTGAAGAAGTGATGGAGCCACACGATGTACGAGAGGATCGTGATCACGACCGTCGCGTACACCATCGAGCTGTAGCCGAAGAGGCGCTTGCCGGAGAAGGTCGAGGCGACTTCGGAGAAGATGCCGAACACCGGCAGGATCAGGATGTACACCTCGGGGTGCCCCCAGATCCAGATGAGGTTCACGTACATCATCGGGTTGCCGCCGAGATCGTTCGTGAAGAAGTTCGTGCCGACGTAGCGGTCGAGCGCGAGGAGCGCGAGCACCGCCGTCAGGATCGGGAACGTCGCGACGATGAGCACGTTCGTGCAGAGCGCCGTCCAGGTGAACACGGGCATCTTCATCAACGTCATGCCCGGCGCGCGCATCTTGATGATGGTGACCATCAGGTTCACACCCGAGAGCAGCGTGCCGACGCCCGCGAGCTGTAGCGACCAGATGTAGTAGTCGACGCCCACGTCAGGGCTGAACTGCAGCTCCGACAAAGGTGGATAGGCGAGCCAGCCCGTGCGCGCGAACTCGCCCACGAACAGCGAGACCATGAGCAGCAGCGCGCCGGACACCGTCATCCAGAAGCTGAAATTGTTGAGGAACGGGAACGACACGTCGCGCGCGCCGATCTGCAGCGGCACGACGTAGTTCATGAGGCCGGTGACGAGCGGCATGGCCACGAAAAAGATCATGATCACGCCGTGCGCCGTGAAGATCTGATCGTAGTGGTGCGCCGTGAGATAGCCTTCGGACCCGTTGAACGCCATTGCCTGCTGCAGACGCATCATGACGGCGTCCGCGAAGCCGCGGAGCAGCATCACGACCCCGAGCACCATGTACATGATGCCGATCTTCTTGTGATCGATGCTCGTGAACCACTCGCGCCAGAGATAGCCCCAGAGCTTGTAGCGCGTGAGCGCGGCGACCAGCGCGATTGCGCCGAGCGCCACGACGATGAACGTGCCGACGAGGATCGGCTCGTGGAGCGGCAGTGCCTCGAGACTCAGTTTGCCGAACAACGGGCTCATTTCGTTCCATGCTCCGTCATGGCGTGCGCCATCATGTGATCCATGCAAGTCGTGCCGGGCGCGACGCAGCGGTTGAGCACGGCGCTATAAAGCGTCGGATCGACGTGCTCGAAGTGGCGCACAGGCTCGTTCTCGCTCGGCTTGGCGAGCGCGAGGTAGCGCTCGCGCGTGAGCTCGCCGTCATCCGCCTTGCGCACCCATTGCGCGAACTCGGCATCGCTCATGCCGCGGAACGTGAACCGCATTCCCGAGAACCCGGCGCCGCTGTAGTTCGCCGAGAAGCCCTGCGATACGCCGGGCTCGTTCAGCACGCCGTGCAGCCGCGTTTCCATACCGGCCATCGCGTACACCTGGCCGGCAAGGTGCGGGATGTAGAGCGAGTTCATCACCGAGGAGGCGGTGATGCGCATCGAGATCGGCCGGTTCACCGGAACCGCGAGCTCGTTCACCGTCGCGATGTCGTACTGCGGATAGATGAAGAGCCACTTCCAGTCGAGCGCGATGACATCCACTTCGAGCGGACGCGCGTCGTGCGGCACGGGCTTGCCCGGCGCGAGGCGATCCACCGGACGGTACGGATCGAGCAGATGCGTGCCGAGCCAGGTGAGCGCGCCGAGGCAGATGATGATCAGGAGAGGCGCGGCCCAGATGACGAGCTCGAGATGCGTCGAGTGGTGCCACTCCGGCTCGTAGCGCGCCTTCTTGTTGGCCTCGCGATAGCGCCACGCGAACAAAACTGTGAGCGCCATCACAGGAACGATGATGAGCAGCATCAAGAGCGTCGAATGCACCAGGAGATCGCGCTGCTGGCGCGCGACGTCGCCGGCTGGATCGAGCACTGCGCTGCTGCAGCCGGAAATCGCTATTAAAACCGGCAAAGCCGCATGGTTGCGGAGCCGGCGGATCGTGGGTCTGTGGGTCATGCGGCCGCACACGGTAGCGACTCACCGTCCAGCGCAACATTGGACAATTTGCCCAATGGGCGTCGCGGCACGACTCCGGTACAAAGACGCCCGGCTGAACAGGAGTACATCGAAGGTGAGTGCCGCGCACGGCGGCGCTGCGTCGTCTACGCTCGAGCGGGACGCGCGGCGCCTACATGAGCATCACGGCGAGTTGAAGCCGGGCGAGATTGCGGTCGGCGTGATCGTCGGGCGCACGTCCGAGTTCTTCGACTTCTTCGTGTACGCGATCGCCTCGGTGATCGTGTTTCCGAAGCTCGTGTTCCCGTTCGTCGATGCGCTCACCGGCACGATCTACTCGTTCGCCGTGTTCGCGCTCGCTTTCGTTGCCCGCCCGATCGGAACGGCGATCTTCACGAGCATCGATCGTGCGCACGGACGCGGCGCGAAGCTGACCATCGCGCTGTTCCTGCTCGGCGGCTCGACGATGTCGATTGCGTTCCTGCCCGGCTACGCCGATGTCGGCATGGCCTCGGTGTGGCTGCTCGCACTGCTGCGAATCGGGCAGGGGGTTGCGCTTGGCGGCACCTGGGACGGGCTCGCGTCGCTGCTGGCGCTACATGCGCCGCGCGCGCGTCGCGGCTGGTACGCAATGGTGCCGCAGCTCGGCGCACCGCTCGGCCTCATGGTCGCAAGCGGACTGTTCGCGTACTTCCTGGCGCATCTGTCCGACCGCGACTTTCTCGAATGGGGTTGGCGCTATCCGTTCTTCGTGGCGTTCGCGATCAATGTCGTGGCGTTGTTCGCGCGGCTGCGCATCGTCGTGACGCCGGAGTACGCCACGCGCTTCGAGACGTACGACCTCGAGCCCTCGTCGATTCCCGATACGGTGCGCACCAGCGGCCGCAACATCGTGATCGGCGCGTTCGCGCCGCTCGCGAGCTTCGCGCTGTTCCACATGGTGACGGTGTTTCCGCTCTCGTGGGTCTTTCTGTTCACGCCCGAGACGCCGACGCGCTTTCTCATCATCCAAACGATCGGCGCGGCGTTCGGTGTCGGCGCGATCGTTGCCTCGGGCCTCCTGGCGGATCGCATCGGGCGGCGCGTGTTGCTCGCCACGATGGCGGGCGTGATCGCCGCCTTCAGCGGCTTCGCGCCCCAATTGCTGAGCGCCGGGACGGCCGGCGAATGGACGTTCATGATCGCCGGGTTCGTGCTGCTCGGCCTCTCGTTCGGACAGTCTTCGGGTGCGGTGGCGGGCAGCTTTCCGCTGCGCTTCCGGTACACCGCGTCGGCGCTCACGTCCGACATGGCCTGGCTGTTCGGCGCCGGCTTCGCGCCCTTGGTGGCCCTCGTGCTGTCCGCGCGCTTCGGGCTGATGTTCGCTGGTGCGTACCTGCTGTCCGGCGCGGTGTGCACGCTCGTCGCACTGCTCATCAACCGGCAACTCGTCGCGCAAGAAGGCTGAACTCGCGTTCAGCACGATTGAAGGGCAACTCCGAGCCGCGGCGCTACTCTCCCCCGCATCGTTCGTTTTGCGGAGTGAAGCCATGAGCGTCGCAGAAGACGTGCTGCTCGAGCGGGTGCAGGAGACGGAACCCTCGCCGCAGGTGACCGCGGCTCTGAGCTACATCGTGCCGAGCGCGGAGAAGCCGTACAGCTACATGTACGAGCCGCCGCCGGGCATTCCGAGGCTCAGCGCAACTTATCAGCAGCATGCGATGGTCATCCGGAGCATGCGTCCGATCGCGCACCGTCTCTCCCTTGACGTGCAAGGCTTCAGACTGCTCGAACATCGAAGCGCCGTCGAAGACTTCTACAGCGACGATGAAGTGCGCGAGCGGCACTACGGCGAGATTGCGGATCTCGTCGTCGCGACGACCGGCGCACAGCGCGTACACGTGTTCGATCACACCGTCCGCCGCCGGATCCATGACGGCGATGCGACTCGTCCGCGCCGCGAGCCGGTGCCCCGCGTACACATCGATTACACGGTGAAATCCGGTCCGCAGCGGGTGCGCGATCTGCTGCCCGACGAAGCCGAGGGGCTGCTGCGCCGGCGCTTCTCCGTCGTGAACGTCTGGCGGCCGATTCGCGGGCCACTCGAAGACGCGCCGCTCGCGCTCTGCGATGCGCAGAGCGTCTCGCCCGGCGATCTCATCGCCTCGGATCTCATCTACCAAGATCGAATCGGCGAGACCTATAACGTGCGCTACAACCCGGCGCACCGCTGGTTCTACGCGCCGCGGATGACCCGCGACGAGGTGCTGCTATTTCGCTGCTACGACTCTCTCGAAGACGGCCGCGCGCGCTTCGTGCCGCACGCGGCGTTTCAGGACCCGACTGCGCCGGTCAATGCGCTGCCACGCGAGAGCATCGAGCTGCGCATGCTCGTCTTCTACTGAGGCTCACTGCGGGTATTGATCCTCGCGCACCCACCAGCCGTGCACCTGCGGTGACGCCTGCAAGGGCAGCTTGACGCGCGCGATCGGTCCCTCCGCGATGTGCTCGGCATCGAGGATCAGCAGATCGGAGCGCAGGTTCTCATCGAGGTGATACGCCACGCCGAGCAGATAGCCTTCGCCCTCGCGGGCTCGCGGATTCTTCGGCGCGAAGACGGGTTCCGCGAGCGCGATCCGGTTGCCTGCGTTCCAGAGCTGGAAGGTGTGCGTCTGAATGTCCATGCGCGCGTAGCACGCGCCGGCTACCGCGCGATCCGGCTCGTTCGGATCGGGGCACGCCGCGTAGCCGTAGCGATACGGCACGGTGTTGTAGCGATCGTCCTGTCGCGGTAGCGGAGCGAGCAGCGGGAACAGCTTCTCGATCTCGTAGTGGCCGCTGCGGCTGTTGAGATCGATGGTGAGCCGATGGATGTAGCTTTCCGCGCTCTTGAAGTCGGGCGGCGAGCCGTCCTTGTTCGGCATGAAGGGAAAGGGGCTGCCGGCCGTGACTTCGGTATCGAAGAAGATCCGGTCCTTGTCCTCGAACACGCCCATCGTGTGCGTGCCGCTGCGCGCAGGGCCCTCGAGCCAGCGCAGGTCCTTGCCGTCGCCATGGCGGCGGAAGTAGCCCAGGTACGTCTTGCGCGTCTTGTCCCAGGACCAGTGAATGCCGCCGCGCTCGAGCTGCTCCCGATCCAACGCGAGCGGCACGACGAAGAACATGATGTAGCTCTCGGTCACGGCGAAATCGTGGAGCAGGCCGACATACGGCACCCTGATCTTCGTCTCCCAGATTTTCTTGCCGCTGCGGTCGATCTCGAACACGCTGACCACATCGCTGCCGAAGCCTTCCGCCTCATAGCCGAACGCGACGATGTTGCCGGTGTGCGAGCAGATCTTCGGATGCGCGGTGAACGGCTGCGTGCGCGGCAACTGCCCGTCGAATGTGTAGACCGGGTCGAGTGTCTCGAGCGTCTCGAGGTCCAGCGCGCACGGCGGGCTGTCCTCTTTCAGCGCGAGAATCAGGTTCTTGTGGTTGAGGACGTGCGTGTTCGCGGTGCTGCGGCTCAGGCCCGCGACGCTCGGGTCATCGCGCGATGGATTGCGGTAGATGGGCATCAGCGCGCGGCGGGCTTTGTCCTGCGCCACCCACCGTTCGGTGCGCGCGAAGCGCGTGCGGTAATCCACGCGCCCATTCTTGATGCGGAACACGCGGACGTGGCCCTCGCCGTCGAACACGATGTTGTTGGGATGCAGGGGATACTGCGGATCAGGGCCCGTGGCGTAGAAGCCGCCGCTCAGGTCGGTGGGCACCTTGCCCTCGACTACGCAGTCGTGGATCGTCACCTCGGCGCGGATGGGCGAGAACTGTCCACCCAGGCCGGGGCCCTTAGTCGGCCGAGAAAGATCGGTCATCGTCGTACCCCTCGGATCATCGTTACGCGAGGGTTACACGTTCCGTTATCCCGTTGCACTTCGGCGTGAGGATTTGTCCGCAACGCCTAGGCAATTTTCCGTACGAGCGATGCAAGCGCTCGTTTCGATGCAAGCGCTCGTTCGCTCCGAACCCTCCCGCTGTCGGCGCGGAAGCCTCCCGCCGATCGCGCGGTGGACGTTCGCGCCGTTTGCGGACTCGGGCGACGAACGCGCCCGACGAGCGAGCCCGCGTGGGCGTCAGCTCGGGCCCTTGATGTACGACTGCTCGTAATTCTGCAGACCGACGCGGTCGATCAGCGCGAGTTGCGTTTCGAGCCAGTCGATGTGCTCTTCCTCGCTGTGGAGGATCTCCTCGAACAACTCGCGCGATTCGTAGTCGCCGGCCGCTTCGCTGTCGGCGATGGCCTGGCGTAGCACCGGGTGCGCTTGCATTTCGAGGCGCAGGTCCATCTCGAGCACTTCGCGCGTGTTTTCGCCGATCAGGAGCTTGTTGTAATCCTGCAGGTTCGGCAGCCCCTCGAGGAACAGGATGCGCTTCACGAGCGCGTCCGCGTGCTTCATCTCGTCGATGGATTCCTTGCGCTCGTGGTCCTCGAGCCCGTGCAGGCCCCAGTTGCCGAACATGCGCGCGTGCAGCCAGTACTGGTTGATCGCCGTGAGCTCGTTTTTCAACACGGCATTCAGATGAGACAGGACCTTGGGGTCACCCTTCATTCGATGTTTTCCTTGGTGGGCCGGGCGAGGCAGAGCGCGATGGTCGCCGCTAACGCGGCGTGAGGCAACCGGCGCAAGCCGGCAGGCGCACGCTGCGAATCGAGCTGAACAGTGGGACGGATCAGGCGGCGGAGACGGTCAGGCGGCGCGGGCGGTGGGAGGTGTGGCGGCCTCGTTCTGGGCGCGATGGCTCGCGATGATTTCCTCGGCCGTGTCGACGCACCGGCCGCAGCACGCGCCGACCGGCAAATGCATCTGCAGCTCGGCAACGGAGCCGACGCCGCGATCGACGACTTCGCGAACCTGACGGTCAGTGACGGCGTGACAGATGCAGACGTACACGGATGCCTCGAACCTC
>DASZSS010000080.1:0-8122 GCA_035548535.1 Steroidobacteraceae bacterium
ACTTCGCGCCGCACGAGCTCGGCGTCGAGGCACAGCCGGTGCCGCAAGTGCCGGCGGCGGTGACGAGCATTCACGTCGCCTGAGGAGCAGGGCCGTTGAACGGAGGAGAGGTCTCGACGGGCATCGCGCCGCCGGCGCCGCTCGATGCCGAAGATGACGCCGCGGCAACGACCCCGAGCCCTCACGCCGCGCCGCGCGCAAATGCCCTTGCGTCGTCCTCGAGTAGTCATGCCGCCCAGCCTGCAAGCCGCGCGGACGACGCGATAGCGGAGGCTGCGCAAGCAAGCCCGGCGGCAGCGAGGACTGCGGCAGCAAGCACTGCGCCGGTGGACGCGGCGCCAATAGCGAGTGCGGCAGCGACTACGGTCGCAACGACCACTGGCGCAATGATCACCGCCGCAGCGAACGCCGCCGCATCGAACACCGCCGCATCGAACACCGCCGCAGCGAACGCCGCCCCAGCGAACGCCATGGCAGCGAACATTGAGACGCTGGCATCGGCGCACGACCTTCCGCTCGCATTGGGAGGCCATGACGCTTCAGCGGTGGCCGGCGCGGAACGCACAGCGACTGTTCCGATGTGCCAGAACTGCGGCGCCGCGCTCACCGGCAAGTACTGCGCCACCTGCGGCCAGCGCCACGACCCGCACGTCCACTCGCTCGGCGAGTTCATCGCCGAAGCTGCGGAAGGCATCACTCACGCGGACTCGCGCCTCTGGCGCACGCTGTGGGCCCTGATCGCGCGCCCGGGCTTTCTGACGAAGGAATTCCTCGAGGGACGGCGCGCCCGCTACCTGCCGCCCTTCCGGCTCTACCTCGTCCTGAGTGTCGCGTTCTTCGTGATCGCGACGACCGGCAGCAATAGTCCCGTGACGGTCGGTTTCGTCGGGCTCCACACCGGCGACGGCGCGCCCTCACTCGACGTGCAGAAGCTCGAGCAGTCCCCCGCAAATCCGTCCGAGACGCCGGAGCAGCGCGCGAATCGCATCTGCAGCGATTTCACTTTCATCGACGGCCCGGCCAAAGGCCTCGTCGATGGCCCGGCCGTGTGCCGCAAGATCGTCCGCGACAACGGTCACGCGCTGGTCCAGGCGATCTATCACAACGTGCCTCGCGCCCTGATCGTGCTCCTGCCGCTGCTCGCGCTGACCATGCGTGCGATGTATTGGCGCCGCAAATACGTGGAACACCTGCTCTTCTTCGTACACACGCACGCGTTCGCGTTCGTGTTCCTCACGCTCTACGTCCTCTTCATGCGCTTCGTTCCGTCCGCGGCGTTGCGCGACATCGCGACGTTCCTCATGTTGCTCGGAGTGCCCTACTACACGTATCGCGCGATGCGGCGCGTTTACGGGCAGGGCAAGTGGGTGACGCGAGTCAAGTTCGCGGCCCTCGCGCTGTCGTATTGCGTGCTCGGCCTGACCATGACCGTGCTGCTGGGCCTCTACACGGCGGTCACGTTGTGAGTCTCACGCGCTCGTCATTTGTTTCAAGCCAACCGGCTGGCTAAGCTGGGGCGCGGCCAAGAGAGCGGCCGCGCAACCACGAGCCGTCACGGAGAAATCATCCATGCGTGTAGCACTCGCAGTCGCCGCCATCGCCCTCGTCACCAGCGCCGTTTACGCGCAGGAACGCACGCCGTCGCCTGCCGGCGCCGAGGTGTACATCATCAGCCCGAAGGACGGCGCTTCGGTGAAAAGTCCCGTGAACGTGGTCTTCGGACTGAAGGGCATGGGCGTCGCGCCCGCCGGCGTGAAGATGGAGAACACGGGCCATCACCATCTGCTCATCGACACCGACGTGCCCGCGGACGCCAACGCGCCGCTGCCGACGACGGATCACGTGAAGCACTTCGGCAAGGGCCAGACGGAAACCTCGATCGAGCTGCCGCCCGGCAAGCACACGCTGCAACTCGTGCTCGGCGATGCGAACCACATCCCGCACAACCCGCCGGTCGTGTCGAAGAAGATCACGATCAACGTGAAGCAGTAACACATGATGAGGAGCGCGCGGGCCGCATCGCGGCGCGTGCGCCGCCACGTCCGCGGGGCTCGCCGCCCGGCGAGCCCCACTGAGCCGCACGGACGTGGCGCATGAGCCGGGCCATTCTCCACGTCGACATGGACGCGTTTTACGCGTCCATCGAGCAGCGCGACGATCCCACGCTGAAGGGCAAACCGGTCATCGTCGGCGGAACGCGCGGACGCGGCGTGGTCGCCGCCGCGAGCTATGAAGTGCGCAAGTTCGGCGTGCATTCGGCGATGCCGATGACGACGGCACTACGCCTGTGTCCGCACGCCGTTTGCGTGCACCCGCGCATGCAGGTCTACAAGGAAGTGTCCGAGCAGATCTTCGGGATCTTCCACCAGTTCACGCCGGTGGTCGAAGGGCTCTCGCTCGATGAAGCCTTTCTCGACGTGACCGCGAGCCGCGCCCTGCTCGGCGACCCGGTGGCGATCGCGCGCGCAATCAAAGAACGCATTCTGCGCACGACACGCCTGACGGCGTCGGTCGGCGTCGCGCCCAACAAGCTCGTCGCGAAGATCGCGTCCGATCTGCACAAACCCGACGGGCTCACGGTGGTGACGCCCGACACCGTGCGGCGCGTGCTCGATCCGCTCTCGATACGCCGCCTCCCGGGCCTCGGCCGGAAGATGGGCGCGAGAGTCGAAGCGGCCGGCATTCACACGTTCGCCGAATTGCGTACGGCGAAAGACTCTGTTTTGTGGCCCCTGTTCGGCAAGTACACGCGGCGGATTCGCGAGCGCGCCGCCGGAATCGACGACCGCGAGGTCGTTGCGGACCGGGACGAGAAGTCGATCAGTGCCGAGGACACGTTCGCCGCCGACATCGCGGAGCCGCGCCGCCTGCAGGGTGAGCTCGCCGCCCTGGCGGACCGCGCCTGCACGCGGCTGCGGGCGAAAGGACTGGTGGCCGGGTGCGTCACCGTCAAGATTCGCCGTCACGACTTCTCGACCTTCACCCGTCAGCGGCGCATCTCACCGGCGACCCATGACAGCCAGGCGATCGGTCGGGTCGCGCGCGAGCTGCTGGGGGTCTGGCTCGCAGAGCACCCCGGCACCCGGATCCGCCTGCTTGGAGTGGGCGTCAGCCAGCTCGCGGTGGCCGAGCAGCTCGACCTGTTCGCCGCATCGGGTCCGAAGGGCGCCTCCTCCAAGCTGGACAGGACCCTCGATGCCATCCGCGAGAAGTTCGGCAGCCAGGCGCTGACCCGCGCCGGCAACCTCGAAGACAAGTCCGGGCACGACTGAGCTCTTGTCGGCCCTTCAAGGCCGCGCACCCCGACCGGCGTCCGTCGGCGTTTGCACACACCCCGGCCGACGAACTTTGCCGCCCCAAATGCACCCAACGGACTCCCATGCAATACTCGCGACCCGGGCGGACAGGCCACCCGCCTCTACACCATTACACATGTATCTGTCGTTCTTCGGCCTAAACGAGAAGCCCTTCGCGATCACGCCCGATCCGCGATATCTCTACCTGAGCGAGCGTCACGCCGAAGCTCTGGCTCACCTGCTGTATGGCATCAACGAGGCCGGCGGCTTCGTGCAGCTCACCGGCGAGGTGGGCACCGGTAAGACGACCACCATCCGCTCGCTGCTCGGGCAGACGCCGAAGAACGCCGAAGTCGCGCTCATCCTGAACCCGCGCATGACGCCGACGGAGTTCCTGCTCACGATCTGCGAGGAGCTCGGGATCGGCGTACCGGATTCGGCTGAGCACAGCCTCAAAGATCTCGTCGACATCCTGAACGACTATCTGCTGCGCGCCCACGCGGGCGGGCGGCGCATCGTGCTCGTCGTCGACGAAGCGCAGAACCTCTCGCCCGAGGTGCTCGAGCAAGTGCGCTTGCTCACCAATCTCGAGACGAATACGCAGAAGCTCCTGCAGATCATCCTCATCGGCCAGCCCGAGCTGCGTGCGCTGCTCGAGCGCAATGACCTGCGCCAGCTCGCGCAGCGCATCACGGGCCGCTATCACCTCGATCCACTGTCTGCCGTCGAGACTTCGGCGTACGTGCGTCACCGCTTGCGGGTCGCCGGTGCGACGACGGACATCTTCACGCCGCCGGCGTTGAGCGAGATTTATCGACTCTCGGGAGGCGTGCCGCGTGTGATCAACGTGATCGCCGATCGCGCCCTGCTCGGCGCATACACGCAGGATCGCCATCGCGTCGGCAGTAGTCTCGTCCGTCACGCTGCCGCCGAAGTGTTCGGCCGCAAGTTCGCGCCGGCGTGGCTGCCCTGGGCCGGTGCCGCAGGCGCGGGTCTCGCCGTCGTTGCAACGGTGTTTCTCGCGTGGGAGCTGTTCCCCGGCAGCCGCCCGGCGGTGGCGGGAGACAAGAACATCGAGACCGCGCCGCCGGCGGTCGCCATCACCGAGAGCAGTGCGAAGGCGGGCACCGGCGATCGCGTCGCGGGACCAGCGAGCGAAGCGTCGAGCGGTCTGCGCGTCGCATCGCTCACCGAGCCCGCCGCCGAACCTCTCTCGGAATTGCTGAAGACGTATGCGTCCGAAACCGTTCCGGACGGCGCCTTCGGCAAACTCTTCGGCATGTGGGGCGCCAAGTACGAAGCGGACAGTGACGATCCGTGCACTCAGGCCTCGCGACAGGGACTCGAGTGTCTCGTCCAGCGCGGCTCCTTCGGCCAGCTCCGCCAGTACAACCGTCCGGCAATCCTCATGCTGAACGACGAGAGCGGCATCGCTCACCAGGTCGTGCTCACCAATCTTGCGGACGAGAGCGCCAAGGTGGATCTGGGCGGTAAGCGGCGCGTCGTGCGGATCAGCGATCTCGCGCGGCTCTGGTTCGGAGATTTCATCATGCTGTGGCGTCCGGGTACGCCGCACGTGAAACCGTTGAGTGTCGGCATGCGCGGCGCCGAGGTCCGCTGGTTGCGGCAGAGCCTGCAACGGGTGACTGGCGCGCCGCCTGATTTCGCAGCAAGCGATGTGTTCGACGCCCAGCTCAGCGAGCTGGTGAAGGATTTTCAGAAGCGCAACCAGCTCACTGTGGACGGTATCGCGGGCGTGCAGACTCAGATCGTGCTCGCGAGCGCGGTGGCCACGCCCGATTCACCCGTCCTGCGCAGCGAGCCCGCGCACGGTGGTGGCTAGCTCATGTCGTTCATTCTCGATGCGTTGAAGAAGTCCGAAAACGACCGCCAGCGGCAGAGCGGGCCGGCGTTGTTCGAGGTGCGCGTCGCGCCGCCGCGAGCGGGATTCCCGACCTGGGCATATGCCCTGCTCGCGCTGCTCGCCGTCAATCTGGTGGTGGTCGGCTGGATCCTTCTGCGAAAGCCGGCCGCCGCCAGCACGCGACAAATGGCGGCGACCGAGAGTAAGGCTGTCACGTCCGCGCCTGCCTCGCCGTCTGCGCCGACCTCGACGACCGCGCAAGCTGCGCCGGCCGCACAGCCGCCCGTTGCACAGGCGGCGCCCCCGCCGGCTGCCACGTACGCCGCTCCACCTCAACCTGCATACGCGCCGCCTCAGTACCCTCAGCAAGCGTACGCGCCCGCTTACCCGCAGCAGGCCTACGCGCAGCAAGGTTACGTGCAACCGCAGGGCTATCCTCCACCAGGCTACGCCCAGCCGGGCTATCCGCAGGCACAAGGCTATCCACCACAGCAGAATTACCCCGTCGGACCGCCCGCTCAGAACGGCGGGTATGCGCCGCCGGCACAGCAGCAGGCGTATTCCGCGCCGCCGGAAGGGAACCCGGACGATTACGCGCCGGCGAAAGAGCCCTCCGAAGCTACATCGACTTTCGGGCATGTCCGTCGCGGCCTGGAGAACGGCCTGATGACGTACGAAGAAGCCGCGCAGAAGAACAGCCTTCCGCCGCTTCATCTCGATCTGCACGTCTATGCGCCGGACCCGAGCAAGCGCTTCGTGCTCGTGAACGGAAACAAAGCGAACGAAGGGCAATCGATCGAAGGCGTGCGCGTCGATTCGATCACGCCGGACGGTGTGGTGATGTCCTACCGAGGCGTGCAGTTCATGTTGCTACGGGAGTGAGCGCGCCCGCGTGCGCTCACTCCGCGATGTACCACTTCTTGTCGATCTGCTCCAACGCGAAGGTGTCGAACGGCAAACCTTGGCCGCTCACGTCGTAGACGGCGCGCCGCCCCTCGTACTCGAAGCGAGGCACCAGGTCCTTCAGGATGCGCATCGTCGCGGCGAGCATCTCGCGCGTGCCGATGCTGTTCTTGCAATTGTTGATCAGCGCCTCGAGCGCCTTCTTCGAAGTGACCTTGCGGAAGTTCGGGCTCATGTACTTGTTGTAGTAGTCCTCGCAGCTCGGCACCGCGAGCGCCTTGCTTGCGTTGTCGAGCAGCTCGGCGATCTGCGGCGGCAAGCCCGTCTCGGCCCCGGAGCCCGGTTTGATCGGCGTCTGCGCCGTCGTCGCCGCCGCCGGCGGCGGCAGCCCGGCATAGATGCTCCGCCGCGCATTCGCGAGGTCGTCGATCTGCGCCTCGATCTCGGAGGGCAGCGTCGCCTTCCAATCCTTGCCGTAGGGGCGAATCGACACGACGTTCACCACCGGGACCTTCGCGTGATCCTTGTCGCCCTTGCCCTTCACGAGCACCTGCACGACGCCGTCCTTATCGGGCACGGCGGCGAGCCAGTCCGCGTCCTTGTACTCGCGACCGAACAGGTAGAGCTTGCGTCCGAGCGCCGCGTAAAAATCGATGGGCGTCAAGCGCTCGATGTCCGCGAGCGGCCGGCCGGGCCCGAAGAGACGGTTGCGAATCGTGCTATCGCCGCGGCCCGCCTCTTCGCGTAGCTGCGTGAGGATCCTGTTACGGAGCGCCTCGAGGTCGGACGGGTGAATGGCATACGCGACGGCTTGCGGGCTGCCGCTTGCGACCGCGTCCAGATACTCCTCCACGGCCTTCTTCTGCGCGCCCGAGGGCCTCTGGAGCTCCGCTGCGCTGAGAAGCGCGGGCACGAGCATCACGCCCAACAACACCGCACGCGCCAGAACCGATAAGCGGAAGCTTTGGGTATGAGAAATCATGCGGGTCAGACCCCAGGGGATTTGGCTCGGTTCCGAAAGCATACCTTTCGCACGGGCCCTCACAGCAGCAAGTCGACGACGATCGGCCGATGGTCCGAGCCGTCCGCCGCTCCGGGACGAAAAGACTTCACGGTGACGGCCGCGTTCACCAGCGCATGGTCGATCTGGATGCCGGCCGGCAATAGGAAGGAGGGCCAGGTCGGCACCCATCCGAACCCATCGGCGGCGGAGCGGACCTGGCCTTCCGCGAGCAACCGCCTGAAGTACGGGGAAAACGGCGTCACGTTGAGATCGCCCACGATCACGAGCGGCAAGCCCTTCGTCTCGCGGGCATAGCGTGCGAGCCGCTCGAGTTGTTGGTTGCGCCGAGCCGCCGAGAGCGGGGCCATCGGCCAGGTCGCATGCACTCCGAAGAGGCGCAGCATGCGACCGTCGGGCGTCGTCAGCGTGGCCTGAATTGCGGGCTCCTGCCGAGCTCCGATCGGCAGCACGCCTACGTCCTTCATCGGCAGCCGCGACCAGAGATTCACGCCACGAAACCCGACGCCGCGCGTCGCGTAGTGGTAGGGGTATTCCCGATCCAGACTGGCCAGCGCGCGTCGCCAGTCGTCCGTCATCTCGACCAGCACGACGGCATCGGGCCGCTCGCGGTGAATAAAATCGGCGACACGTTGAAATTGACGGTTCGTATAGAGCACGTTGACGGATGCGACGCGCACGCGGACCGGGTCGCCCGGCCCGCGCGCCACCGCGGAGGGAGCCGTCGGCGGACGGGCGGCAAGCACTGGCGCGGCACTGAACGTGTTGCAAGCCGCGATCGCCAGGGCGAGCGCGGCCCACGCCGGGCGACGCACGATCAGGAAGACCACGAAGGTCACGAGCGCAAGGGCCGCATATTGCACAGGAAAGTGCACGGCAAGGTCCCCGAGCCAGAATCGGCCTGCGGTGGTCGCCAGGAGCGATGCGCCGAGCAGAGATAAGGTTAAAAGGGCCGCGAGCGCAGGAATTCGACGCCAGAGTGCTTGATCGGGCAGTGCGGAAAATCCACCATTCGCACCGCGCTCTTCTGCCACTGAG
>DASZSS010000081.1:0-8218 GCA_035548535.1 Steroidobacteraceae bacterium
GATCTCGCGCGTCATCGAGTCGAAGCCCGAGGACATGCGGGCGTTCGTCGAAGAGGCCGCCGGCATCTCGAAGTACAAGGAGCGGCGCAAGGAAACCGAGAGCCGCATCCACGACACGCGCGAAAACCTCGAGCGCCTGCAAGACGTGCGCGACGAAGTCGAGAAGCAGATTCGTCACCTGCAGCGGCAGGCGGCCACCGCGCGTCGCTATCAGGGGCTCAAGGAGCAGGAGCGCAAGCTCACGGCGGAAGTGCTCGCGCTGCGCATGCGCGAGCTCGACAGCGGCACGGAAGTGCACGACAGCGCGATGCGTGAGTGCGACCTCGCAATGCAGGCGGCGCTCGCGGATCAGCGCTCGGCCGAAGCGGCCATCGAGAAGCAGCGCGAGTTCCACAGCCAGCAGAGCGAGCACGTCTCCGCGGTGCAGGCGCGCTACTACGAAGTCGGCGCGGAGATCTCGCGCACCGAGCAGACGATCGAGCACACGCGCGAGCTGCGCGAGCGGCAGAAGGCGGACCTCGCGCAATCGCGCGGCACGCTGAACGATCTGGCGCTCCACATCGAGCGCGACGAGAAGCAGCTCGCGGAGCTGCGCGCGGAGATCGCGGAGCTCACGCCGACTCTCGAGACCACGCAGCTCGCGGAGACCTCGGCGGCGGAGGCGTTGCGGGACGCGGAGCAGGCGCTGCAGACCTGGCAGCAGAGCGGGGAAGATTTCAATCGCGCGCTCGGCGCGGCGCATCAGACAACTCAGGTCGAGCGGGCGCGCATCGAGCAGCTCGAGAATCAGCTCCGGCGCTTGGTGGCGCAGGCGGACCGCATCGCCGTCGAGCGCGAGACGCTCGCCGCGCAGAGTGCCGACGAGCAGCTCGCGGCGCTCGCGGACAGCGAATCCGCGGCGCGCCTGAAGAGCGAAGAGCTGGCGGAGACGCTCGCTCACGCGCTCGAAGTCGTGCAGTCGCTGCGCGCGGAGCAGGTCGCCGTCGAAGGGCGGCTCGAGGCCGCGCGCAAGGATCGCGAGCGCATTCGCGCCGAGCTGATGTCGCTCGAGGCCTTGCAGAAGGCCTCGCTGAGTCATGAAGCCGGCCGCGCCGCCGAGTGGCTCGCCGACCGCGGGCTCGGCGGGAACATGCGTGTCGCGCAGACTCTCGAGGTGGAAGCCGGCTGGGAGCGCGCCGTCGAGACCGCACTCGGCGACTATCTCGAAGCTGTCTGCGTCGATCGCCTGGATGACATCGCTGCGGCGCTCGACGGATTCAACAACGGGCGCGTGGCGCTCATCGAGCAGGACGGTTCCGGCGATCAATCCGTGCCGGGCAGCCTGGCCTCGAAGGTCAAGGGGCCGGCGGCGGTCGTCAACCCGCTTGCGGACGTGATCACGGCGGAGACGCTCGCCGAAGCGCTTGCGGCGCGCAGCTCGCTGCCGCCCGGCCGCTCGATCATCACGCGCGGCGGCGAGTGGATCGGGCGCAATTGGCTGCGCGTCAGCCGCGGGGAAGATCATCACGCCGGCGTGATCGAGCGCGAGCATCGCCTCAAGGCGCTGCGCGCCGACTTCGCGGTGTCCGAAGAGAAGGTGCGCTCGCTCGAAGAGCACCTCGCGAGCGTGCGCCAGTCGCTGGCCGATGCGGAGGCGCAGCGCGACGGCGCGCAGTCCGGCATCCAGGGCGCGCACCGCGCACATGCGGACCTGCTCGCACAGCTCGAAGCCATGCGCGCGCGCTCGCAGGAAAACACACTGCGTCGGGCCCGCCTCGAGGAAGAGGGCAACGATGTCGCTCGTGAGATCGCGTCCGCGCAGGAAGCGCTGGCCCGCGCTCGCAGTGAGCTGGATCGCGGTCTGCTCACGCTCGGTGAGCTCGATTCGCGGCGGCCGGACCTCGAGGACGAGCGCGAGGAGCGGCGCGAGACCGTCGCGACGCGCCGCGCCGAGGCGCAGGCCGCGCAAATGGCGGCCCGCGATCTGCTGATCCGCATCGAGTCGCGCAAGTCCACCGAGAGCTCGGTGGCGGTCGGGCTCGCGCGCATGATCGAGCAGCGCGCGCAGCTCGAGCAGCGGATCGCGGGCCTCGAAAAGGAGCTCGCCAACGGCGACGCGCCGATCCTCGAGCTGCAGAACCGCCTCGACGATGCGCTGGCGCGCCGCCTCGAAGTGGAGGCGGAGCTGTCGACCGCGCGGCGCGCGCTCGAAGACGCGGACGCCGAGCTGCGCGATCTCGAAGAGAAGCGCCTCGAAGCCGAGCAGCGCGTGAACACCGCGCGCGGAGCGATGGAAGCGGCGAAGCTCGCCGCGCAGGAAACCCGCGTACGGCGCGAGTCGATCGCCGAGCAGTTCGCCGCCACGCATTTCACGCTGGAAGAGATACAGCTCGGGCTGCCGGGCGATGCCAGCGTGCCGGTGTGGGAAGAGAATCTGAACGGCGTGCGCGCCGACATCGAGAAGCTCGGACAGGTGAACCTCGCCGCGATCGACGAGCTGAAGGAGCAGACCGAGCGCAAGGAGTACCTCGATCGGCAGTTCGCCGACCTCACCGAAGCGCTCGCGACGCTCGAGCAGGCGATGCACCGCATCGACAAGGAAACGCGCAGCCGCTTCGAGGATACGTTCAACCGCATCAACGCCGGCTTGCAGGAGAAATTCCCGCGGCTGTTCGGCGGCGGGCACGCGTATCTCGAGATGGTCGGCGACGATCCGCTCGCCGCGGGCATCGCGGTCATGGCGCGCCCGCCGGGCAAGCGCAACAGCTCGATCCACCTGCTGTCGGGCGGCGAGAAGGCGCTGACCGCGGTGGCGCTCGTGTTCTCGATCTTCGATTTGAACCCGGCGCCGTTCTGCCTGCTCGACGAGGTGGACGCGCCGCTCGACGAGCACAACGTGGGCCGCTTCTGCGATATCGTCCGCGAGATGTCCGAGCGGGTGCAGTTCATCTTCATCACGCACAACAAGACGACGATGGAGCTCGCCTCGCAGCTCATCGGCGTCACCATGAACGAGCCCGGTGTGTCGCGCCTCGTCGCCGTGGACGTCGACGAAGCGGTGAAGCTCGCATCGGCGTGAGCGAGGCGCGTTCGTGAGGCTCGGTGACGGTCATGCCTGAGTTGCGCTGGACCTTGCTGATCGTCGGCGCCCTGTTCATCGTGGGCCTCGCGCTGTGGGAGATTCGCCGGCAGCGCCAGGCGCCGCGCCAGAGTGGCTTCGGGTCCACTGCGCCGCCGGGCGATCGGACGGCGCCGTCGCTGGACGGCGGCGGTCAGCCGGTTGCGGGGTTCGTCGACCCCACGCGCGTCCGAAACGAGCCGGTCATCACGTTCCCGGAGCTGCAGCCGGTGGATTCGCGGCGCGAGCCGCAGGTGATCGCGCGCCGCGAGCCCACGGCCGATCCACCCGTCATCGAAGTGGATGCGGCATCGTTCGCGCGTCTGCCCGTTCAGGGCGAAACGGGCGCGACCGCTCCCGAAGAAGCCGCGCACGACGAAGACACCATCGCGCTGAGCGGCGACGAAGTGGGCGATCTCGATGCGTCGCTGCGAGAGGATGTGGCGCGGCGAGCTGGCGTTGCATTCCATGCAGAGGGCGATCACCTGGCCAAAGAGGGTGCCGGCCTCGGTACGAGGTCTGCCGCGTCGAGCAACGGCGCCGCCGCCGGTGCCGCAGGCGAGAGCCCAGGGTTCGCGGATGCGAGACGCGCCGGCGCCGACGCCTCGGATGCTCAGTCGTCGCGTGCGGCGGCGAACGGCGACGCTTCGTCTGACCCGCCGCGATCCGAGTCTGTCGGTTTCGACACGGACAGCGACGATCAACGCACTCCCGCGTCGCGAGCGGCGGCGGCCGAGCCGAAGGGTCACGAGCCTGCGATGGACGCCGGCGCCGCCGGTGGGCCCATCGTCGATTGGCCCGCGGAAGGCTTGCGCAAGATCGTTGCGCTGCGCCTCGTATCGCCGCCTGCCGCACGTTTTCCGGGGAGAGCCGTGAGACTCGCGCTCGCGGCCGAAGGCTTCGTGCTCGGCAAGTTCGACATCTTTCACAAGGCCGGGCCCGATGACCGCGCGCTGCTGAGCGCCGCGAGCCTCACGAAGCCGGGCACGTTCGCGCTGAACACGATGGACGGCCAGCGCTTCGGCGGGCTCAGCTTGTTCGCGGTGCTGCCCGGTCCGCTGCCGCCGCAGGAGACGTTCGACGAACTGCTGCACACCGCGCGCGCGCTGAACGATCGCTTGCAAGGGGCTCTGCAGGACGAGCGCGGCGAGCCGCTCACGCCGATGCGGAGCGCGGCGATCCGTCAAAGCCTCAGTGAAGCGAACGGGAGCAACGGCTCCAGCGCGAGCGCCGAGCCGGCGCCCGCCGCGCAACCGCAATCCGAGACACGGCAGTGAAAAACGACGCGGCGGCTCGCGCGCAGGACCCGCGCGAGCGAGTGGCATGGCTGCGCAAGGAAATTGCCCGCCACAACAAGCGCTACTACGAGCAGGACGCTCCGGAAATCTCCGACGCGGAGTACGACGCGCTCATGGCGGAGCTGCGTGCGCTGGAAGAAGCGCACGAAGAGCTGCGCAGCCCCGATTCGCCGACGCAGCGCGTGGGGACCGCACCCTCCACCAAGTTCGCCAA
The DNA here is from genome assembly GCA_035548535.1 of Steroidobacteraceae bacterium. GTDB lineage: Bacteria > Pseudomonadota > Gammaproteobacteria > Steroidobacterales > Steroidobacteraceae > JADGHX01. The sequence continues at coordinate 4,610 of DASZSS010000081.1, forward strand.
GGTGCGGCACAGCGTGCCGATGCTCTCACTCGCGAACGCGTTCGCCGAGGAGGACGTCGTCGAATTCGTCGAGCGCATTCGCAAGTTCCTGCGGCTCGCGCCCGATGAAGAGATCGTCTTCACCGCGGAGCCGAAGATCGATGGGCTCTCGATGTCGCTGCGCTACGAGCAAGGCAAGCTCGCGGTCGGCGCGACGCGCGGGGACGGCTACGAAGGCGAAGACGTCACGGCGAATGTCAGGACGCTGGCGGATATCCCGAAGCACCTGAAGGACGGAGCGCGGCACGCTCCCGAGATCTGCGAGGTGCGCGGCGAAGTCTACATGTCGAAGCGCGCCTTCAAGCAGCTCAACGAGCAACAGCTCGCGGCCGGCAAGCCGCTGTACGCGAATCCGCGAAACTCCGCGGCCGGTTCGGTGCGGCAGCTCGACCCGGCGATCACGGCGAGCCGCCCACTCGGCTTCTTCGCGTACGCGTGGGGCGAGATGAGCGAGATGCCGGCGACGACGCAGTCGGGAATGCTGAAATGGCTGGAGGCGCGCGGGTTCAAGACCAATCCGTTCACCCGGATCTGCAAGTCGGTGCAGGAGCTGCTCGCGTTCCACGCGGAGATCGCGCTCGAGCGCGCTGCGCTCGACTACGACATCGATGGCGTCGTGTACAAGGTAGACCGGCTGGACTGGCAGGAGCGACTGGGCTTCGTCTCCCGCAATCCGCGCTGGGCGATTGCGCACAAGTTTCCGGCCGAGAAGGCGATCACTCGCGTGAAGGACATCGACATCCAGGTCGGTCGCACGGGAACGCTCACGCCGGTCGCCAAGCTCGAACCGGTCAACGTAGGCGGCGTCGTCGTGCAGAACGCGACGCTTCACAACGAGGACTACATCCGCTCACTCGATGTGCGCATCGGCGATTACGTCACGATTCAGCGCGCCGGGGACGTGATTCCCCAGGTGCTGGGCGTCGTGAAGGAGAAGCGCGACGCGGAAGCGAAGGAATACGCGTTCCCCAAGCGATGCCCATGCCCGCTGCGCACGGAAGTCGTGCGCGAGACTACGGCCACGGGCGAGCAGGGAGCGCGTGCGCGCTGCACCGGCGAGCTCGCATGTCCGTTCCAGAAGACCGAGCACTTGCGACACTTCGTCTCGCGCCAGGCCTTCGACATCGAAGGGCTCGGTGAGAAGCAGATCCAGCTCTTTTTCGAGCGCAACTGGGTGGTCGAGCCCTCGCAGATCTTCGAGCTGAAGGAGCGCAAGGCGGAGCTCGAGGCGGAGGAGGGGTTCGGCGAGGTCTCGGTGCGCAAGCTGCTCGCGGCCATCGAAGCGCGCCGCGAGATCTCGCTCGAGCGCTTCATCTACGCGCTCGGCATCAAGCAGGTCGGCGAGACCACCGCCCGCGCGCTCGCGCGCGGCTACGGCACATGGAAGGCGTTTCACGATGCCGCTCTGGCGGTGGCCGACGACAAGCACCCGGAGCGGCAGCAGGAAGCCCGTCAGGAGATGGATGCGATCGACCAGATCGGCGACACGGTGATCGATTCGATCGCGGCGTTCTTCCGCGAACAGCACAACCGCAGCCTCGTCGAGAAGCTCACGAAGCAGGTGACCATCCGCGATGCCGAGCAGCCGGCGAAGAATTCGCCCCTCAGCGGCAAGACGATCGTGTTCACCGGCACGATGGAGCAGATGACCCGCGAAGAAGCGAAGGCGCTCGCCGAGCGGCTGGGCGCCAAGGTGAGCGGCAGCGTCTCCAAGAAGACCGACTACGTCGTCGCCGGCGCCGAGGCCGGCTCGAAGCTGAAGAAGGCCACCGAGCTCGGCGTCCGGGTGATTGCCGAGCAGGAATTCATCGATCTGACGAAGTCGCGCTAGCCGCCGCAACACTTTGGCCGACGTCCGCTTTCGCCCGCGCAATCCGTCTGGAATCGAGTGTTCCGGTCGGAGCGTGTCATGCAGCTTGCAAAGGGCTATCCGGCAGCCATCGCGCTGCTTGCGCTCGCCGCCTGCGGCGGCGGTTCTGGCGGTGGTGGCGACGGTGACGGGGGCGGTGGGCCACCGCCGGCGCTCAGCGTCACTGACACGTCGCCTGCGGAAGGCGCCACGGGCGTTTCGCGCAGGGGCAACATCGTCCTGACGTTCTCCACGACGCTCGACCCTCAGAGCCTTCGGGTGAACACCGTCTCGCTCGTGGGCGCGAACGATGATCCGCCCTTCGAGGCGACTGCTTTCGCGGCGACCGTTGTCGGCAACACGCTCACGATCACACCCGATCGCGCGCTGTCACCGGCCTTGGGATATCGCGTGACCCTCGGTGCGGAGCTGCGCGGCGCCAAGGGCGAGGCCTTGGGTGGGGCCGTGGAATTGAACTTCACGACCGCAGATCGTGAGTGGCAGACGCCCACTCGCATCGAACCGGTTGGACCCACGACCACGGAGAGACCGCGTGTCGTCGTCGATCGGGACGGGAACGCGATTGCGGTCTGGCAGCGCCGCGACGGTGCGACGCGCGCGATCTGGTCCAACCGATACGTCAACGGCACCGGGTGGGGCACGGCGGTCCAGATCAGCAAAGCCGAGAGCACCGAGACGAACGCCGACCTTCCCGAGATCGACGTCGATGCGTCGGGCAATGCGACGGTGGTGTGGGAGCAGAGTGACCACGGCGTCTCGCGTATCTGGTCGAACCGCTACACCGCGGGCACCGGCTGGGGCAGCGCATCGGTGATCCAGTCGAGCGCGAACACGGCGGGTGAAGGCCGCGCGCCGCACGTGGCCGTGGATGCGTCAGGCAACGCTCTCGCCGTGTGGACGCAATTGGACGGCGGCCTCTTCGAGATCTGGTCGAATCTCTACAGCGGCGGCACGTGGGGCACACCCGTGCAGGTCGAGAGCAATCCAGGGAACGCGGACAGTGCGCGCGTCGCTTTCGACTCCAGCACCGGGCGTGCCTTTGCCGTGTGGACGCAGGGCGTCGCAACCTGTGTGTGCGTGTGGTCGAACCAATTCACGCTCGCGAACGGGTGGGGCACGCCGCGGCTGATCGCGACCGTCGCGCCGGGTGCCGCGTTTCTGCCGCAAGTCGCGGTCGACGCTTTCGGCAATGCGTACGCGGTCTGGACTCAGTCGGACGAGAGCGAGCGCTCCGACATCTGGTCGAATCGCTTCACGGCGGGAGGGGACTGGGGCACCGCGGTGATGATCGACGACAACACGAGCGGGTCGGGGCCGCCAAAGGTCTTCGTGGATTCGCACGCGAATGCCTACGCCGTCTGGGAGCAGGCGAGTCCGAACGAGCGGGGCGCAACCATCCGCTGGAATCGCTATGAGTCCGGCAACGGATGGGGCGCGCCGGGACGCATCGCATCCGCTACGGACGTCGCGAGCGGCACCGGCGGCAATCCGGACATTGCAATAGACCGCGATGGCGTCGCGCACGTGGTGTGGGAGCACGACGACGGCGTGCAGGTGCGCGTGCGGTCGAGCCGCCTCCTGCCCGGGACGACTGAATGGGCTGCGGCGGTCGACGCGCACAACACGGATTCGGCTGCGGAGCCGCGCGTGGCGATCGACTCCGCGGGCGACGTCACCGTCGTCTGGGAGCAGATCGACGG
>DASZSS010000082.1:0-6624 GCA_035548535.1 Steroidobacteraceae bacterium
GCAGCGCGATCTGCGTTTCCGCCGCGAGCAACTGCTCGAGCGCGGCGAGTCGCAACGCGCCCAGGCTCGACGACGTGGAGCGTATCCAGCTCGTCACCGCGTTCAGCCATTCGCCGATATTGCTCTGCTGCGGCGGGGGTAACGCGAGCTTTTCGACGGCCGCGGGCCACGACTCGACTCGCATGCGGCCCAGCACGGTGCGGTCGGGAATCACCTGCTCGACGGCGTCGTGGACGTCTTTCAGCGCTGCGTAGGTCATATCGGCCGCGTGCAGGATCCCGTCGAGCTCGCTCTGGCTCACCTTGCCGTCCGCCGTCGCAACGGCGACGGTGTGCGAGAGCAGCCCGTGCGCGTCCAACAAGTTCGCGTCGACGTGGTCCGCGTAGTGCAGCAGCCCGAGCAGGCCGCGCAGGTATTTCGCCCAGTCCTCGCCGAACGCCCGGGCGGCCGCCAAGTGCGTCGTGCGGCAGCGTCGATCATGGTCGCGCACGATCTGCGTACACGCCGCGAGCTCGCGCTCGACGGCCTCGATCGCCGCGGGCAATGCCTTGCGCGACATCTCCGTGCCGCGGTGGCGGATCACGCCGCCGGGCGCCGTAAGAAATCCTTCGCGCAGCGCGATGAGCATCTGCCGCTCCTCTTCGAGCGTGCGCAGGCGCTCGATGTCGGCGGAGAGCGATTCGGGGTAGAGCGCGTCGAGCTCACGAAGCACAGCGTCCGTCGCCGGTGGCACGCCGTAGAGCTCTGACACATCGCGTGCGTGCCGCACGATGGAACGCCCGAGATACGCGCCGCGATACTGGGCGTTGAAGAAGCTGCGCGCGTATTGCTGATCGAGCTTCGCCAGCGACTCGGCGATCTCGACTGGCTCGAACTCGGCGCGGGCCGAGCGAGCCATGTGCAGTGAGACCCGCTCGCGCAGCTGCTGCGGCTCGTTGAAGAGCGTCCAGGCAGTGCGCTGGTCGATGTCCGCGCGGACGTAGTGGCGCTTCGCATTCGCCTCGCGATCTGCATTCGAGGGATGCGTGGCCCACATGCGAGGCGGCGAGGCGAGCGCCGCTTTGAACACGCGATGGTTCTGCGCTTCGTTCGGCGGCACGCGCGGCGCGGCGCCGTAGTCCGCGTCGCCGAGCAACGAGCGGAGCTTTTCGATGATGCGTAGCTGGATCGCGAAGAGGTCTTTGACCCCGCGGCCCTCCTGCAGCTCGCTGCCGGCGAAGCCGAGCGTCCGGTCCCACGCGTCGTCGGCCGCGCCGAGCTTGTGGAGCGCGTGAATGAGCGCGTCGCTGCCGGTGACGGACACCGCGACCAAATCCGCCTGGAACTCCATCTCTCGCGAGAGCGCGCGTTGCGCGATCAGCACGAGCCGGAACAGCAGATCGACGAGCGAGCGGATCGACCAGACGATGATCCGCAACAGCCAGCCGATCCACGCGATGCGGATGTCGATCCCGGACAGACGCGCGAGGAACGTGTCGAGCGCGTCGCGTCTAGCGACGATGTGGCCGGCCACCTGCTGCGCGATGTATACCCAGCGTCCGACCGCCATCGATTTCTGCGCGAAGTGGCCGAGCTCGTGCGCGAGCACCGCCTTCAGCTCGCCGAGCGTCAGGACGTTCACGAGCCCGAGCCCGATCTCGAGGTTCTTGCGCGAAGGAATGAGCAGGTTCGCGATCGACAGGTCATAGAAGACCGCGGCGTTCACGCGGCCGGACAGAAACACGCGGTGGGGGCGCGGCGCGCCGGTGTCCCGCGCGAGGCGGTGCAGGAAGTCGAAGAGGGCGGGCTGATCCTGCGGCGTGACCTCGATGTCCTCGACGGCGGCGCCGCGCTTCACGAACACGAGCGCTTTCAGCATGAACACCGCGAGGAAGGCCGCGCAGCCGCCCGACACGAGACTGACGACGAGATTGTCGCCGCTCGCGCCGCCGATGCCGGCCAAGAGTCGCCACGCGGTCCAGCCGAACCAGCCGGTGAGCGCGCAATAGGTGGCGACGAACAGGAGCAACCCGCCCACCGCGAGCCACGCGTGCCGCCGATAGGCGCTGGCGGGCTCAGTCAGATTCGCGGGCACCTCTACCGGCCCTGGCGGATATACCGCGCTCATGCCGAAAAGCTCCAAGATTGCGGGAAAAGCAGCATATCCGGCGTGTCCGGCCACTGACGTGCCGAGGCGCACGATCCGGGATGTGGACGGGTTCGCGCCGTCGGGGCGCCGCGCCGCGTAAAGTTGTACTCACTCCGGGGCAACTCGATTATGTGCTGTCGCAGGGGGCAGACATGAAGATTTGCGGAATCGAGGGAATGACGCACGAGCAGGTCCAAGAGGAAGTGCAACGGGGTGGGCGCTTCGTCATCTATCAGTACTGCATCTCCGTGCTCGTCATGACGTTCAAGCGGCCGTCGTCGATCTATTTCCTGCGCGCGGGCGAAGGCGCCCTCGGCAAGGGCCTCGGCTTCTCGGGCCTGTCGCTGCTGCTCGGGTGGTGGGGCCTCCCGTGGGGGCCGATCTACACGCTGCAGTCGCTCTGGGTGAACTTCCGGGGCGGACGCGACGTGACGCGCGAGATCTTGAGCTCGCCGGCGGGGGGCGCGGGTCAGGCGATCCCTCAGGCGCAACGAGCGTAGCGGGGATTCGCAGTCGGGCGACGCCCGCGCATGCGCAGCGTCCGCGGCCCCGGCGCGCCAGGCGCCGCCCCCCGTCAACTGCCTCACCTTACGGCGTGCGCACGGCCGAACGGCTGCGCGCATTCAGCAAGCGCCGGTTCTCCTGCACGATGCGCAAGCTCTCCAGCAGCGTCTGTGAGTTCGGGGCGAGCTCGAGGCCGGCGCGCAGATCCGCCATCGCGTGATCGTATTGCCCCTTGCCGACGTAGACCGCCGCGCGATTGTTGTACGAGCGCCAGTTGCTCCGATCGAGCGCGAGCGAGGTATTGCAGTGCTGGAGCGCTTCGTCCCATTGCTTGAGGATCGCGTAGCCGGCGCAGAGGTTCGAATAGCCGGCCGCGCGGTCGTGCACGTCGGTCGGCAGCTTCAGCCCTTCGAGCGTGAGGCGGATGCCTTCTTCGATGCGCCCGGCGTCGAGCGCGCTCGCGCCATCGGCGAGCTGTGGATTGAGAGGACCGATGACGGTGGCGCTCTGATTCTGCGGGGCCGGCTCCGTAGCCCACGCAGGCGCGCTCACGCTAGCCGTCGTGGCTGCTACGAGCACTGCTGTCATCAGCGTCGCCCGAGACATCTGCCGCCTTCCCGAACGCCAGATCCGTCGCACGAAGGTGTTATATCCACGGGCGTGCGGCATTGCAAAGGCGCCGGTGCGAGTGTGTGAGCGCGTTGGCGCAGGCCGTTGTTCCGGGCACTTGCACCTTTGTGTGCTCGCGTCTGCAACCTTTCCGTCGCGCGTCCGAACGTGTTTCCTCCGCACGCACGGCGCCGTCACGCTGCCGCCGGCGCCTCGCACGTCCGCTCACGCTGACGTGTGTCCCTCGCGGCACGACCGGGGTTCAGGACCGGCACCGCCGCGCGCCCTTGAGTTGCGCGCGCCACATCCCCAGACTTCGGGTCCTTTCCCTCGCGCCCGACCGAAGGAGTCCGCCATGGCCCTGCTCCGCAAGAAAGCCACGCTGCCCACCCCCGACGAGGCACTGCCCGGCCGGTCGACCCCATTGCAGATTCCCGCAAAGCACTTCGTGAACGGCAACCGGATCGTTCCGCCGTTCCCTGCGGGCTTACAGGAAGCCGTGTTCGGCCTCGGCTGCTTCTGGGGCGCGGAGCGCATGTTCTGGCAGTTGCCGGGCGTGTACTCGACGTCGGTCGGCTACGCGGGCGGCCTGACGCCGAACCCGACATACGAAGAGGTGTGCACGGGGCTCACGGGCCACGCGGAAGTCGTGAAGGTCGCGTTCGATCCGGCGAAGATTTCGTACGACGATCTGCTGAAGGCGTTCTGGGAGTCGCACGACCCGACGCAGGGCATGCGTCAGGGCGCCGACGTCGGCACGCAGTATCGCTCGGTGATCTTCTACGCGAACGAAGAGCAGCGCGCGGCGGCCGAGCGCTCGCGCGATGCGTATCAGAAGAGGCTCACCGCCGCGGGTCACGGCAAGATCACGACGGAGATCGCGCCGGCGCCGGCGTATTACTACGCGGAGGATTATCACCAGCAGTATCTCGCGAAGAATCCGGGGGGATATTGCGGGTTGGGAGGGTGCGGGGTGTCGTATGAATCGAGGGCGTAGCGAACACTGATTTTTTCACCGCAGAGATTCCGGCCCTTGGATGGTAGAGGAAGCCTACCGTTTCGCTACCCATAGGCTCTTTCCCGAATTTGGTCGTGGAGCGGTTTGTGCCAAAGCGGGCAAACAAGTTCCAGCAGCTTGTCTTTCTCCTTCAGCGGCCGCTGGGCCAAGGGAAAGGCGTTTACGTACTTGCGATGACCAAGACTCGGAGCAAGCGATGACGACGGTTTTCTTGGCTGGGTCGAGGAAGCTGTCGCGGCTGACTGATGCGGTCAAGCAGCGGCTGGACAACATCATGAGCCAGCAATTGCGCATTGTCGTTGGAGACGCAAACGGCGCGGATAGAGCGCTGCAAGCGCACTTCGCCGATGCGCACTATCGAAACGTGGTCGTGCATTGCTGAGGCAACTTGTGCCGCAACAATCTCGGAAATTGGAACGTCGCGAGCGTCGCCGTGCCCCCTGGCCTGCGGGGTCGCGACTTCTACACGGTGAAGGACCGGAGAATGGCCGATGAGGCTGATTACGGCTTCATGATCTGGGATGCAAAGAGCCCGGGCACGCTCAGTAACATCATTGAGCTCGTGAACAGGCGGAAGAAGGTGCTGGTCTACATCTCTCCGGAACAGGTATTTTCGACAGTCACATCCGAGTCAGACGTCAAGAACCTGCTTCGCCGCTGCGATCAGGACACGGCGAAAGCTTTCGCCGCAAGAATCGTTCGTAGCGAACCCGATCAAAACGCCGATTTCGTCAGTCAGGCCGCGTTGAGCTTCTAAGCGATGCGCTAGCCGCCGGTCTGAACGCTCAGCGCTTGTGCACTTGTGTTCTATTGACGTCTACCGGTTCCCGCTGCCGCCGTGAACACCGCCAGTTGCGCGTCGAACGCTCGCTTGTAGGCGGGCCTCGCTTCGCCTCGCGCGACGTAGGCCACGAGGTTCGGATAGTTCTCGAGCGCGCCTGATCCCTCCAGCCTGCGCAGTACCGTCACCATCAGCAGGTCGCCGGCACTGAATGCGCCGTCCAGCCACTCTGCGTCGCCAAGCCAGGTGGAAAGTTGTTGCAACCGTATGTGCACGCGCTCATCGAGCATCGCCTGCCGCTCGGCGTACCACGTCTTGTCACGCTCGAGGAGCGTCGCCATTCCGCGCTCGACGATCGGTGGTTCCACCGTGTTGAGCGCCGCAAACATCCACGCAACTGCGCGCGCCCGTGCATTCGCATCGTCCGGCAACAGCCCGCGATGGCGCTCCGCGATGTGAAGTACGACTGCCCCGGACTCGAAGAGCGTGAGACCGTCTTCTTCGTAGGTTGGAATCTGACCGAAAGGATGGCGCGCGAGATACGCGGGTTCCTTCATCTCGCTGAACGAAAGGAGCCGCACGTCATAGGGCTGGCCCACTTCTTCGAATGCCCAGCGGACGCGCATGTCGCGCGCCAGTCCGCGGCCCCGATCGGGCGACCGCGCGAAAGCGGTGATGGTGGGCAAGGTCGACGTTCTCACGGCGGCTCTCCTGCATTCGCGTGCTACACGCAGAGGACGAACGACGGATCCGCGTTCCGACATCCCGGGCTCGCAGGTCCGAAATACAGCAACGTGCCCGCGAGCGACGTGCCCACGAGCGGCGTGCCCACGCGCGACGTGCCCACGAGCGGCGTGCCCGCGAGCGACCGCCCACGAGCGACGTGTGCGCGCACCCATGCCATCTTGCTATCAGTCCAATGCCGCCGGTTGTGGGTACTGCTGCGCTATCCTCGCCCGCCATGAGCATCAAGAACAAAATCGCGATCGTCACCGGTGCCGGCAGCGGTATCGGCAAGGCCTGCGCCGTGGCGCTGGTCGTGGATGGATGGCACGTCCTGTTCGCCGGCCGGCGACTCGAGCGGCTCGAGCAGGCGGTTGCGGAAGCGACCGAGGCGCGCCGCGCCCACGCTCCGAAGAGCGCAGAGATGCCGCGCGCCATCGCGGTGCCCACCGATGTCACGCAGCCGCAATCCGTGCGCGAGCTCTTCGCGTGCGCACGCTCCACGTTCGGCCGGCTCGACCTGCTGTTCAACAATGCCGGCATCGGTCCGCCCGCCATGCCCGTCGAGGACGTGTCGTTCGAGTTGTGGAAGATGGTCGTCGACACGAATCTCACGGGCATGTTCCTCTGCATTCAGGAAGCGGTGCGCATGATGAAGAATCAGACGCCTCGCGGCGGGCGCATCATCAACAACGGCTCGATCTCGGCACAGGTGCCGCGCCGGAACTCCATTGCGTACACCGCGACCAAGCACGCCGTCACGGGCCTCACCAAATCCACGCTGCTCGACGGACGGGAGTTCGGCATCGCCTGCGGGCAGATCGACGTCGGCAACATCGAGAGCGAGATCGGCGCCGCGTT
>DASZSS010000083.1:0-6156 GCA_035548535.1 Steroidobacteraceae bacterium
CTCGACTCGCACGCGCTGCTCGTCGGGTGACCACGGGCCCGCGGCCTGCGTGCCAGGGGAGGAAGGCATGATGTTGGTCATGTTGGCAGTCCGGCCCGTCGCCTCACAGCTCGAGCTTCTCACCCTGCTGGACGCGCCGTAACAGCGCCATCGCACTGAGCGCACGCGGCAGCCCCGCGTACGGAATCGTCTGCAAGATGATCTCCTTCAGCTCGTCATCGGAAATGCCGACGTGATGCGCATGCTTGAAGTGAATGGCGACACCGTGTGCGCCGATCGCAATCAGGATCGCGATGCAGATGAGCTCCCGATCGCGCAACGAGAGTCCAGGACGCGCCCAGATCGTTCCGAAGTTCGCTTCCGAGATGATGCGCCACAGATCCTCGTCGAGCTCGCGAACGCCCTCGTTCCGCCCCCATCCGAGCTGTTCGACGATGGCGAGGCCCGCCTTCTCGCGCTCGGTCGGAGAATCGTCCATCCCCGGCGCTCCTAGAAATCGTACCGGGCCCGCACGCCGTACATGCGCGGTGCCTGTAGATTGATCCCTACGACGCCGTTCACGGCATACGCCGTATTCGGCGTCACGTTCGAGATCGTCGCCTCGTCGGTCAGATTGTCCACATAGGCCTTCACCGTGAACCGATCGTTCGGGGTGACGTAGCTCAGCCCGAGATCGACGCGCGTCGTGTCGTACGTCAGGGTCTCGGGGATGTAGGCAACGTCCCCCTGGAACTTGGCCTCGTAGCGCGCGCGAGCCTCGCCGATCAGGCGGCCGCCGTTCGGCAGCGGTATCGTCTGTTCCACGCTGCCGACGAGCGTCCAGCGCGGCGAGCGCAGGGGCGTGTTGCCTGCGCAATCGACCGTGAACTGCCCACCGCCGGCGGGCGATACGCGGCACGTCGACGTTGCCGGCGGCGGCGCCACGGTCTGGTAGGAAAACGCGTCGTACTTCGCTTCGAGATGCTGGACCTGCGCGCCGAAGCGGGTGTTCGGCGTGGCGAGGAAGTCCGCCTCGAGCTCGACACCCCCGGCGTGCGACTTGCCGGCGTTCTCGGTGACGAGAACGGCCGAGGGACCGATCAGCTTCACGAACGACACCTGCTGATCGCGAGACTCGAGATAGAACGCTTCCGCGTTGAGCTGCAGGCGATTGTCGAGGAAGCGGTTCTTCGAGCCGAGCGCATAGGCGGTGACCGTTTCCGGCTCGTAGGACTGCGCATCCGGCGGACCATAAAAGAAGCCGCCGGCCTTGAATCCGGTGCTCACGTTGGCATAGAGCAAGCTGCGAGGCGCGATGTCGTACTCGACGCCCGCCTTCCAGTTGACCTTGTGCCAGTTGCGGGACGCGACGACCGTGTTGGTCAGCGTGCCGATGGGCTCATCGGGAATGACGGGATCCGGCCCGACCGTGTTGTTCAGCGTGTAGCGGCGGCTGTCGCTGCTCTTCTCTTCGTAGGTGTAGCGCAGCCCGCCGGTCACGCGGAACGTATCGGTCAGCCCGTAACTGAGCTGCGTGAAGAGCGCCCCGGTCCACCCGTCGAGGTTCGTACGTTGATCGCTGAAGTTGCGCCGCGAGGCGTTCTCGCCGTTGGCATGCGCATGCATCGCCGTGTCGAGATAGTAGGAACCGAAGACGTACTGGAACGGGCTCGTGCCGGAAGAAGCAAGCCGCAACTCCGCCGAAACCTGTCGCGGGTGCTGATCCTCGATCAGCAGCCAACCCGTGCCACTGCCCTTGTAGCCGTTGTCGGATTTGCGGTAGCCGCCGACGAAGCTCACGGTGCCGAGCGCGGTCTGCCAGTCGATGTTGAGTCCGGCGCCGTAATAGTCGCCGTCCACGTAGGTGTCGTGCGTCTGCGGCGCAAGTCCGAAAGGCACGTACTGGTCCGGCAAATCCGCAACGGACGTGTACTCATCAGCAACGAAACACGCCGTGCCCGGCCGGCCGAGCGAGGCGCAGCTCTTGCGGATCGTCGCGCCCGGACCGCGGCCGCCCTGATGCGCGAAGTCGCCCGTGAACAGGATCGAGAGTCCTTCGGTCGGCGCCCAGAGCAGCGAGCCGCGCACTGCCTGGCCGTCATCGTCGCTCGTGCCATCACTCATGAACCCGTCGCGACGCAGACGCTGCCCGGCCACGCGGAACGCCACGGTATCCGAGAGCGGCACGTTCACCATCGCCTCCATGTTGAAGCGGTCGTAGTTGCCGACGTCGACCGCGGCGTTGGCATCGAAGGTGAACTTCGGCCGGTTGGGAATGATGTTGATCGCGCCGGCGGTGGCGTTGCGTCCGTACAGCGTGCCTTGCGGCCCCTTCAGGATCTCGACGCGCTCGAGATCGTAATAGAGCCCGTGAATCACGGTCGGAGTGGCCAGATAGACGCCGTTCAGGTTCGCCGCGACCGCGGGATCGGCGAAGGCGTTGCCGCTCAGCGAGCTGACCGAGCGGATGGAGAACGTCGTATACGGCCCCGCCGAGGGGTTGATCTGCAGCCCCGCCGTGAGCGTGCTCAGCTCCTCGGTCTGGCTGACCCCGCGGCTCGCGAGGTCCTTGCCGCTCACCGCCGTGATGGCAAGCGCCGCCTTCTGTACGTCTTCCGTGCGGCGCTGTGCCGTGACGACCACAGCCGGCAGGCTGTCGATCTGGGCATCGGTGCTCGCCTCTGCCGCGCTTTGCGCTTCGGCGCCCACGGCACGGCAGGCCTGCAATGCGGCGGCCACGGCCACTGCGATCTTCACCGTCGATTTCATCGCGCCCCCTGGAAGTCGGTTGCTTTTCGCCGCGGCAAAATAGCCGCCGGGGGCGGCCAGGTCTGTCCACGACACAGAGGACACGGGAGCGTTGCGCGATGAGTTAAAACCGGTGCGATGTTGCCTACGGACACGAAGCGCATCGGTCACGCGCCGCCGCCGGCTTCGCAGTCCATTCCCGCGGCCCCGGACTTCACCGCGCCGATCCTCATTCTCACGGGGATTTGTGCGCTCGTGTACTTCCTCGACGGGTTGATTCACTCGATTCTCGGCCCGCTCGCACCGGAAATGGCGCGCGCGCTGCGGCTGAGCACGACCCAGCTCGGACCGATCTTCTCCGCCAATCTCGTCGGTCAGTGCGTCGGGCTCGTCGTGTTCCCGCTGGTCGCGAGCCGCGCCGGGCAGCGGCTCGTCGTGCTCGCGTGCCTCGCGGGGTTCGGCCTCGCGCAAGCCGCGACCGCGCTTGCGGACGGGCCGATCGCGCTATTCGTGTGGCGACTCGTCACCGGCGTCTTTCTGGGCGGATGCCTGCCGAGCTGCCTCGCGCTCGTGACAGCCGCCGCGCCCGCGAAGAGGCGTGGTCTCGCGATCATGATGCTGTTCACCGGCTATGGACTCGGGGCAACCGTCGCCGGGCTGGTGGCCGCCCTCTTTGCAGACCACGGGGGCTGGCGTGCGGCGATGGTCGCCGTGGCCGGCTTGTGCATTCTTACCGCGAGCGTCGCGTGGCGCTGGCTGAGAGAGGCGCCGCCCGGACAGGAGCGCGCCGCGCCACTTCGTGAGCCGGCCGACAAGCCGAACGCCCTTCTCATTCTTTCCCGCCGCTACATCGTGGGGACGGCGATGCTGTGGCTGCTGTTCATCTCGATGCTGACTATCAGCTACTGCCTCAACTCGTGGCTGCCGACTCTGCTGGTGGAAGTGGGCCGCAGCGAGCGGTTCGCCGCCATGTCCATCTCCGTCTTCTCGCTCGGTGGGATCATTGCGGCGCTGGGCGTCGGAGTGCTGATCGATCGGCTGGGTGCGATGCGCACGCTCGTCAGCTTCCTGTCCGTCTCGACCGTGCTGCTCTTCGTGATCGGCCGGGTGCTCGCGTCCGCGTCCGCCGAGATGCTGATGAGCCTGCTCGTCGTGTGCGGATTCTTCATCCTGGGCGCCTACGGCGGGGTGAATGTCGTGCTCGCGAGCTTCTACCCGGAGTCCCTGCGCGCGGTCGGCATTGGCTGGACGAAGAGCGTTGGGCGGATTGGCACGCTCGTGGCGCCCGTCCTGATCGGAGCCGGATTGAGCGCGGGCATCGCCGAAACGACGATCATGTCGCTGTTCGCGGTGCCGGCGCTGCTATCGACCGTATCGCTGCTCGTGATCGCGAGGGTCACGGGCCGCCGCGAATGAGCGCCGGCTACTTCTGCGCCACGATGTGGTGACGCTGCTCGCCGACTCCCTCGACGACACACACACCGACATCGCCAGCCTTCATCCAGCGCTGCGCATTCTGCGTGTCGATGTTCGTTCCCGCCGGCGTCCCCATGGACAGCATGTCCCCGGGATTCAGCGTCAGCACGTTCGAGGCGTAGGACAGCATCTCGTAGATGTTGTACTCCATCTGACTCGTGTTGGCGTCCTGCTTGATCTCGCCGTTCAGCGTGAAGTAGTGGCGAGTGTTCATCGGGTTCGGCAGGAACTCCTTCGGCACGATGAAGGGTCCGATGGGCGCGAAGGTGTCGTGGTTCTTCTGGACGAACCAGTCCGGTCCGCCGCCCATCTTGCGATCGTTGCGCCCGCCGCGATCCGAAACGTCGAACTCGATGGAATAGCCGAAGATGTACCGCGCCGCGTCGGCGGTCGCGACGTTCTTGGCCGGTGCGCCCACGACCACCGCGAACTCGCATTCCCAGTCGATCTGATCGCGCCCTCTGGGGATCACCACGTCATCGTTCGCTCCCACGACGACGCTCGGCGATTTGAGAAAGAGATAGGGGTTGTCGGGACGCTTGTCGTCGGGCGAGCGCTCCCAGAGTCCAGGCGCGGAGCCCACCGGCGCAGGCGCGCGCGCTGCGTTGGCCCCGGCGCTGCCGGGGGGTGGCGCACCTGCGGCCGCCGCAGCGCGCGCGCCCTGCTCGACGATGCCCCGCGCGTGCGCCGGGTAGTTCGCGCCCGCATTGAGGATGACCGCCGGACGCACCGGTGGCCGGATCTCGAGCGCGTCGAGGGCATACACGTAGCTCACCGAGCCCGGCTGGGCGCTCGCGTTGGCAGCCGCGAGCTCGCGCAAGCGCGGGCCGAGATCGCGTTCGTAGCGGGCGATCAGCTCCTTCATGTCGGCGGGCGCGGCGATCTTCGCGGCCTTGGGGTGGCGCTTCTCGAAGGCCGCGTTTGCCGCGGCGATGTCGAGCACGCGCTTGTCCTGGAGCACGAGGCCCACGAGCTCGCGGCCGCGTACCGCGAACGTTCCGAGCTTGAAGGGCGTGCCGCCCTCGTCGGCTGCGGTCGCCGCAGCGGTGACGCAAATGGACGCGGCGCAGAGCGCCAGTCCCCGAACCGATTGCGATACGCGTGAGCGCATGAGGGTGCCCCTTCGCTTGGACGCTTCAGCCAACACCCGGCACGCGCAGCGCACCCGGGATCGCATCGCCGGTGCCGAGCTTGCGCCCATCCGGCAGGATCAGGTGATCGATACTGCCGCCGGGGCGGCCATCCTTGTAGGGGTGACCGACGACGGTGACCACATCGCCCGCCTTGACGGAATTTCGGGTCCAGCCCACGCGCTTCAGCACGGCGATGGCCGCGCCCTCGAAGCTATACGTCACCGGCCCGTCCTTCTCCTGCACGGTGAGCTCGAGCCACACGTGCGGATTCGTCCACTGCAGCTCCTTGATGGTGCCCTTGTAAGTGACCGTCTTCGTCATGTCGAACATCGCGAAGGAATGATGTGCCTGCGCGAGCGTGCCGGCGGCGGCGAGCACCAACGCCGCGAGCGCCGCGAACCAGCGGGATGTCATGGCTGAGCCTCGGATATCAAAGATCGCGATTGTTCTCACAGAGATACTCCTCGAATCGGCTGCCCGGCGGCATCGGCACGTACGCGCGCTTGATCGTGAACGGGGCGACGAAGGCTTCCGGATCGGTGAGCGTCATCTCGATTTCGAGGCGCGTGTCGCTCACGCGCCGGATGCGCTCGACCGCCGTCAGCTTGTCGGAATACGGCACGCCGTCGCGGTCGATCGTCGCCGCGCGCACGTTGTTGGTTTCGACGACCAGCGTGTCGCCTTCCCAGTGGCCGACCGAGTCGCCGTTGAAGCTCGGGTCGGCGCCGATCGTATGGCCGATGCCATCCAGGTAGATGCGGCGGATGTCGTGCAGCACGCCGAGATTCATCGTGATCTGGCCCGGCGTCTGGATGATCTC
>DASZSS010000084.1:0-8810 GCA_035548535.1 Steroidobacteraceae bacterium
CGGTGCGGCTGCCGCAGCCGCGCCACGCTTCTTCTTGATGAGATACGCGCCGTAACCCGCGAGAAGCGCCATCGTGAGGAACGCGAAGTTCGGCATGCCGGGGATGAGCCCCATGACGCCGAGCAGACCGGCGGCGACGCCGAGCGCCTTCGGCGACCGGAAGAGCTGCCGGCCCATCTCGCCGCTCATGTCCTGCGAGCCGGACATGCGGGTGACGATGATCGCAACCGCAGTCGAGAGGAGCAGCGCGGGAATCTGCGTGACGAGGCCGTCACCGATGGTCAACAGCGTGTAGGTGCGGCCCGCGGTCGCGAGCGGCAGGCCGTGGCCGATCATGCCGATGGCGAGCCCGCCGACGATGTTGATGAAGAGAATCAGGATGCCCGCGATGGCGTCGCCGCGCACGAACTTGCTGGCACCGTCCATCGAGCCGTAGAAGTCCGCTTCCGCGCGTACCTCGGCGCGCCGCTCGCGCGCCTGGTCCTGCGTGATGAGGCCCGCGTTCAGATCCGCGTCGATCGCCATCTGCTTGCCGGGCATGGCGTCCAACGTGAAGCGCGCGCTCACTTCCGAGATGCGCCCCGAGCCCTTCGTCACGACGACGAAGTTGATGATCGTGAGAATGATGAACACGACGACGCCGACGGCGAAGTTGCCGCCGATGACGAACTGGCCGAACGACTCGATGACCTTGCCCGCGGCGTGCGAGCCGGTATGGCCGTTCAGCAGCACGACGCGCGTCGAGGCGACGTTCAGCGCGAGGCGCAGCAACGTCGCGAGCAGCAGGATGGTCGGGAACACACCGAATTCCACCGGCCGCGACACATAGAACACCGACATCACGATCACGATCGACAGCGCGATGTTGAACGTGAAGAGCGCATCCAGCGCGATCGGCGGCAGCGGCAGAACCACCATGGCCAGGACGCCGAGCACGCCGAGCGGCACGCCGATGCCCGCCTTCAGCAGCGTGCGCAGCGAGAAACCAGCGTTGTTGGCGAGCGTCTCGGCCATGGATTAGTGCTTCGTCTCTTCGACCGACGGGTCGATCGTCGGCGGCGTGGGCGGCACGGCGCCGCTCTGGCGTGCCGCCTTGAGCTGATAGACGTACGTCAGGACCTGCGCGACCGCGACGTAGAGGCTCGCCGGCACCTCGCGATTCAGATCGACGCTGCGGAACAACGCGCGCGCGAGCGGCGGCGCTTCGAAAATGGGAACGTTGTGCTCGATCGCGAGCTCGCGGATACGCGCGGCCACGAGGTCCGCACCCTTGGCGACCACGATGGGCGCGCGCATGCGCTTGTCGTCATAGCGCAGCGCCACCGCGAAGTGCGTCGGGTTCGTGACCACGACGTCGGCCTTCGGCACTTCGGACATCATGCGGCGCCGGGCGAGCTCCTGCTGCATCTGCCGGATGCGTCCCTTGACCTCCGGGTTGCCCTCCGATTCCTTCAGCTCCTCGCGGATTTCCTGGCGCGTCATGCGCAGTTGCTTCATGTGCTGGAAGATCTGCCACGGCACGTCGACCGCCGCGATGAGGGCCAGCGATGCGGCGAGCAACAGCAAGGCCTGACCGGCCAACGTCACGGCATGGCCGATCGCGGCCCGCGGCGGCTCTGCGCCCAGCGCGAGAATCTCCGCGCGTTTCGCCCAAAGCAGGATGACGGCGATCGTCGCGATCAGTGCGAACTTGGCGAACGCCTTCGCGAGCTCGACGAGGCCGCGCACGGAAAACATGCGGGCAAAGCCTTTCAGCGGCGAGAGGCGCGTGAAGTCCGGCGCGAGCACGCCGAAGCTCAGATTCCAGCCCCCGAGCGCCATGGGCGCGAGGAGCGCCGCAATCAGCGTGAGGCCGAAGATCGGCGCGCACGCGAGCAACGCGTGTAGTGCGGACGTCGCGAACATCGCGATCGCCTGCGATTCGTCGAGCGCTTGCGCGCGCGACAGCGACAGGTTCGCGCGCATCATGTCGAACAGGCGCGAGCCGAGCGCGCTTCCCATGAAGTGCAGCCCGGCCCCGGCAATCAGCACGACGGCGGCGGTGTTGAGCTCGGTCGAGCGCGGGACCTGACCTTTCTTGCGCGCCTCTTCGAGGCGCTTCGGTGTCGGTCTTTCGGTCCGTTCCATTTCTTCGCCGGCCATGGCTCACGGACCTCCGAGCAGCGCGCGGATGAGCAGAAAGCCCTGACCGAGCAGCCGGATGAACGCGGACTGCAGCGCCGGCAGCCCGATCACGACGATGACCAGACCGAACACCAGCGAGATCGGGAAGCCGACCGCGAAGAGATTCAGCGCGGGCGCCGCACGGCTCATGACGCCGAAGGCCATGTTCACGATGAGCAGCGCGGTCACGCCGGGGAGGGCGACGGCGAGCGCGCCCGAGAAGATCTGCGTGCCCCAGCTCACGATGCTCCAGTAGCCGTCATCGCCGAGGCCGGTGCTGCCGATGGGCAGCGTGCGGAAGCCGTCGACCAGCACTTCGATGAGCGCGAGGTGGCCGTCGAGCGCGAGGAAAGTGAGCATGACGAGCAGGGCATAGAGCTGGCCGAGGGCCGGTGTGCCGGTGCCGCGCATCGGGTCGACGTTGAAGGCGAACGACAGGCCCATGCTGTTCGCGAGCAGTTGGCCGCCCATCGCAACGGCGTCGAACAGCACCTGCAGTGCGAACCCGAGCGCCACGCCGATGATCACCTGCTGCACCGTGATGACGATGCCGCCGACCGAGAGCGGCGTGACGCCGGCGGGGATCTTGACCAGCGGCGCAACCAGCAATGCCACCGCGCCGGCCAGCACGATGCGCACACGCGCCGGCACGAACAGCGCGCCGAACGCAGGCGCCACCATGAAGCAGGCGCCAATGCGGACGAACGGCCAGAACAACTGGCCGATCCATCCTTCGAGCTGACCTGTCGTGAGCGTGATCACTTCAGTTGATGAGCATCGGGATGCTCTGGATCAGCTCGCGCGTGTAGCCGACCAGCAGCTTCAGCATCCAGGGGCCGGCGATCACGAGCGTCGTCGCGGTCGCGAGCAGCTTCGGAATGAAGGAGAGCGTCATCTCGTTGATCTGCGTCGCCGCCTGGAACGCGCCGACGATGAGGCCGGTGACGAGCGCAACGAGGAGGAGCGGAGCCGCCAGCAGCAGCGTCATTTCGAGCGCGCGCTGGCCGATGGTCATGACGGTTTCGGGTGACATGTTACGAGTAGAAGCTTGCGGCGAGCGTGCCCATGACGAGCGACCAGCCGTCGACGAGCACGAACAACATCAGCTTGAACGGCAATGAGATCAGCACGGGCGAGAGCATCATCATGCCCATCGACATGAGGACGCTCGCGACCACGAGGTCGATGATCACGAACGGAATGAAGATCAGGAATCCGATCAGGAACGCGGTCTTCAGCTCGCTCGTGACAAACGCGGGCACGAGCACGCTGAGCGGGACATCCTGCGGGCTCGCGTAGCCCTTGCCGCCGGCGATGCGCACGAACGTGGCGATGTCGCTCTCGCGCGTCTGATCGAGCATGAACTTCTTCAGCGGGCCGGTCGCCTTCTGGAGCGCGGTGACCGCATCCACGGTGCCGGCCATGTAGGGCTGCACGGCTTCGGTGTTGATCTTGTCGATCACGGGGGACCTGACGAAGAAGGTGAGAAACAGCGACAGCCCGATCAGCACCTGATTGGGCGGCGTCTGTCCGGCGCCGAGCGCCTGCCGCAGGATGCCGAGCACGATCACGATGCGCGTGAACGCGGTCATCATGAGCACGATGGCCGGCAGCAGTGTCAGCGCCGTCATCAAGAAGAGAATCTGCAGGGTCAGAGAGTAGGTCTGACCGCCGCCGGCCGCCGTCGAGACGGTAACCGCTGTGATGCCCGGGTCGATCATTTGCCGAGACTCTTCAGGAGCAGCGCCTTGAAGGAGGGCTTCTCGGCGGACGCCGGGCCCGCGGGCGGCGTCGCCGTCACATCGACGGGCTCGGCGAGGACGTGCAGGGCGGTGACGCGGCCCGGCGCCACGCCCAGGAGAATCTGTTGCTTGCCGACGCGCACGAGCACCGCGCGCTCCTTCTGGCCGAGTGGCAGGCTGGCGACGACGTCGAGCGCGTCCGTGCTCGCGCGATTCAAGCCGCGCATGCGCCGCGCGAGCCACGCGACGGCGAAGATGAGCGCGAGCACGAGTCCGAGCGACAGCGTGACTTGGCCGAGGCTGCCGACGCCCGGTGGCGTGGCGCCGTCCATCGCAGCCGGTGCCGCGAACGGGCGCGTGCTCTCCGCGGCGGATGCGCTCGCGGCGAGGAGGAGGGCGGCCAAGGTGAACACGAGTCGCGTCATCAGCGTCGCACGTTCGCGGGTTACTTCAGCTTGCGGATGCGTTCGGCGGGGCTGATCACATCGGTCAGGCGGATGCCGAACTTGTCGTTCACCACCACGACCTCGCCGTGCGCGACGAGCGTGCCGTTGACGAACACATCGAGCGGCTCGCCGGCCGCGCGATCGAGCTCGACTACCGAGCCCTGATTGAGCTGCAGCAGATTGCGGATCGGGATGCGGGTGCGGCCCACTTCCATGGACAGCGTCACCGGCACGTCGAGAATCACGTCGAGATTGACGTCCTTGCCGGCTTGTCCGCCTTCGTCCTGCAAGGTGTCGAACTGCGCGGCCTGGGCGGCCTCGGCGTTCATGGCATGAGCATTCATGAGAGGGTCCTCAGGCTTTCTTCAGTTTGGGAGGCTCGATGAGCGTGGGCTTCGGCCGGCGCACGCGCTCTTCCACCTTCACGGCCTGCTGGCCGCGGGAGACGCCGAAGCTGCCGCGAAACACCGGCACGCTCTCGGCGAGCACCGTCACCTTGCCGTTGAAGTCGCAGGGGATGATGTCGCCGGCCTTCAGGTTCAGCAGCGCCGCGAGCGAGAGCTGGGTGCGGCCGAGAACGGTGGTGAGCTCGACCTCCGCATCATCGATCTCTTCCTTCATGCTGTGCGCCCAGCGCTCGTCGTGCTCGACGCGGTCGCTCGTCATGCCCGAGTCGAGCTGCTCGCGCAGCGGCTCGATCATCGAGTAGGGCATCGTGACGTGCACGTCGCCGCCGCCGCCCTCGAGCTCGACGTGGAAGCTCGTGATGACCACGACCTCCGAGGGGCTCACGATGTTCGCGAACGCCGGGTTCAGCTCGGACTGCACGTACTCGACTTCGATGCTCGCGACGTGCGACCAGGCTTCGCGCAGGTCCACGAAGGCGGTCTTCAGCACCATCTGGATGATGCGGGTCTCGGTGGCCGTGAAATCGCGGCCCTCGATCTTCGTGTGCCGGCCGTTGCCGCCGAAGAAGTTGTCCACGATCGAGAACACGAGGCGCGGCTCGAGCAGCACGAGCGCCATGCCGCGCAGCGGGTGAATGCGCACCATGTTCAGGCTGGTCGGCACGTGCAGCGTGTGCACGTACTCGCTGAACTTCTTCATCTCGATCGGATTCACCGCGACTTCGGGCGAGCGGCGCAGCAGCGTGTACAGGTTCGTGCGGAAGAGGCGTGCGAAGCGCTCGTTGATCATCTCGAGCGTGGGCATGCGCCCGCGCACGATGCGCATCTGATTCTGGAAATCGTAGTCGCGGACTTCACCCGCGACCGGCGGCGCTTCGGTGCTGACGGCACCCTGATCGACGCCATGGATGAGGGCGTCGATCTCGTCCTGATTCAGAATTTTCTGCTGATCGTTCACGGCGGCGTGGACGGTTACTGCATCACGAAGCTGGTGAAGTAGACGGCCTCGATCTTCTCGGCCTTGCCTCCGGCGTTGGCGACGACCTTGCGCACGGCCGCGAGCGCCTGCGCCCGCAGCTTCTCCTTGCCCTCGCGCGTCGAGATCGTCTCGTAGTGCTGGTTGCCGAGCAGGAGCAACAGGTCGTTGCGCACGACCGGGTCGTTTGCGCGCACGAGGTCCGCGGTGGCGGGGTCGCGCGTCATCACCTGCACGGTCACCTGCAGGAAGCGCACGAGCTGCTCGGCTTCGAAGTTCACGACGAACGGCGGATCGAGCGCGATGTAGATGGGCGGCTGCGCGACCGTCTTCGCTTCCACGTGACCCTTCTGCGCAGCGGGCCCGGCAAGGAGATACCAAGCGGCGCCCGCAACGAGCGCGAGCAGCACGAGCGTGATGAGCGTCGTCATCAGCCAGGGAAACTTCTTGCCGCCCTCGTCTTGTCCGGGAGCGGCTTCCAGAACCGGAATTTCAGCCATCGCAAAGACCTTTGGAAAAGCAAACGCGCGTGCGAACGCCGACGAGGTTGCAACGCGCATGCCACGGATTTGCGACGGAAAGTTGGCGCGTGATGCGCCTCACAAGACACGCGGCGGCGGGCCGCGGGGCGTGACTGTGATCACAGGTGCGGCGCAGGTCGCGCGCCGCAGGTCGTCCTCAAACGTACGTGTCGACGAGTCCCGCGCGAGCGAGGGTGACGGACGTCACAGCGGGGCCGCTCGATGCGTCAATGTTTCGCGCGGCGCGCGGGCTTTCCGCCGGAGGCTTGAAGGCCTGGCGCGGGCTGTCTCGCGAGACTCCGGCGTCCGCGAGCACGAGGCCGTTGGAGGCGAACAGCTCGCGCAGCCGCGGCAGGGATTGCTCGAGCGCGCTGCGCGTGTCGGGGTTGCTCGCGCCGAAGTACACGGAGGCCGCGCCATCGTGCATCGAGATGCGCACTTCGAGCGGGCCGAGATGTTCGGGAGACAGGCGCAGCGATGCGGCTTCGCGCCCGTTCAAGGCCATCCACGTGAGCTGAGTGCTGAGCTCGTCTCGCCACGCATGCGAGCCGACAGGGCTGCGGAGCGACGCGTCCGGCGTGATGTCCACATCGCCAGCAGCGGTGTGGACGGTCATGAGGGCGTGAAGTTGAGGCGGTGCGTTTTGCGCCGGCGACGCGGCAGCCGAAGGGGCCGCGGAGTTTGGGGGCGCAGCGGCGTCTTGCGTGAGGGTGGCGGCGTCCGGGCTGGCATCGCCTGCAAGCTCGTCTATTGCCGCTTTCAGACTGTCAGCGTCGATACGCTGTGCGATGTTGGCGCCATCGATCGCACCAGCACCATCGTCCGATTGTGCCGTGGCTGCGGACGTGCCGTCCGCGGGCGGAGTGGGGCAAGGTTGAGTGACGACCGCGAGGCCGGGCAGCAACGAGGCGAGTGCGAGGGCGTCGTCGTCGCTGGTGTCACTCTCGGTGTCGCCATCGTCGCCTGGCAATTCGAATTGATCGGCGGAGATCTCGACGCCGGCGAGCTCTCCCAGATCGTTGCTCGGCGGCTCGGCGCCGCCGCCACCGCCCAGCAATTGCGCGACGAGTTGCATGAACGAGCCGGGCGTGGCACCGGCCGCGGCTTGCGACGCCGTCGTGGAAGTGGCGCCGGCGATTGTCGCGGGTTGCGACGCTGCACCGGAGGGCGGGGCGGAGCCGGAGCTCGAAATGGATGCCATGCCAGGTTGCCTCGTTAACGAGTCGTCGGACGCTCTAGTTGTGCCCGGGGCGCAGCGCGTACGGTGATGGGCGCTGCGAGCGCTCATCCGATTCGCTTTGTTCGCGCTTGTCTTCTGCCCGCCGCTCTTCGCTCTGCCAGCGCTTCACGAGGCCGCCGACGGCCTCGGCGCGCTGCGCGGCGCGCTGCCAGGTTTTGAGCTCGGCATCGCGATCGGCCTTGGCCTTCGAGACGATCTGGGCCTGCTGCTTCACCGCTTCGGCGAGCCGGGCCATGAAGGTCTGAAAATCGCGCAGTCCGGCCGCGCCGATGCCGGACCCGGCGCGCGCGTTGAACTGCATCGCGTAGGTTTTCTGATAGCTCTCCAGCTCCGCGAGCTTCGACTCGCTTTCCGCGACGCGCCGCTCGCAGGCCGCGAGTGCCTCCGCGCGCTTGCGCTCGACGTCCGCGACCACGCGCTCCACCGTCTGCATGCGTTTCGATCGTTTCATGTGCCTGCCGTATCAGGCGCCGCGCCGGCGCCGAGGTCGAGGACGGTGCGCAGCGCCGCGATGCTCTCGGAAAAGCTCACGCACTCGCGCATGTCCTGCTGAAGGAACTTCTGCATGCGCGGCCACAACGCGATGGCCGCATCCACGCGCGGATCGCTGCCGCGCTGGTATGCGCCGATCGCGATGAGGTCGCGGTGGTGCTCGTAAGTCGACAAGGTCTGCCGGAAGCGGCGCGCCAGCTCGATCTGCTCGCGCGGCGCGATCTCGTGCATCACGCGGCTGACGGAGGCTTCGACGTCGATGGCCGGATACTGTCCGCTCTCCGCGATGCGTCGCGAGAGCACGATGTGACCGTCGAGAATGGCGCGCGCCGCGTCGGCGATCGGATCGTTGTTGTCGTCGCCTTCGGTGAGCACCGTATAGAACGCGGTGATCGAGCCGCCGCCTTCCACGCCGTTGCCGGCGCGCTCGACGAGCTGCGGCAGCCGCGCAAACACCGAGGGCGGATAGCCTTTCGTGGCTGGTGCCTCGCCGATGGCGAGACCGATCTCACGTTGCGCTTGCGCGAAGCGCGTGAGGGAATCCATCAGCAGAAGCACATTCGCGCCGCGATCGCGGTAGTACTCGGCGACCGCCGACGCGAGCCACGCGCCGTGCATGCGCATGAGCGGCGGGCTGTCCGCGGGAGCCGCGACGACCACGGCGCGCTTGCGATCCTCCGGCCCGAGGATGCGCTCGACGAATTCCTTCACTTCGCGACCGCGCTCGCCGATCAGCCCGACGACGATGATGTCGGCATTGGTATAGCGCGCCATCATGCCGAGCAGCACGCTCTTGCCGACGCCGCTGCCGGCGAACAGCCCG
>DASZSS010000085.1:0-16780 GCA_035548535.1 Steroidobacteraceae bacterium
GGTGAGTGAATGTCCATGCGGATGAAGGTTGGGCGTGCCGGGACCGCTGAAAAGGGCGCTTACAATTCGTTGCGAAACCCATTAGACGCCCAACTTCGCTGCGTGTTCAAGCCGCGCTTGCGCGGGCGGGTCGTGACGATCCTGAATGCGTGTCGCCGGACGGCGTCGGAGCGCGCGAACTCCTTGTTTTCGCAGCGACTCGAGGTCTCGAGCGAGTGCGCGGGTGACCTCGTTCCGTCCAGGGCTCAGCCGAAGCGGCCGGTCACGTAGTCGTCCGTACGGCGATCGCGCGGCGCGGTGAATATGTCGCGCGTCGGCCCGACCTCGACGAGTTGCCCGAGATACATGAAGGCCGTCGTGTCCGAGATGCGCGCGGCCTGCTGCAGATTGTGTGTGACGATCACGATGCAGAAGCGGTCGCACAGCGTGCGCAGCGTCTCCTCGATGCGCAGCGTGGAGATCGGGTCGAGAGCCGCCGTGGGCTCATCGAGCAGGATCACCTCGGGCCGGACGGCGATCGTCCGCGCAATACACAAGCGCTGCTGCTGTCCGCCGGAAAGCCCGCGGCCGTCCTCGTCGAGCTTGTCCTTCACTTCGTCCCAGAGGGCCGCGTCGCGCAGGGCTTGTTCCACGCGCTCCTCGAGTTGCGCGCGCGGCAGGCGTTGCGCGAGACGAATGCCGAAGGCCACGTTGTCGAACACCGACATGGGGAACGGCGTCGGCTTCTGGAAAACCATGCCCACGCGCAAGCGCAGACTCGCGACATCGACGCGCGGCTCGAGGATGTTGCGGCCGTCGAGCCGCACCGCGCCGGTCGCGCGATGTCCCGGATAGAGCGCGTACATGCGATTCAGCACGCGCAGCAGTGTCGACTTCCCGCAGCCCGAGGGACCGATGAACGCGGTGATGCTCCGATCCGCGAGCGACAGGTTGATGTCCGCGAGCGCGCGCTGCGCGCCGTAGTAGAAGTCGAGATGCTCGATGGCGATCTTGGTCATGGCCGGCGTTGCCCCTGCAGCGCCGAGACGATCATGCGCGCAACGATGCTCAGCACGAGAATCGACAGCGTGATGATGAGCGCGCCCGACCAGGCGAGCTGCTGCCATTCCCGGTACGGGCTCAGCGCGAACTGAAAGATCACGACGGGCAGATTCGCCATCGGGGCATCGAGGTTCGTGCTCCAGAACTGATTGTTCAGCGCGGTGAAGAGCAGCGGCGCGGTCTCGCCGCTGATCCGCGCGATCGCGAGCAGCACGCCCGTCAGGATTCCGCTGCGCGCCGCGGGATAGATCACGCTCGTGATCGTGCGCCACGGATGCACGCCGAGCGCAGTCGAAGCGTCCTTCAGTCCCTGCGGCACGAGGCGCAGCATGTCCTCGGTGGTGCGCACCGTCACGGGAATTGCGATCACGCCGAGCGCGACGGCGCCCGCAAGCGCCGAGAAGTGGCCCATGCGGATCACCAGCGCTTCGTAGGTGAAGAGGCCGATGATGATGGACGGAGCGCTCAGCAGCACGTCGTTGACGAAGCGCACTACGACGCTGAGCCGGGAGGCGCGCCCGTATTCGGCGAGATAGGTGCCCGCGAGAATGCCGATGGGCGCGCCGATGGCGATTCCCAGCAGTGTCATCACGAGGCTGCCGTAGAGCGCATTGAGAAGGCCGCCCGCGCTGCCGGGCGGCGGCGTCATCTCGGTGAAGAGCGCGGGCGAGAGGCCCGCGAGTCCCTTGCCGACGAGCGCCCACAGGATCGCGCCGAGGCACACGAGTCCGACGACTGTCGCCACGGCCGAGAGCCCCAGCGCGATCGCGCTCATCGCCTTGCGCCGCTGCAACCGGTTCATATGGCGGAGAGCACCTTGCGATTCAGATGCAGCAGCATCAGGCGTGCGCCCGCGATGACCGCGAACGTGATCACGAACAGCAGCACTCCGAGCGCCACCAAGGACGACGTGTAGAGGTCGCCGACCGCTTCCGTGAACTCATTGGCGATCGATGCCGAAATCGTGGTGCCCGGGGCGAGCAGCGACGCGTGCATGCGATGCGCGTTGCCGATGACGAACGTGACCGCCATCGTTTCGCCGAGCGCGCGCCCGAGCCCGAGCATCACGCCGCCGAGGACGCCCGCACGCGAGTGCGGCACGACGATGTTCCAGATGACTTCCCACGTCGTCGCGCCCAAGCCGTAAGCCGATTCCCGGAGCACGTCGGGAACGGTTGCGAAGACATCGCGCATGACGGCGCAGATGAACGGCAGCACCATGATCGCGAGCACGAGACCCGCCGTCAGGATGCCGATGCCGAACGGCGGGCCCTGGAATAGCTTGCCGAACAGCGGCAGCGGACCGATGTGATCGATCAACCACGGCTGCACGTGCTGCTGCAGGAGCGGGGAGAGCACGAACAATCCCCAGATGCCGAAGATGATGCTCGGGACGGCGGCGAGCAGCTCGATCGCGGTGCCGATCGGCCGCCGCAGCCACGCCGGCGCGAGCTCGGTGAGAAAGATCGCGACACCGAAGCTCACGGGCACCGCGAGCAGCATCGCGATCGCCGAGGTGACGAGCGTGCCGTAGATGGCCGCGAGCGCGCCGAACTGCTCCGTCACCGGGTTCCAGATCTCGCGGGTGAGGAACTCCAGCTTGAAGTGGGAGAGCGCCGGCCAGCTCCCCTTCACCAGCGCGACCACGACGCCGCCGAGGAGCAGCAGCACCAGCACGGCCGCGACGCAGGTCGCCGCGCGGAAGATCCGCTCGGCGACCCGCTCGCGGGCGATGCGTCGGCTGAGATTGACGAGTCGAACCGCCTGGTCCATCAGTTCATCGTGAGCGCGGGCGCACCCTTGATCTCGGCCTTCCACGTGGCGCGCACCTGCTCGATCAGCGTCTGCGGCAGCGGCACGTAGTCGAGCTGGCTCGCCATCTCCGCGCCGTTACGGTACGACCAGTCGAAGAACTTCAGCGCTTCGGCGGTCGCCGCCGGATCGGCCGGCTGCGCGTGAACCAGGATGAAGCTCGCGCCCGTGATCGGCCAGCTCGCCGCG
This sequence comes from Steroidobacteraceae bacterium, assembly GCA_035548535.1. Lineage (GTDB taxonomy): Bacteria > Pseudomonadota > Gammaproteobacteria > Steroidobacterales > Steroidobacteraceae > JADGHX01. The sequence continues at coordinate 3,043 of DASZSS010000085.1, forward strand.
CCGGGCTGATCGGTGAGGATGAGGTAGTAGCCGGGGGCCTTCTTCCAGTCGGCGTTGGCGGCGGCCGCTTGGAACGCCTCCGCCTTCGGCGCCACGACCTTGCCGTCCTTATTCACGAGCTGCGCGCTCGCCATCTTGTTCTGCTTGGCGTACGCGTACTCGACGTAGCCGATCGCGCCCTGGGTTTGCGCGGTCATGTTCGCGACGCCTTCGTTGCCCTTCGCGCCGATGCCCGTCGGCCACTGCACCGAAGTCGCCGCGCCGATCGCATCCTTGAACTTCGGGCTCGATTTCGAAAGGTAGTCGGTGAACAGGAAGTTGGTGCCCGAGCCGTCCGAGCGATAGATCGGCGCGATCGCCAGATCCGGCAGCGCGAGCCGCGGATTCAGCTTTTTGATCTGCGGGTCGTTCCACTTCGCGATCTCGCCCATGTAAATGCGCGCCAGCGTCGCCCCATCGAGCGTGAGCTGACCCGCGCCGACTCCCTTGACGTTCACGACCGGCACGACGCCGCCGATGATCATCGGGAACTGCACCAGGCCCTGCGCCTTCAGCTCCTCCGGCTTCAGCGGCATGTCGGATGCGCCGAACGTCACGGTCTTCGCCTCGATCTGCTTGATGCCGGCGCCGGAGCCGATCGACTGGTAGTTGAGCCCGATGCCCGTCTGCTTCTTGTAGGCGTCCGCCCACTTCGAATAGACGGGATAGGGGAACGTTGCGCCCGCGCCGGAGATGTCCGCGGCCTGCGCGACGGCGCACACCGCGCACGCGGCGGCCGCGGCGATGAGCGTGCGTTTCAAAGAGAGAATGGTCATATCGCCTCCTGAGTGGTTGTCTTGCGCTCGATCAGAACTGCACCTGACCCCACACGCCGAATTCCCGGTACTTGCCCTCATCGAGGCCGCCGATCACACCGTTGCTGGTGTTGATCGTGCTGGTGGCCGGCGTGAGGCCGCCGTCGACCTTCTCGTACTTGTAGACGAAGGCGACGTCGACGTTTTTGCGCGGGTGGGCCGCCAGCCCGAGGTTGAAGTAGCGGTCCTTCAGGTCGGGGCTCAGCGTCTTGCTGGGCTTCGCGGTGTCCGCGCGGCCGAAGACGCTCCACTGCGGATTGAAGTCGTAGGAAGCCCAGATCGAGCCGCCATCGCCTTTGTCTTCCGCGACGGTCGTGACGTTGTTCCAGTTCTTGATGTGGAAGTATTCGCCGCCGAGGCGCAGCCCCTCGTGCACGTACGCGACGACCGCGTCATAGCGCTGCGCGCTGTGCTGCGTCGGGACGGTGGCGTTCTCGACGTCCTTGCCGAGCTTGCCGTCGTAGCCGCCGAGCGCGAGCGTCAGACCGGGGAGCGGCACGAAGCCGATGCGCGCCTCGACGTCCATGCTGTTCGTGCGGGTGGGATTCTTGTAGCCCGCCCCGTTCACCACCGAGAGCGCGTAGTTGAACATCCCGTCCGACGCCTTGCCGAGGGCGTGCACGCCCCAGTCCGCCGACGTCCCGAACTTGAGACGGTCGATGATCACGTTCTCGACGTAGCGATAGCCGTACAAGTCTTCGACGAAGGGCACCCACGGCAGATCCGCCGATCCGGCGCGCGCGATGAAGGCGTCCGACAGCTTCGCCTGCACGTAGGCCTTCTTGATGAACACCTGCGTCTCGCCGTCGTTGCCGACGTAGTTGAAGTCGGTCGTGACGTTCGCGGACCAGATGTCGTCGAAGTTGTGCGTGACGCCGAGGTAGAAGCGCTTGACGTCGAGGCCCGTCCCGTTGATCGGCTGGTCGACGCCGTCGTTCTCCAGGTCGATGTGCGTCAGATCGACGAACATCTTGCCGCTGATCTTCGTCGACTCGTCCGCCGCGATCGCAGGTGCGGCGGCGATGCCGCCGAGCAGAGTGAGGACGCAGGGAACGACGTGGGAGGATTTGAACATCAGGAGCTCCGGCTATTGGTGTTTGCGGTGATCACGTCGCGACACGCGCGACCTGCCCGGCACGAGGCCGATCCATGGCGGCCGGGCGGTCGCTCGCGCGACGTCGCGCATTAGAGAAATCGAAGATTGCAGCCGTGTGTCAGCGAGAAGACGGCTGTGTTAAAAATCGCTGACCGTCCGTGCGGGCCGGCGGACCTGGCGTCAGTCGCAAGATATATTGTAACAATGGGTATATATATGAAGTGGCTCGTGGCGCTCACGTTGGGAATCGTCGTGCAGATCGCGGCGTGCGCGGCGGAGCCCGCCGTGCCCATCCCCGCACCGGCGCTCGACAATGAGAAGTCCGCGGGCCCGTTGCAGACGGCCGTGCTCGCGGGCGGCTGCTTCTGGGGCCGGTTCTATCCGGCGGAGGGGTACCACCAGGATTTCCTGCTGCGGAACCCCTCCGATCCCTACATCGTGTTCAACGATCTGCCGAAGATTCGAAACTTCGAGAAGACGCTGCCGGCGCTCTATGTGCCGACGCCCGTGACGGTGCAGTAGCGCCGAGATGCACGATCGTCCCGAGGATCGCCATCGCCCAGACGATCACGGCACTCGAGGGCAAGTCGAACACGGCCGATAGCACGAGCCCGGTGGCGTAGCTCGCGAGCGCGAAGCCGTAGCCGATGGCGAGCTGCTGCTGCGGGCGGTAGCGATAGGTCGCCAGGGCCGGAACGATCAAGCTCGTGAACACGAGATACACGCCGACGAGCTGCACCGACATCGTCACCATGAAGGCGAACAGCACGTAGAAGCCGATGCGCCCGAACCGCTCGCGCCACTTGAGCCACACGCCGAGAAAGATCGCGGTGAGCACCCCGGCGCGCACGAGCTGCGACGGGGACACCCACAGAATCTGCCCGGCGAGCAGGTCCTTCAGGTCTTCGCCGCCGTGAGGATCGTTCGCGAGCAGCAGGATCTGTGCCGTCGAAGCCAGCACGAACAGCACGCCGATCAGGGCTTCCTGCGCTTCGGGGCGCTTGCGCTCGGTCCACGTCAGGAGCAGAGCGCCGAGCAGCGCGGCGCCGACGGCCGCAACCTGCGTGATCCAGCCTTCCGCGCCGAAGCCAACGGAGTGCGCGGCGATGACGCCGAGCCCCGCGACCTGCGCGATCGCGAGATCGATGAAGACGATGCCGCGCGCGAGCACCTGCTGGCCTAGCGGGACGTGCGAGAGCACGACGAGGAGGCCCGCGACGAGCGCGGGCCAGAGGATGCTGAGTTGGGTCGTGAAGGCGCTCATTTCAGGGCTCCGAGCAGGCGGGCGATCGTGTCGTCGAAGAGACCGTAGAGATCCTTCGCCGCGGGCGTGCCGCCCACCGTGTAGGGCAGGAGCACGACGGGCGCGTGCACCCGCTGCGACAGCCAGTCGGCCGCCTTCGGGTCGTTGTACGCGTTGCGCAGGACCATCTTCGGCGGCGTCGCGGCGAGCTTCGTGACGAGCTCGGCGAGATAGCCGGCGCTCGGCGGCACGCCGGGTTTCGGCTCGATCGTCGCGAGCTCCTTCAGCCCGAGCCAGTGATTCAGATACACCTGATCGCGATGGATCATCACGATGCCGACGCCCTTGAGCGGCGCGGCCTGCGCTTCCCAGCGCGCGATCGCCTCACTCCATTTCGCCTGAAACGCCGCGCCGCGCGCCTGGTAGAACGCCGCGTTCGCGCCATCGAGCTGCGCGAGTCGGGCGGTGAGCGCCGTGGCGACCGTCGCGATGTTGTGCGGATCGAGATGCGCGTGCGGATTGCCGAGCGGGTGAATATCGCCCATCGAGCGATCGACGCTCGATGGGATCTCCAGCAGGCGCAACTGCTGGTTCGCTTCGAAGTAGCCGGGGCTGCCAGGCTGGATCTTGCCGTTGCCCGATTCCTGCAGGAGCACGGGCAACCACCCGATCTCGAGCTGCGCGCCTGCCGCGACTACCAGATCGGCCGAGCGCGCGCGCGCGATGAGGCTGGGTTTTGCGTCGATCCGGTGCGGGTCCTGGAATGCGGTGGTCGCGACGTAGACGTTCACCTTGTCGCCGCCGAGCTCGGTCGTGAGCGCGCCCCACTCGGGCGTCGTGGCGAGCACTCTGAGTGCGGCATGCGCGGGCAGCGTCGCGAGGGCGAACGCGAGCGATACGAGTAGACGAATCATGTGCGCGATCTCCTAGAACTTGTGAGCGCCGTGCGCGCCGATGCCATAGAGGTACTGAATGAGGAATTGACGATCGCGCTGGTCGAGGCGCGCGCCGTCCCATGCGTACTGCGCGCGCAGGCGCGAGAACTCGCTGGGGCTCCAATCGACCATCATCGTCACGCGATCCGGCGAATGCGGCAGCAGCGCGGGAAAGGCGTCGCGCGTGAGTAGACCTGCACTGACGGAGCCGATGCGCGGATTGCCGGAGTCCATCGAGTCGTAGCGCAGCCCGACGCGCCAGCGTGGTCGGAACAGATAGGCGCTCTGCACGTACCAGCCCGACTGAGCACTGCGGTAGTCACCGATGACATCGGCGCCGGTTGTATCGAACGCGAGCTGGCCGTCCTCGACCCGATGGAAGTACTCGCCCTGCAGCTTCAGCTGGCGATTCACGGCGTCGCCATGCGGAGCCCACTTCATGATGGCGTCGAGGCCCCACGTGCGGGAGGTTCCCGAGAAAGCGTTCACCACCGGCGCACCGAACGCGTCCGTGTCGTCGTAGGCGCGCGTGTCGGCCTTGTCGTCGAGCCACGAGACCCCGGTGCGCCAGCTCGTCGAATCGCCGATGTCGCCACCGACGTGTGCGAAGAGCGTGGTTGCGTTCAAGCCGTTGCGATTGCGATGCGTGCCGGGGAAGGCGCCACCGTTGCCCGCTTCGACGCCCAGCTCGAGGAACGTGTCCGTCGGCGCGAGCCATTTCGCCTGCAGACCATCCTGCGCGAGCTGGTTGCCGAAGAACGCCTGATAGACGAGCGGCTGATCGACGAAGTCCCACGCGTGCGCGTGGATCTCGTTTAGATAGCCCAAGCCGGAGAAGAAGCGGCCGCCCTTCACGGTGAAGCCTTCGCGCAGCGCGAGCGTACGGAAGTAGGCTTCCTCGATGCCGATCTCGTTGTCGCTCGAGATCGCGGCCGTGACGTTGGCGAAGAAGTAGGGGTCGACGTTCGCCGCCATCGTCAGCTCCGATTCGCCGAGACTGAAGCTGCGTGCGCCCGGTCCGATCTCGTCGCCGCTCGGGATGAAGCCGGCGATGCGGTACGTCTCGGGATCGGCCGAGAGATGCGCGTAATTGCCGGCGAGGATCACCGAAATCGCCGGGTTGAACGCGGTCTGGCCGTTGCCGGCACCCGCGGCGGCGCTCGGCGGGAAGTCGGGCGTGGCGGGCGGCGGCGATTGATCGAACCCGCCTGCCGCACCGGCGACGGCTTGCGGTGTGGCCGAAGCCGGCTCCGACACGTGTGCACTACTCGATTCGAGCTGCGCGATCCGCGCTTCGAGCGACGCGACCTTGCTCGCGTAATCGCTCTTCAGCGCCTCGAGCTCCGCGCGCAGCTCCGCCACCTCATCGTTCGCCGCCATCGCGGCAATGGGCATCGTGCCCAAGAACAGCATCATCGATACGGCCGCCCACGGCCTCATCGTCAGCATGGGTTGTGCTCCTCGCGAACGAACGGAAGCGCGCGTCCCGCAGGACGCGCGCGGGCTGTCGTTCAGAGGAGCTCGGGCGGCGCGCGCGAACGAAAGGCGTAGTGGTGAGAGGGCTCGAAGAAAGGCGCGAGGGTCGTGACGACCACCGCGACGGCATCCGCAACGATTGCGATGCACGGGGCAGCAGGGGTGCCGGTTGCGCTGAGGAGCGGCGTGCCGGCGAGGCATTCGCCGCAGAGCTGTCCGACCGCTCCGTTGAAATCCGAGCGCGCGGTGCCGGCAGAGAGGTGCGAGTACGCATGCGCCTGTGCCGCGGTCTGCGCGATCAGCAGCGCCAGCGCCAGAACGATCTGGGCGAGGACCGAGCGGCGCGCGGTGTGCAGGCGAATCGTCATCACGAGGGCGGCAGTATGCGGCAAGGAAGGCGCGAGCCGCTAGAATCGGCCGCGAATTTCATCTCGACAGCGTTGCCATTGAGCGCAAAAGAGAAAAAGGTCGCCTCGGTGCAGGCGGAAATCGCCCGCGAGCGCGCGGAGTCGCTGGCTCGGGGCAGCCAGCGGCTGCAGCGTGCGCTCGCGGCCCTGCGCAGTTTCGATGCCGGTGCGCGCGGCGCCAAATCTCGCGCGCAACTCGTGGCGGACGCCTCGGACGCCTGTCTCGCGCTGCTCGTGCAGCGGGAAGTGATGGGGTTGGGGGCGAAGGATGCGGACGCGCTGCGCCGGGACTTCGACATCCCGCGCGAGGTCTGGAACGCCATGGGCGCTCGCCGCGGCGCCTGAGCCCGGTACGAATTCCGTCACATTTGGCAGCGAAGTTCGCCGCTCTCGGAACACTGCCGATTCTTGGAGAATCGCGGCGCCTGTTGAACCTGCCGCGCGAGCGGCCGGTACTTAGGGGGTCTCTCGGAAGTCCGCAAATGGATGAACTGAAAGTCCTTCTGCAGCAAGCGCGCGACGGCAACGAGGATGCACGCGCCAGACTCTTCGCGGTGGCGTACGACGAGCTGCGCTCGCGCGCCCGCGCGCAGCTCCGCGACGGAGGTCGCAACACTTTGCTGAACACGACCGTGCTCGTGCATGAAACCTATCTACGTTTCCTGCAGGCGGGGCAGCTTTCCGGCGTCGAGCGCGGCTACTTCTTCTCGTACGCCGCACAGGTGATGCGCTCCGTCATCGTCGACTTCGCGCGGCAGCGACAGGCGCAGCGGCGCGGCGGGGACGCCGTGCACGTCTCGCTCACGACGCAATTCGGCGAGGAGCTGGTGGCGCGGGACGACGAGGTCGTGCGCATCAACGATGCGCTCGAAGCCCTGCAAAAGCTGGACGATCGCCTGGTGCGGGTGGTCGAGATGCGCTACTTCGCGGGCATGACCGAGGCGGAGATCGCGAACGCGCTCGGCGTCACGGACCGTACCGTGCGTCGCGATTGGCAGAAGGCCCGCCTCCTGCTGGCCGAAACACTCCGCTGATCGAGGCGAGCGTCGCCGCGCGGCGGCCGTGCGCTGCGCGGATGTCCGGATTTGCATCGCCTGCGCGTCTGAGTCGGGAGTAGCTTCAAAGATCGGTGGCGAGGTACATCGAGAACCGCCGCGGCGAGTCGGCTCGTCGCATCGAGGGTCCGGCAACGGGCTAGGGACACAGCACTACGTCAGTTGGCGCTGGGACGTGGGAATGGTTGTGTAAGTGAGTAGTAGACGCTTGGTGGCGCTGCTTACTGGGCGGCGTAGATCTTGCGGATCGTCTCCATCGTGTCCGCCTCTTCGGCGCGCTTGTCGTCGCGGTAGCGCTTCACGCGCGCGAGACGCAGCGCGAGGCCGCCGGCATAGCGCGGACTTGCCTGCAGATCGCTGAACGCGATCTCGACCACGAGCTCGGGCCGCACGTACACCGTCCAGTCGTCGCGATGCGTTGCGCGGGCGAGGAATTCCTTCGTTTGCCACTCGAGCATCGCGTCGGTGAGGCCTTTGAACGTCTTGCCGAGCATGACGTATTCGCCCGTCGCCGGGTCGAGCGCGCCGAGATGCAGGTTCGAGAGCTTGCCGGCGCGGCGGCCGTGGCCCCACTCGGCGGCCAGCACCACGAGATCGAGCGTGTGCGCGCGCTTGATCTTGAGCCAGCTCGCGCCGCGGTTGCCGGCCTCGTACGGCGAGTCGAGCGACTTCGCCATGAGGCCTTCGTGGCCGGCGGCGAGCGCGGCGTCGTAGAACGCGGCCGCCTCTTCCTGCGAGGACGTGACGAGCCGTGGAATGCGCAGCTCGGGCGGCACCGCGCGGACCAAGGCCTCGTACCGCTCGCGCAGAGGGCGATCGACGAGGCTGTGCTCTTCGAGGCGCAGGCAATCGAAGAAATACGCATGCATGGGCAGCTCGGCGCGCAGCTTCTCGACATTCAGCTTGCGGCCGAAGCGGCGCATCGTGATCTGGAACGGCTGCGGCCGGCCGGCCGCGGTGAATGCGATCGCCTCGCCATCGAGCACCACTTCGCGCGCGGGCAGCGCGTGCATTGCGGCCTCGATCTCCGGGACGGCGGCAGTCACATCGTTCAGGCTGCGCGTGTAGATGCGCACCGTGTCGCCTAGCTTGTGGACTTGGATGCGCGCGCCATCCATCTTCCACTCGAAGACGACCTCGCCGGTGAGGGTGCGCAGCGCTTCCGCCGTATCCGCGGCGGTCTGAGCAAGCATCGGCGCGACGGGGGTGAGGATTTCGAGCTGGAATTTCGCGAGCCCCGCTGTGCCCTCGAGCAGCGCAACGCGCGCGGCCGCGCCAATCGTTTGCGAGTACATCGCCGCGCGCCGCACGTCGGCGGGCGGCAAGTCCGCAGCCGCGGCGATTGCATCGATCATCGCGCCGATGAGCGTACCCTGCCGCAGCTCCCCGACGAGCAGGCGGATGAGGAACTCGCGCTCGGCCGCCGTGGCGCGTGCGAACAGCTCGCGAAGCGCAGACGCGCGGCGAGCGCTCGCACCGGCGCCGCGAATCGAGGCGATCGTCGAGAGCTGCGCGTCGACGTCCGCGAGCGTCAGCGTGGGCTCGTCCGCGGCGTGCCCGGCGCTTGCGGACGTGAGCGTCGCGTACCCGAGGCCGAAGCGGCCCTGGCGGGTCTCGCCCGCGAGATACTGCACGCCGATCTCGATTTCATCCGCCGCCAAGCTGCGCACGCAGGCGGCCAGCTCGCGTACCTTCGCAAGGCGCGCCGGTGTCGCACCGACCTTCCGGGACGTCTCGACGATCGCGGCAAGCAGGGTCATGCGCGGATCATAACCAGCCATTGCCCGCGGCGGCGCTCGCGCGGCGCAGGATCGCTCGACACCATGCGATAATTCGCGCGCGATACGCGGGGAACGCTTCGATGGCGACACAAAAACATTACGTGCCGTCCATGACCGGCGCGGCCGTGAAGGCCAAGACGGGCAAGGACTGGGCGGAGTGGTTCGCGGCGCTCGATGCAGCGGGCGCCGGCGAGCTGGATCACAAGAGGATCGTTCATTTCCTCTCGAGCAAGCACGGCCTGCCGGGCTGGTGGTCGCAGATGGTGACGGTCGAGTACGAGCGCGCACGCGGGCGTCGCGAGCGTCACGAAACGGCGGATGGCTACTCCGTCGCCGTCACGAAGACACTCGCGACGAGCGTGCCGCATCTCTACGCCGCAACGGCCAACGCCGCACAGCGCCGGAAGTGGTTCCCCAAAGGCGCGTTCGAGCCCTCGTCGCACACTAGAGACAAGTATCTCCGGGGCTCCTGGAACAAGAGCTCGCGCCTGGAGATCGGCTTCTACGCGAAGAGCAACGGCAAAGCGCAGATCGCTCTGCAGATTCGCAAGCTCGCGAAAAAGGGCGATGTCGAGACGGAGCGCAAGGCGTGGAAGGCGGCGGTGGTGAAGCTGCAGGGGCTGCTGGAGCATTAGTTCACGGACGACGCGCGTTACGCCCAGATTTTCACGTCGCCATAGCTCGCGCCGCGCGCTCCAAAGCCCGCGACTTCGACGCAAGCCTTTGAAAAGCCGCAGCCAATCGCTCACGGCACGGCACCGGCCGCGCCCGGAGCTTTGCCGGCACAGCGCTTGCAGAGTCCCGCGGATGGGGATCACCCCACACTAAAGGCGGCGATGCGCCGCGCGTAGCTTTCATGGCGCAAAGCCGGGCGCTCCTATCCAACATGGTTGCCGTCGCGGGCGGCAAGGCCGCCGCGGCGGTCGCCGGCCTGCTGACGATCATGGTGCTGACCCGTCACCTGGGTCCGCACGACTTCGGCTATTACCGTACGGTGCTGACGTATTCGGCGTTCGCCGCGGTGCTCGCCGATCTCGGCATCTATTTCGTCGGCCTGCGCGAGATGTCGCGGCCGGGCGCCGACGTCTCGCGCGTGATCGGCACGGCCTTTCTGCTGCGACTCGTGAGCACCGCGCTGGTCCTGCTCGTGACGAGTCTGATCGCGCTGCTGCTGCCGTACGACGCCGAAGTGAAGCGGGGCATCTTCCTCGGCTCGCTCATCTACGTGGGCTTCCAGGCCAACGAATTTCTCACCGGCGTGTTTCAGCGCGTGATGAAGCAGGGTGGCAATGCGCTCGCCGAAGCCGCCGGCGCCTGCTCGACGTTGCTCGCGGTGTGGCTGCTCGCTCAGCTCGATGCCGGCTTCATGGTCATGCTGCTCGGCACGCTGTTCGGCGCCGCCGTCGCGCTGAGCATTTCCTGGACGCTCGCGCGCCGGCTGATTCCGTTCCGATTGCGCTTCGATCTGCCGCTCTGGCGCAACTACATGACCGCGGCGATGCCGATTGCGGGCTCGCAGATTCTCACGATGGCGATGCTGCGCGGAGACACGCTGCTGCTGTCCCTCATGAAGCCCGCGGCACACGTGGGCCTGTACGGCGTGCCGACGAAGATGTTCGAGCTGGCGACGACGCTGCCGTACATGTTCTCGGGGCTGATGATGCCCTCGCTCACCGCGGCGGGGACGCCGGGCAGTCCCACGGCCGGTCAGTTCTCGAGGATTCTCGGCAGCTCGCTCGATGCGATGCTGATGTACGGCGTCGGCGTCATGCTCGCGCTCTCGATCTGCGCGCCGCAGATCCTGACGTTGATCTCGGGGCCGCAGTTCGCCGCGGCCGCGCCGGCGCTCGTGATCCTGTCTTTCGCCGCGACGCTCACGGCCCTTTCGTTCGTCGTGCGCTTCGCTCTCATCGCGCTGGATCGGTCGCGCCTGGTGCTGATCGCCGATGCGGCCGCGTGTGCCGTGGCGCTCGTGGCCTACTTCATCCTGATCCCGCAGTTCTCGTTCATCGGCGCCGCCATCGGCACGACAATCGCGGAAGGCGCGATCCTGATCGGCATGCTCTGGGGTGTGCGCCGGACGGGCCATCGTTTGCCGAGGCTCAAGAGCGCGCCGAAAACGATCATCGCCGGCGCGCTCGCGGCGGCCGGGATCTTCGGGCTCGAACACACGGGACTGCATTGGCTGCTTGCGCTCGCAATGGGCGGCGCGCTCTACCTCGGGCTCCTTGCGCTCTTCGGCGCGATCCCGCGCGAGCTCATCGCCAGCCTGCGCCAGAAATCCGGCCCGACGGGTGTCGCGCGGTTGAATGCGAGGGCGGCGCGTCGGCGCACGCGGGGTCCGCGCGTCGCCATCATCAATCAGCCGCAGGACGGCATCGTCGCGAGCGATGAGCAGTGGGGCTCGGTTGCGATCGTGAACTGGGAGCTTGCGAAGCGGCTCGCGAAGCGCTTCGACGTCGTGGTCTACGCTCCGCTGCGCAGAGGCCAGCGGCGCCGGGAGCGATGGGGCGCGATCGAGATCCGCCGCATTCCGTATGTCGCGACGAAGGTGCACAAGGCCGTGCAACTCATCGCGGGGCAGTTGCGCACACGCACGCCGTACTTCGATTCGAAGCTGTACTACCGCGAATACTTCAGCGTCGTGGCGCGCGACCTCCGCACACGTCCTGCGGACATCGTGCACTTGCCGCAGGTGCTGCAGTTCGCGCCGCTGTTGCGCACGGGCGCGCCGGACGCAAAGATCGTCTTGCACATGCATCAGGACGAGCTCGCGTTGCTCGACGAGCACCCGCTGCGCGAGCGCCTGCAGTCGATCGATCGTGTGGTCACCGTGTCGGACTGGGTGACGCGCCGTGCGCTCTCACGATTTCCCGCGCTGGCGGGTCGCATTCACACGATCGGCAACGGTGTCGATATCGATCGCTTTCGCCCCGACGAGAGCGCGCCTGCAACGACGGGCCCCGTTCGCCTGCTCTTCGTGGGCCGCATCTCGCCGGACAAAGGCGTGCACGTGTTGCTGCAGGCATTCGCGCGGCTCGCGAGCGAACGGAGCGACGTGACGCTGGATATCGTCGGCAAGCCGGGAATGCTGCCGTTCGATGTGCTCGGGCTGCTGCTGCGAGACGACCCACAGCTCGCAGCGCTTGGCGAGTTCTACGGACCTTCGCGCCTCGACGCCCTGCGTGCCGTACTGCGAGGTCAGCGCCGTAGCTATGTCGATACACTCATGGCGCAGTTGCCGCCGCATGCCGCCGCGCGCGTGACGGTTCACGGCACCGTCCCGTTCGCGGAGTTGCTCGAGCTCTATCGGCGATCGCATCTGCTCGTGTTGCCGTCCATCTGGAACGAGTCGTACGGTATGCCGGTGGCGGAAGCCATGGCCTGTGGCGTTCCGGTGCTGGCGAGCGATTGCGGCGGCGTACCGGAGCTGCTCGAGCCGGGGATTTCAGGCGCGCTGGTCGCGCGCGGCGATATCGAGGGTCTGCTCGGCGCGCTGCGCGAGCTGAGCGCGGATCGTGCGAAGCTCGCCGCAATGGGTCGTGCCGCGCGGCGCCGTGCCGAGCTCCTCACCTGGGATCGCAGCGCCGAGAAGTTGAGTCACGTGTACGACGCGCTGGTTGACGCGCAACCGTCGCCGCTCGTCGCGCGGAGGACCGAAGATGCCACCTCTGCCTACGGATGAGCTGCAGATCATCGAAGGGGTCGTCGCCGAAGTGGTCAGTCGGCCGGGCATCGTGCAGTTCCTGGTCGGCAACCAGTGGTACGGACTCATGACCTCGCGCTCGAGCAAGCCGCTCTGCGTCGGCGACGTCGTGCGCGTGCTCGCGCGCGATGCGCCCAATCAGCCGATCCTCGACGTGCTCGTGCTGCAGCGGGCGGAAGAAGAGAAGATCGAATACACCGGCCCAGGGGTCTCGCTCGCGCTCACCATCCTCGCGGCGGTGGTGCTCGCGATGGCCCTCGACGAGCAGATCTGGTGGTTGCTCCTGCCAGCCGGCGCGCTCGCGCTGTTGCAGGTGAAGTTCTCGATGCAGAAGGATCGCGTGCTCCGCCGCTTCCGCAGCCTGCAGCGCCACACGCTCGCGGACCTCGAGTCGCGCGGCACGCCGCTCGTCGGCGACGTGCCTCTCACGATGCCGCAGCCTTCACTCACGAGCTCGGCGTTGGTGTCGCTGCCGGCGCAGATTCTCGAGTTCACGCACGACGCCATCATCATCTGGGAGCTCGACGGCGCCGGCATCGTGTACTGGAATCGAGCCGCCGAACAGCTCTACGGCTGGTCGCGCGAGGAGGCGTACGGCCGCGTGACGCACGAGCTCCTCAAGACGCGCCTCACCGGCACGGTCGGCGAGCTCGAAAGTCAGCTCGCGCGCTACGGCGTGTGGGTGGGCGATCTGCGCCACACGCGCCGCGACGGCCAGATCGTCGAAGTCGAAGCACGCCTGTCGCTGATGTCACAGGAGCACCGGCCGTGGCTCGTGCTCGAAGTGAATCGCGATGTCACGGATCGCAATCGCGCCGAGGCGGCGCGCGCCGAGACCAAAAAACAGCTCGAGCGCGTGAGACGGCAACCCTGAATTTGCAGCATGTCGTCTTCGCCGACGCTTACGCGATGGCGCGCGTCCGCGTTACTTCGTGCTGAATGCGTACACCGTAGTGGAGTGGAAAGTCTGCCCGGGGCGCAGCGTCGTCGTCGGGAACGTCGGATGGTTTGGCGAGTCCGGGAAGTGCTCCGTCTCGAGGCAGAACGCATCGTGCTTCTTGTACGCGTGCCCGGATTTGCCGACGGTGTCCAGGAAGTTCGCGGTGTAGAGCTGCACACCCGGCTCAGTGGTGCGCACTTCGAGCACGCGCCCGCTCTTCGGCTCCTCGACGCGCGCGGCAAGAG
>DASZSS010000086.1:0-22926 GCA_035548535.1 Steroidobacteraceae bacterium
GCCACGATGCCGAGAATCCACCGTCCTATGCGCACTGACTCATCCGCGTTCTTCTTGGGCGCCCTTGCTGCCGGGCGCGGATTCTAGCAATGCGCGTGCGCGCACCGTTCGCGGGCGATGGCTGCACCTCGACGAGGCAGCCCCCGCGCGCGCGCCGCGTAACTGGTTGACGCCACTACCTCGCGCGCCTGGCACGGTGCCTGCATTCGTGAGGCGCAAGAGGCAAGGGTGTGCAGAGGTGCCGGGTCCGGCCGTTTCGGCCCGACCCGGGACCGCCGGGATTCGCTGCTCCGAAATCCCCTGACCCGGCACCTCTGCGCATCCATTTCCACCGGGGCGTCATGCCGAGCCGCGAAAGCGCACAGCCTTACGACGAGATGCTGGAAACGGCCGGCGCACCGCGCGCTCATTGCCGGCGCTACTGGGCCTGGCTCCAGGAGCAGCCGCGCGAGCGCCTCGCGCAGAAGCGTGCGGAAGCCGACGCGCTGTTTCATCGCGTGGGCATCACGTTCGCGGTGTATGGAGAGAACGCCGGAACCGAGCGCCTCATCCCCTTCGACATCGTGCCGCGCATCCTGCCGCTCGACGAGTGGCGCACGCTCGAGGCGGGGCTGCGCCAGCGCGTGCGCGCGTTGAATGCGTTCATCCGGGACGTCTATCACAAGCAGGAGATCCTGCAGGCCGGCAGGATCCCGGCCGATCAGGTCCTGACCAACGCCCAGTATCGCCCGGAGATGCAGAACATCGACGTGCCGGGCGGCATCTACACGCACATCGCGGGGATCGACGTGGTCCGCGACGACAGCGGCCGGTTCTGCGTGCTCGAAGACAACCTGCGCGTGCCGTCCGGCGTGTCGTACATGCTCGAAAACCGCAAGATGATGGCGCGCCTGTTCCCCGAGCTCTTCGCACGCCATCCCGTGGAGCCGGTCGAGCACTACCCGGACGTGCTGCTCGAGAACCTGAAGAGCGTCGCGCCGGCCGGTGTCACCGATCCGCGCGTCGTGCTCCTCACCCCCGGCGCCTACAACAGCGCGTACTTCGAGCACGCATTCCTCGCGCAGCAGATGGGCATCGAGCTCGTCGAGGGACAGGATCTGTTCGTTCGCGACGATGTGCTGTACATGCGAACCACCCGCGGGCCCGAGCGCGTCGACGTCATTTACCGGCGAATCGACGACGACTTTCTCGACCCGCTGGCCTTCCGGCCCGAGTCCGTGCTCGGCGTACCCGGCCTCCTCACCGTGTACCGTGCGGGGCGGGTCACGATCGCCAACGCCATCGGCACGGGCATCGCCGACGACAAATCGATCTACCCGTACGTGCCCGAGATGGTGCGGTTCTATCTCGGCGAGGAGCCGCTGCTCGCGAACGTAACCACATGGATACTGCGGCGGCCCGACGATCTGCGATACGTGCTGGATCGGTTGCCGGAGCTGGTCGTCAAGGAAGTGCACGGCGCCGGCGGCTACGGCATGTTGATCGGCCCGGCCGCGACACGCGCGCAGATCGAGGAGTTCCGGAAGCGCATCCTCGCCCATCCGGAGCGCTACATCGCGCAGCCGACGCTTGCGCTCTCCACCTCGCCCACGTTCGGCGCGAATGGCCTGGCGCCGCGCCACATCGACCTGCGTCCGTTCGTGCTGTCCGGAAAAGAAGTCACGGTCGTTCCGGGCGGGCTGACCCGCGTCGCGTTGCGCGAGGGCTCGCTCGTCGTGAATTCCTCGCAGGGCGGCGGCACCAAGGACACGTGGGTGCTGGGGAGCTGATGTGCTGAGCCGCACGGCCGACCACCTCTACTGGATGTCGCGCTACCTCGAGCGCGCGGAGAGTCTCGCGCGCATGCTGGACGCGCATCACCGTCTGTCGCTGCTGCCTCGCCCGCAAGAGGCGGTCCTGCAAGGGTGGTCGGCAACGCTCGTGTCGCTCGGCATGGAGCAGGAATTCCTCGCCAAGCACGACGCGATCACGCCGCGCGCAGCGTTCGATTTCATCGCCTTCGATCGCGAGCACGCCGGCAGCATCCTCTCGTGCCTGCGTGCCGCGCGGGAGAACGCCCGCGCCGTGCGCGGCACGATCCCGTCGGACATGTGGGAGACGCTGAACTCGACGTATCTCGAGTCGCGTTCGTTCAACGCCGCGATGCCCGAGGCCGCGCGAGGTGAGTTCCTCGAATGGGTGAAGTACCGCGCGCACCTCACGCGCGGCGTGCAGTCGGGAACGATGGTTCGCGACGAAGCGCTGTGCTTCGTGCGGATTGGCACGTTTCTCGAACGTGCGGACAGCACGACGCGGCTCCTCGAAGCGCGCTGGCGCGATCCGGGCGGCCGCGGCGAGCGCCTCGCGACGGAAGCCTCCGAATGGGCGGTGCTGTTGCGTGCGATGAGTGCGTTCGAGACATACCGACGCGTCACGCGCGACGCGGTCACACCGAGACGCGTCACGGAGTTGCTGCTCATGCGCGACGACTTGCCGCAATCGGTGCATCGGTGTCTGTCGGAGCTGTACTCGAATCTGACCGCGGTCGCAAACGATCAGTCGGCGGAGACGCTGCGGCGGGCAGGTGAGCTGCACGCGCAATTTCTCTTCGGCCGCTTCGACGATCTGTGCGCGGCCGGCGTCACCACCTTCCTCGACACGTTTCAGGCGCGTCTGCGCGATCTCGGCTCGCGCATCGCGGACGACTTCCTGGTCCCCTTGGGAGCGTGAGCACGGCCATGCAACTGCGGATCCTGCATCGAACCGCGTATCGTTACGACGAGCCTGTGAAATACAGCGCGCAGGCGCTGCGTCTCACGCCTCGACGCGAAGGGCAGCAGCACGTGCTGAGCTGGGCGATCCACGCGCCCGGTCGGCGCATCGAGCAACTCGACGCGCACGGCAACGTCACTCATCTGCTCACACTCGAAGAGCCGCACAAGGCAATCGAGATTGTCGTCGCGGGCGCCATCGAGATCTCGCACGACGGCGGCTTGATGCCGCACGAAGGGCCGCTCTCGCCGCTTGCCTATCTCGCGAGCACGCCACTGACGGCTGCGGACGCGGCGATTACCTCGCTCGCGCAGCAGTACATGAAAGGCAGCGGCCGGTTGCGTGATTGCTTGCTTGCGCTCGCTGCGGGCGTGCAGGAATGCGTGCGCTATCAGAAGGGCTCGACCACGGTCGAGGACACGGCGGCCGCCGCGCTCGCGCGCGGCAAAGGCGTTTGCCAGGATCAGGCGCACGTCTTCATTGCGGCGTGCCGGGCGAGCGGGATCCCCGCGCGCTACGTGAGCGGCTATCTCTACGACGAAGCGGTCGTCGAGGAGGGCAGCGCGGCCGCGAGTCACGCGTGGGTCGACGCATGGCTAGGTGATGCGAACGCGTGGCTCGGCGTCGACGTGACCCATTGCGAGCCCACCGGCGCGCGCCACTGCCGGCTCGCAGTCGGTCGCGATTACCTCGATGCGGCGCCGGTGCGCGGTGTTCGCCGTGGCGGCGGCCGTGAGATGATGGACGTCGACGTCACAGTCGCGAAAGCTTCGGATCAATGACCTATTGCGTGGCCATGCTGCTGGACACCGGGCTGGTGTTCCTGTCGGATTCGCGTACCAACGCGGGCATCGATCAGATCAGCACGTTCCGCAAGACCACGGTGTTCCAGAAGCCGGGGGATCGCGTGCTCGTTCTGCAGAGCGCGGGGAATCTCGCGATCACGCAGACCGTCGTGAGCATTCTGCGCGACGACATCGACGCCGGCGGCAGCAAGCCGAGCCTGCTGACCGTCCCGAACCTCTTCGAAGCGGCGCGGATGGTCGGCGACGCGCTGCGCGAGCTGCATCGCCGCGACGCGGCGGCCCTGAAGGAATTCGGCGTGGATTTCAACGCCAGCCTGACGCTCGGCGGCCAGATCAAGGGCGAG
The DNA here is from genome assembly GCA_035548535.1 of Steroidobacteraceae bacterium. GTDB lineage: Bacteria > Pseudomonadota > Gammaproteobacteria > Steroidobacterales > Steroidobacteraceae > JADGHX01. The sequence continues at coordinate 3,902 of DASZSS010000086.1, forward strand.
CCGCCGCGCCTCTTCAGCATCTACAACGCCGGCAACTTCATCGAGGCGACGAGCGACACGACATACTTCCAGATCGGTGAATCGAAATACGGCAAGCCGATCATCGATCGCGTGCTGCGCCGGACGAGCAGCCTGAACGAAGCGGTGAAGTGCGCGCTCGTGTCGATGGATTCGACCATCCGCTCGAATCTGTCCGTGGGATTGCCGCTCGACCTCGTGGTCGTGCGGCGCGACCGTTTCGGGGTGGCGCGGCACATCAGCATCGACGTCGATAACCCGTACTTCCTCGGTATTCGCTCGCGGTGGAGCGAGGCCTTGCGCGAGGCGTTCTCGCAGCTTCCCGATCCGGACTGGTTGAGCGCGCGGCGCGAGCCGAACGACTGAGCCCTCCACGATCGCGCCGAAGGTGTGGCCCGAGACGCGCGTAGTGCCCTTTCACTACGCGCATCCCGTGACCGGAAAGGCTTGGAAGTAGGCGTGTCGCCCCTCAGCGGACGACGTTGCCGTCCGCGTCGAGCACCGTGACCTCGCCGAAACCCAGCTTGCGCACGTCGGCTTCGATCTTCGCGAGATCGCCGACCACCACCCACGTCACCGCGTTCGGCTGAATCAGCTTGCGCGCGGCGGCGTTCACCTTTTCCGGCGTCATCGCGTTGACCTCGCCGACGTAGTCGTTCCAGTACGTGTCGGGCAACCCGTACGTGAGGATGTCCGCATACGACCCGGCCACTTCATCGACGGTCTCGTTGCTACCGGGTAGCTGCAGCACGAGGCTGTCGCGCGCGAACTTGATCTCCGCATCGGTCGGCGGACGGCCCGCGAGCACGTCGCGCAGCTCGCGCGCCGTCTCCTGCATGGCTTCCGCCGTCTTATCCGTCTGCACCGGCGCGCGGACGAGGAACGGGCCCTGCCCTGCCGCATCCAGCAGCCGCGACGCCACGCCGTACGACCAGTGCTTGCTCTCGCGCAGGTTCATGTTGAGACGCGACACGAAATTGCCGCCCAGGATGGTGTTGAGCGTCTCGAGCGCGATGTGATCCGGATCCGAGCGCGGCGGCCCGACGTACCCCGCGAGGATCACCGACTGCTCGGCACCCGTGCGATTGACGAGGAACACGCGCGGCTTCGTCTGCTGCGGAACCGTGCCGATGTTCTTCTTCGGCAGCGGCTCGTCAGGCGCCTTCCACGCCGCGAAGTCGCGCTCGAGCAGCGGCACGAGGATCGCGAGCGTGGTGTCCCCCACGACGAGCAGCGTCCCGTTGTCCGGCCGGATCCAGCGGCGATGGAAGGCTTCCATGTCCTCGCGTGTCAGCTTCGTCACGCTCTCCGTCGTGCCGCTTCCCGAGAACGGATTGGAGTACGCGTGGTTCTTGCCGTAGATGAGCTGCGGCAACAGCCGCATCGCGATGCCCGCAGGCTGCGTCTTTTCCTGCTGAATCGCGGCGAGCGATTGCGCTTTGAGCCGCTCGAAATCCGCCTCGGGGAAGGTTGGATTGACGATGATGTCGCTGAAGAGCTCGAGCGAATCCGCGAGCTTGCTCGTGATGGCGTTGAGAGTGAGGTACGAGGTGTCGAGCGATGAGCCCGCGCCGAGCCGCGCGCCGAGCAGCTCCGCGCGCTCCGCGATCTGCAGCGAATTGCGCTTCTTCGTGCCCTCGTCGAGCATGCTGATCGCGAGCCGGGCAGTGCCCGGCGACGCGAGAGAGTCCGACGCATAGCCCGCATCGAGGATGAGCGTGAGATTCACCACGGGCGCGTTGTGCCGCTCGGCGAGCACGACCTTCAGGCCGTTCGAGAGCGTTGCCCGCTGCAGCGGCGGCAGCTTCAGATCGGGAGGCGTGCCGGTCTCGGGCAGCTTGCTGCGGTCCGCGCCAGTCGCGGCCGCGTGATACTCCGGCGTCGGCTGCACTTCCAGCACGAAGACGCCGTCCGAGAGCCACTGCCGCGCGACGCTCTGCACTTCCTTCGGCGTCGCTTCACGAATCCACTTCAGATGCTGCTTGTAGAAATCCGGCGAGCCGCCAAACACCTGACTCTGCGCCAGGATGTACGACTTGCCCGATGAGCCGTCGATGCGCTCGATGCCGCGCACGAAGTTCGCGTACCCGGCCGTCACGACGCGCTCGATCTCCTTCGCCGTCGGCCCTTGCGCGAGGAATCTCGCCAGCTCCTCGTCGATGGCCTTTTCGACCGCGTGGATGTCACCGCCCGGCTTCACCGTGGCGACGATCTGTAGCTGCGAGCCGAGCTCGAAAGGCCCGACACCCACATTGACCGCGGTCGCGATCTGATCGGTGTACACGAGGCGCTTGTACAAGCGGCTGTTCTTGCCGTTGCCGAGAATGTCGGAGGTCAGGTCGAGCAGCACGAAATCCTTGGTCGCATATCCCGGGATGTTCCACGTCTCGTAGATGCGCGCCTGCGGCACGCGATCCTGCATCGTGGCGCGCTTCTCGCCGCTCATCTTCGCGATCCATTGCTGCTGGCGCTTGATGGTCGGGCCCGGGGGAATGTCGCCGAAGTACTGCTCGACCTTCTTCTTCGCCTCATCGGGCGTGATGTCGCCCGCGAGGACGAGCGTGGCGTTCGCCGCACCGTAGTACTGCCGGAACCAGTCCTTCACGTCGTCGAGGGAGGCGGCGTTCAGGTCCTCCATCGAGCCAATGGTCTCCCACGAGTAGGGATGGCCCGCTGGGTAGGTGCTCGCGGCGATGAGCTCGTCGACCTTGCCGTACGGCTGGTTCTCGCCTTGCCGCTTCTCGTTCTGTACGACGCCGCGCTGCTCGTCGAGCTTCGCCTGATCGATCGCGCCGAGCAGGTGCCCCATGCGATCGGACTCGAGCCACAGCGCGAGGTCCAGCGCGCTCGTCGGCACGTTCTCGAAGTACACGGTGCGATCGAGCCACGTGTTGCCGTTCATCTTGGTCGCGCCCGCGGGCTCGAGCGGCTTGAAGAAGTCGTCGTTGAAATGCTCCGAGCCGTTGAACATCAGATGCTCGAACAGGTGCGCGAAACCGGTGCGGCCCGGGCGCTCGTCCTTGCTGCCCACGTGATACCAGACGTTCACCGCAACGATCGGGGCCTTGTGATCCTCGTGGACGATGAGCGTGAGGCCGTTCGGCAGCACGTACTTCGTGTACGGGATGTCGACATCCGGGAGATCGGTGGCCGCGAGCGCGGCGGACGAAATGAGCAGGAGCGCCAGAGCGGCGAATACACGTGTCACGGATTGGGTTTCCTCTTCAGAGGCGCGCGAGGATACACGCGGCAACGTTGGAAGAGTCTGAAGTGACGGTAAGTGGCCGCGCACTCGTCTTGATGGGCGCTCGACTCGGCGCAGATTGCGCCGCGGCGCTCACGAGCGTAAAAAGACGCCGCCGGCCGCAGATATTCGCGAGGGGGTCACGAGTTGCGACCGGCGGCGTGCCTGGTTGACCCTTCTTGGGGGTCCACCCTTAGCGGACGTAGAGGCGACGTCCGCGAGGAGTAGAGTGCAATGCCCGTGCCAACGCCCGCAGCGTGAGCTTTCAACAAGAAGAACAAGAACTTAGCGAGGAGTCACCCTGACGGCCCACCACGTTCCCGCGAGCTCCTTGAGCTCGCGTGGGGCGTGGTGTTGCTTGCTGCACACGAACCGTGCGCGAGCCCTCAGTGATCGCAGACGTCGATGTCCCCAGTCATCGTCTTCACGCGGACCCGGCCCCCCTTGCCCTCGCCCGCGGACCCGGTGAGCCGGCTGCCCGGGCCGTGCCGGCTCGTCGCCACGGCCTCCTGGTCGAAGCAGTTGCCGATATTGCCGCTGAAGCTCGTCGCTTCGTAGTCGAAGCCGCCGGGTGCGCGCGGGCGGAGCGTCACATCGCCGCTCATCGTTTCCGCTTCGATGGAGCCCCCTTCCGTGAGCGCGCCACGGAACGTGAGATCGCCGGAGGTGGAATGCAGGCGCACGCTGCTGGCCGCTTGCATCTCGAGGCGCACATCGCCACTGACCGAAGTCGCTTCGACCTCGCCGGCGCCGCCATTGACGATGATGTCGCCGCTGACTGTGCCGAGGCGGAGCGTTCCCGGCTGGGCGGCGGCGCCCCGCAGCCGCATGTCGCCGCTCACCGTTTTCGCCTCGAAATCCGCGCCGCCGGCGAAGGCGGCGCGCAGCGCGCCGCTCACCGTCCTCAGCCGCTGCTCGCCGAGCAGGTTTGAGGTTTCCAGGTCCGCGCTGACCGCGGTCGCCTGCACTTCGCTCTGCTTCGGGACGTGCACTTCGAGGTCGGTGTCGCCGTCGCGGAACGACATGCTCGGCAGCACCACCTTGACGATGGTGCGTCCGCCGCTCGAGAGCAAATCCACTCGCTCGACGCCCGGACCCAGCTCCGCATGCACGGCGACCTCGGGCTTGTCCCACCCGGTGATCACGAGCTTGCCGGCGACGTTCGAGATTTCGACGCTGCCGCGTGGATCCGCCGTGACCGTGCGATCGAACGTGCCCTCCGCCGCGGCGCTCGTCACCGCCACGGTCAGTAGCGCTGCCGCGGCGGCGAGCTGCGGAACGCGGATGAAAGAGAGCGTCATCTTCATATCAAATCTCCGAGCCATTGGCTTCGTGCACGGCGGTGAGCACGCGCATCTCGTCCTGGTACGAACTTACGAGCAGCTCCTGCAGCAGCGCATTGCCCGGGTCCTTGCCCAGGGCGGTCTGAATATCGGCGATGGACTTGCGAATGGTCTCGAGACTCGCCGTGACCTTGCGCTGGGTCTCCGGCGGCAGCGTCTTCATCTTCTCGTCGAGCGAGCGGACGAGCTCGGCGCGATCGCGCAGATAGCGCGGGTCCTTGACGTACGCCGCGGTGATCACATCCTCGGCTCCGCCGATCTCGGCGAGCTGCGAAGGCGTGCCGCCGACGGGAATCACGTTGCGTCCGACCCAGACGCCGACGGCGAGCGCGGCGATGACCGCGGCGAGCGCCACCCATTGCAAGCGCGTGACGGGATTGGTGCTCGCGTCGCGACGCCGCGTGCCCTTGCCTTTCGCGTCCTTCTCGATCGCGGCGGCGATTCCCGCCCACAGGTCGTGCGGCGGCGGAATGTCTTGCGCAAGCTGATCGAGCGAGTGGACGCGCTTCTCGTTGTCGCCGTGGTTGGTGCTCATTTCAGTTCAACTCCTCCAGCCGCTCCTTCAGGAGCTTGCGCGCCCGGTGCAGCTGCGCTTTGGATGTGCCCTCGGCCACACCCAGCATCTGGGCCGCCTCGACGTGCGAGTAGCCGTAGATGCCCGTCAACACGAGCACATCGCGCGCCCCATCCGGCAACCCGGCGATGGCCGCTTCCAGGTCGCGCGCCTCGACCGGCCCGTCGAGCGTCCAGTCGCTCTGCTCGAGGTGCTCGGCTTCGAGCGGGGTCTCGAGCCCGAACGAGGGCCGGCGCCGCTTGCCGAGCACGACGTTCACGGCGATCCGATGCAGCCACGTGCTGAACGAGCTGCGGATCTCGAACCGGTCGAGCGCGCGCCAGGCGTTGATGAACGCCTCCTGCGCGCAGTCCTCGGCCGCCGCCGGATCGCGCGTCATGCGCAGACATAACCCGTACACGCGCCCGGAGAACTCGCGATAGAGCCGCTCGAACGCGTGCGTATCGCCTTGGCGTGCGCGCTGAATGAGGCCGGTGACCCAATCGATCTGCTCGCCGGGGGGACTTGCCATCGCCGTCATCATGCGCGGGTTAGAGACCCGGCCCCGGCGGTCCGTTTAACGAGCCTCACAAGGAGGCCGTCTTGTCGCGGTTCGCGTACCAGTTGATGGCGTATTGCAGGAGCTGGGCGTTGGTCGCCAGATTGAGCTTGCGCTTCAAGCTTTGCCGGTGAGTCTCCACGGTCTTGACGGAGAGGCCGAGCCCTTGGGCCGCCTCGCGCGAGGACTGGCCGCGGCCGATGAGGCTCAGGACCTGCAGCTCGCGGTTGCTCAGGCGCTTCACCGGGTCGACGCTCGCGCCGCCGGCATGTGCACCGGGCCGGCCGGAGCGCTCGAGGCTCTGGGCGAGCGCCTCGCTGAGATACGTGCCGCCGGCGAGCACACGACGCAGGGCGACCAGGAGCTGATCGGAGGCGGCCTGCTTCATGATGTAGCCGCTCGCGCCTGCCGCCAGCAGCCGCTCGGCATAGATGAGCTCGTCGTGCATCGACAGGACCAGCATCGGCAGCCCGGCGTGCTGGGCATGCACGTCGCGCACCAGCTCGAGCCCATCCCCCTGGGCGAGCGAGATGTCGACGATCACGACATCCGGCTCGAGCTCGCGAATGGCGGCGCGCGCCTCGCGCTCGCTCTGCGCCTCCCCGACCACCCGCAGGTCGGGCTCCTCGTTGATCATGAGGCGCAGGCCCTGCCGCACGATCGGGTGGTCGTCGACGATCAGCACCTTGCGCTTCTCGGTACCGTTTTTCATCGCGCGATCCTGCACGGATTCGTTGTTGCCTATCGTTCGAGCGGACACGAGCAGCGCACGGAGGCGCCGCCGTTCGCCGCGGTTTCGAGCACGAGGTCGCCGCCGAGCATCTGCGCCCGGTAGCGCATCAATTTCAAGCCGAGCCCCCCGGCCGCGCCGGGCGACTGGTGCGTGAAGCCGCGGCCGTTGTCGTCGATGCGTAGCTGCAGCTCATCGCCCACGATCTCGAGGCCGATCACGACCTGGGAGGCGAGGCTGTGACGGACGACGTTCGTGAGGGCCTCCTGTGCGATCCGGTACAGGTGCGTCGCGTACGCCTCGTCCAGCTCGAGCGGCACGCTCACGTGGCTGCGAAACTCGACGCGCAAGCCGTAGCGCTCGCTCGCGCGCGCCGCCAGCGCGTGCAGCGCCGCCGCGAGGCCGCCGCTCTGCGGGCTGACGGGCGAGAGGCCGCGCGCGATGGAGCGCGTGTTCTCGATGGCGTGATTGACCAGGCCGATGACGTCCTCGATGTCGAGGCGCGCGCTCGATTTCTCCTTGGCGAGCTGCGCGGCCACGCGCCTCAGCATGAGCGCGATGCCGGTCAGCTCCTGGCCGAGACCGTCGTGCAGATCGCTGCCGATGCGCTGTTGCTCGCGATTGGCGATCTCGATGATGCCGCGCTCGAGGCGCTTGCGCTCGGTCACGTCGTTGATGACGGCGAGCCAGTGATCCGTGCCGCCCATGCTGAGCGGGGACAGCACGCACGAGGCGATGAAGCGCGAGCCGTCCTGCCGGATGCATTCGAACTCGATCGGCGCGGCGCCCATGCGATGGTGATCGCGCAGGCCGCGCTCGAAGCGCTTGCGCTGCGTGCCGGGCAAGCTGATGAGCGGCTCGACCGAGTGTCCGATCAGCTCGCCCGTGCGATACCCGAAGAGCCGGTCGAAGGTCGGGTTCGTCAAGCGAATGATCATGTTCGCCGCATCGACGAGCACGACGCCTTCACGCATCGTTTCCAGAATGCGCGCCTGGGTGCGCAGCGTGTCCCGCTGTGCGCGCTGCTCGGTGACCTCGGTGATGTTCACCACCGCGCCGAGCACGCGGTCGCCGGATTGCACGGCACGCACGCGCATCTCGAGACACCGCACGCGGCGGTTCGCGTCGGTGAACACCTGCTCGAAGTCGTGAGCGACGCCCGTCAGGATCACGCGCTCGAAGATCTCGTGGACGCGCGCGCGATCCTCGGGCGGCGCGAAGTCCTCCACCGGCGCGCCGAGCCATGCATCGGGCGTCAGCCCCTGGATCGGGCGGTTGAGAAAGACGCACTTGCGCTCGCGATCGAAGAGCGCGAGCACGTCCGCCGAGCTCTCCGCCACCGTGAGCAGCGTGCTGCGCGACTCGTGCACCGCGATCTCGGCGAGCTTGCTTTCCGTGATGTCGTATACGGAGCCAATGGCGCCGATGACCTCGCCCGAGCGCGGATCGCGCACCGGGACGGCACTCGCCTGCAGCCACTTCGTCTGACCGGTGATCGTGTGCGCCTTGAGCTCGCCCTTGCGCGCCTCGCCGCGCCGGATGGCCGCGCGCCACTCCGCGAGAATCGGCCGCCACTCCGGATCGACGAACGAGTCGCGACTGCCGAGCCGCAAGATCTCCTCCTGGCTCACGCCGTAGACCGCTTGCACACCCTCGCTGACCCAGAGCTGGCGGATGCTGCCGTCCGGGAGGAACCGATACTCGAAGATGTAGCCCGGCGCCATCGAAGCGACGCTGCGATAGCGGTACTCGCTCGTCCGCAGCGCCTCCTCGGCCTGCTTGTGCGCGCCGATCTCGCGGCACACGACCACGAGCCGCAGCGGCAGACCGTCGGGTCCGCGCTCGATGGCGCTGCCGCGCTCGGCGATCCACAGCCAAGCGCCCGAGCGGTCCGCAATTCGATACTCGGCGGCGTAGTGCGGCTCGCGCCCGGCGAGCAGCGCGTCGAAGCCCGCGACCTTCGCAGCACGATCGTCCGGATGAATGCCGGCGTCCCAGCGCGCCACGTGATTGCGGCCCTCGCAGGGATCCACATCGAAGCGCGCGCACCAGTCGTTGAACCAACGCGTCGTATCCGTGACGAGGTCGATCTCCCACATGCCCATGTCGGAGCCCCACAGCACCGCCTGCAGGCGGGCTTCGCTGTAGTCCCGGGGAGTGTCGGCCGGATTCGATTCCGATACGGGCGGCGGGGTTGCCTCGGGCAACGCCGTCGCGCGCGCGAGGGGTGCGCGGCCGAGCCCCGTCAATGAAGCGGCTGTGGATCGTCCATCGCTGAAGGGATACTTCAGAAAGCGCATTCCACGGGTAGTTTGCTTCATTCGCGGCCGCGCGGCGCGGCCCGCGCGGGACAGCTCGACTCACGCTTCAGCCTGCGCGGCCGCCCGCCGCTCAGGGAGCAGCGGATTTAACAGAATTGCGTGCGCCGCTCAACCGGCTCGGGCCGCAAGCCACGCGGCGCCCGCCATGGCCGCGCCGACGGAGGCGACGGGCATGAAGCGCCAGGCATAGAACCGCGAATGACGCGCGCGCAGCAGGAACGGCAGCACGAGGACGACGAGCGACACCTGCGCGAGCTCGATGCCCACGTTGAACCCCGCGAGCGTGGGCACGAGGCGCGTCCCGTGCGCACCGAGCTCCGCGAGCGCATTCGCGAAGCCGAAGCCGTGAATGAGGCCGAAGCCGAACGCCAGGCCGAGCCTTGCGCGTGCGGCGGCGGGAAACAGATTCAGCAGCCCCGCCACCACAATCGAGAACGCGATGGACATCTCGACCGGACGGACGGGGACGTGCACCGTACCCGTCGCGGCGAGCGCGAGTGTGACGGAATGTGCGACCGTGAACGCGGTGACGATGCGCAAGAGATCGCGCGCGGTTTCACTGAAGTTGCGGGTTCCACGCCACCCCGAGCCCGTGCTCCGGAGCACGCCCGGGAGCAGCAGCAGGAGCAGAAATGCGAGATGGTCGTAGCCGATCCAGACGTGCCAGAGGCCCTGCCCGACGAAGGTGCCAAAGGTTGCAAAAAGAGACGGCGCGGCGGGCTCGCGCCACTCGGGTGCGCTTGGGGACAGGATGCCGGTGAACTGGCCCGCGGGTGTCGTGACGTCGATCAACGTGCGTTGCGTGGCGTCTTTGTCGAAGAACAGCGTCGCCGAGATGGCAAGTGGGCCGGTGGCATCGCACGCTGCCGCAAAGGTGAGCGAGAGGTGAGGCTCTCCGGCGTGCTCTGTGAGGAGCAGGTCTTCGAGACGCGGTGTGCACGGCTGCAAGCGGCGCGCTTCTGAGGTGTGAGTGGCACCGCGTTGCGCGTCTTCTGGCGTACGGCTGATTCGGAGGTGGCTCGCGGCGAGCGTCGCGATGTCGTCGCGGCGAGCTTCGATTTCGCGCCAGGTGATCGCGCCGTCACCGTCGGCGTCGAGATCCAGCGTCCAGTGAAGGTCCGGAACGGCGAGGTCCCAGGTGAGCGTGACGGTGCGATCGCCGGTGTCGTGAGCGATGAGGTAGCTCGTGCTCGTCGCGTGAGATTCGGCGGGGATTGGCGCGAGGAGCCACAAGAGCGCCACGGCGAAGCCGATTGCGAGGGGCGCGCGAGTGCGGGCGTTGATTCGCGCGGGGCTCATGATCGAATCGCTGCGAGTGCTTTGTCTTCGAAGCCGGTCGCTCGCATCCAGCTCGTCACCAGCTCAAGGGCGTCGCGGTCGCCTTGCGCGCGGGCGGCGCGCATGAGCAGGCGCGCGTCGATGGTCTCGCGTTGAGTGGCGAAGTTCTGCCTAGCGAGCTGGAGCGCGTGAGCAACATCGCCATCGACATCGAGCGCGACGAGCGCCTCCTCGCGCAGGTGCGGGATCTCGCCGCGCCGGCGCGCGAGCGCGACGAGATCATCGAGCTGCGCTCGTGTCGCGCTGAGGCCCGGATCTCGCAGCAGTTGCTGAGCGCGGGCGCGGCGTGCGAGCAATGCGGTTGAAGGCACCGGCAGATCGACAACCGCGAGTGCCTCTCGAAGCGCACCGCGTGCGATGAGCAAGTCCGCGAGTGCGGACCGCACGCCTTCGCTGGTCGGCGTCGCCTTCATCGCTTCGCGCAGTCGCGCCTCGGCGGCGCGGACGTCGCCGCGCCGATCGGCAAAATCGGCGCTCAACCACAACGCCCACCCGAGGACGTCGGCCGAGGCTCCGATGGCACTTGCAGCGTCGGCCAGACCGGCGCCGGCGGCTGCATGGACCGCACCGGGGGCACTCGCGGCACCGGCCGCCGCACTCGCCGCATCGGCCACACTCGCCGCATCGGCCACACTCGCCGCATCGGACGCACTCGCGGCATCGGACGCACTCGCCGCACCGGGCGCACTCGCCGCACCGGGCGCACTTGCCGCATCGGATGCACTCGCGGCATGGGCCGCGCCCGCCGCACCGGCCGCGTTCGTCGCATCGGATGCACCCTTCACACCGGCTGCGCTCGCTGCACCGGATGCACTCGCCACAGCGGACGCACCCGCTGCATCTGCTGCGCTCGCCGCACCAGGGCCGTCAGGCGCGCGGGCCGAACGCGCCGCGCCGGAACCCGCAATTCTTGCGAGCAATGTGTTCAGCAGAGTCTCGGCCTGCGCGAGATGGCCGGTGCTGCCCAGCACCTGGGCGAAGCACACCGTACCGGCGGCCGATTCGCCGCTCGCCAGCACGGCCGCGCAGTCCGCGCGTGCGTCGGCGGCGTGCCCCTGAACGACTTTCACCGAGGCGCGCATCAATCGCGCTTCCGCGTCTCGTGGTTCGCGCGCGATCGCGCCATCCAGCAGGCGCAGCGCGCCCGCGAAATCGTGCCGGTTCTGAAGAATGTCCGCCTGCACGCGCAAGGCGGCGGCGGGCACATCCGGTTTGGCAAGCCACGGTTGCAGAAGCATCTCCGCCCGCCCGAAGTAGCGCGGCTCTCGCTGCGATCGCGCTCGCTCCACGTACAGCGCCGCGAGTGCGGCAGCAGTCGCCGCGTCCGGGCCCTGCGCGTAGCGTTGCTCGAGCAGCGCAATCGGGTCCTCTGCGGCGCGCGCCGGCACACGCATCACCACATAGTCGGGAGCGGCCGGACGAAACCGTTCGGCCGCTCCCGCCCAACCGACGCCCATCGCGGACGCGACACACGCAATGAGCGCCGGGATCTTCATCGCATCGTCACTGCAGCAGTGGAGCGAAGGTGCCGTCGTCGTCCGCGTCCTGCACGAACGTGAAGCCGCTCACCTGCACCGGCGTGTCGTTCGCGCTCTTCGCGAACGTCATGGTCGTGTAGCTCGCGATCGACTGATTCACGGCGTTCACCGTCAGCGGCAGGATGCTGATCCCGACGTTCCCCTGCGCATCCTTCGCGGCGATCTGGATGTTCACGCGGCCGGTCGCATCCTCCGCCGGCAAGAGCGTGACGGTCCGATTGGTGCCGCCACCCGTGAGCGTGATGGCGCCGACGGGCACGATCGCTGGATCAGACGACGACACGCTCAGCGTCAGCGCATCGGCGCCGCCGTCGTCCATCACCGTGAAATCCGCCGTTACCGGTGTGTCTTGATCGACGCTCTGACTCGCCAACGCGCTCACGGTCGGCGCCGCATTCTGCGCGGTGGGCGCCGAGCTGGCGCCACCGCCGCCGCACGCCGTGATCACGAGCGTCGCCACCGCGAGCGCGACCATCGCGCGCGTTCGCCCCCCGAATTCCTGTTTCCAATCTTTCATGTGCGCAGCCCTCACATGCCCGCGCCGGGCACCGGCGTGCGCAGATACGGGAACTCGGTGTCGAAGTCCCGCGCGCTCACCGGCGCACCGTCCGTGAACGGCGCATTGCCCACGGGCGCATCCGAGGGCTTGCACAGTCCGAGATCGGTTTGCTGGCCGTTGACCGGGATCGGATAGCACAGCCGACCCATCACCACGCGCAGCGCGATGTCCGTGACGTCGTCGCCAGGCCGGCGGCCGTTCGGAAAGCCCGCGAGATCGCCACCGGCCACACCGAACGGACTCTGCTGAGCGGCCGCGGTCGGCGCGATGCCGGTGTTCAGGCGGATCATCTCGGAAGGCGTCACCTTCGCGAGCTGATTGACACCGGGGAAGCCCGTGAGGAACGCCGTGACGAGATCGTTGCGCGGAATGTTCGTCGGCGCGAGCGTCGCGAAGCTCGTCTTCAACGTCTGATTCACGGCGTTCCGGAACAGCGCGTCGAGGAGCGCCGGCAGCGTTGGATTCGTCACGTAGGTGGCGAACTGCGCGTCGTCCTTCGGCTGGCTCGCGTTGAAGCGATCCTTGTCCGGCAGCCCGATCACGACTTCGTTCACGAGCGGCGTCGCAAGTCGCGACACCTGCGTCCACGGGCCCCCGCTCACTTCCGGCTTCGAGAACGTCGGCTTTGGATTCAGGATGCGCGCTTGCCGCAAGCTCGCGCTCGTCCAGCCGCCGATCACGCCGTTACCCGAGCCGCGGAGACAGCTCGCCGGCACCTCGAGCGCGAGCGTCGTGATGTTCTTGTCCGCGATCTGGTTGTTCGCCGGGTCTTGCGTGATGCCGCCCGGAAACGCGCTGCCGTCGACGGGCACGAGATTCACGAGATCGAACACCCTGCCGAGATTCACTGCGAACGGCTCTCTGCGCTGACCGACGAACACGCGACCCGGCTTATCGCAGGAGGGAATGGTCACGTCGTAGACGAACTTCCTCGCGTAGTCGGCGTAACCCTCCACGCTCGTGAAAGTCTTGGTGCCGACGAAATCGTACGGCTTGCCGAAGCTCATGCTGCCGTCGGCGGCTTTGGTGATCGGCGCCGCCTGACCCTTGCGGCGATCGCCGCGCACGAGCGTGAGCGTGTAGCTCTCGTTGAAATTCAGGAGCGAGGAGTCGTTCGCGCTGATCGGTCCCACATTCTTCAGCGGCACGGCCACCTGGCTTCCGGCGATGCCGAGCTTGATGCCCAGGTTGTCGTTCGCGAGCCGATTCGTGAACCGAAACTGGAACGTCAGGTCCTCCTTCGCATCGCCGTCGTTGTCGATGTGAATCTCGTAGAGCGCCGTCGGATCGAGCGCGAAGTAGTTCGGGCCGCCGTACGCATCCTGCAGCGGCACGTAGTCCGCGAGCAGCGTGACGTAGCCCGAGCGGCCCGGCTCGTAGCTGTTGAACATGTAGAAATCCGTCGAGTCGACGGCCGGCAGCCGCGTGATGTTCGGCGCCTCGCGGTGACTCGACGCGTCACCTGTTATCGGAATCAGCGCAGCAGCCAGGATCAGCCCGACCGCCCGCTTCGCTTGGGTCGCCATGGAAATCCCCTAGAGTTGATGTGGAAGTTTGTTGACTTCGACAGAGTGGCCCTACGGCACGACGCAGCGGGCGGATGCAGCGCGAGCGCATTTCGAGCTTCAAAAAAGAAACAGTGCATCCAAACGGCGACAGGCAACGTATAGGCGCGCCGCGGAGGGGGACGCCCCGCGCGATGCGTCGGCAGAGCAGTTTCGGACACGAAAAAAGTCGCGAAAGTCGCCGGAGTGCGACGCTTTTTGCCGGAACTAGGGGACGCGCCGCGCGCTCAACTCATTACAAATAGTACGCAGGGGAAGGAGGCACATTCATGACATCCAGAGCAGCAACAACCCATGTTGATTTCTGGACGCCCGCGACCCAAGACACGGTAGCCGCGATCGGCGCCGCGCTGTGCGCGCACTGGGCTGCCGCGAAAGCCGCGGCACAGGCTCAGTTCTGGGGTCCGGCGCAGCAGACTTGGCTGGACGTGCCGCGCCGCTATTTGAACCGCGTCACCAACGGACGATAGGCGGCAGACTCATCAGATACGCCTCGGGGTCCGCATCGGTACCGAAACCGAAACGCGTGCCCCGGTCGTAGACCAGGTTGAACTCGACGTACCGCCCGCGCTTGTAGAAGAGCTTGTCGCGCGCCGCATCGTCGAAAGGCAGATCCTTCCGGCGCGCCACGATCCGCGGATACACCGCCAGGAACGCTTCGCCCACGGCACGCACGAACGCGAAATCCGCGTCGCGATTCCCGCTCGCCAGATCGTCGAAGAAGATGCCGCCCACACCGCGCGGCTCCTTCCGGTGCGGTAAGTAGAAATAGCGGTCGCACCACGCTTTGAATTCGGCGTAGGCATCGGGCCGATAGGTGTCGCACGCGGCTTGTAGTGCGGCGTGGAAATCCGCGGTGTCCTCGTCGAAGGGGAAAGTGGGCGTGAGATCGGCACCGCCGCCGAACCATGCGCGGCTCGTCTCGAGGAAGCGCAAGTTCATGTGTACGGCGGGCACGTACGGGTTGTACATGTGCGCGACGAGCGAAATGCCGGTCGCGACGAAATGGCCTTCGGAGGCGTCCGCGCCCGGGATCTGGCCGCGGAATTTCGGGTCGAGCACGCCCCACACGTGACTCACGTTCACGCCGACCTTTTCGAACACGTCGCCGCGCATGAGCCGCGACCAGCCCCCGCCTTTCAGGCGGTGTTCGGCGGGCCGCGACCAGTCGCGGTGCTCGAAGCGCTTCGTCGGCTCGAAGGATTCGAAGGCCGCACAGATGCGCGCCTGCAGATCGCGGAAATACGCGCAGGCCACGGCTGCGTCAACACGGGTGGCGGTGCTCGCTGTGTCGCTCGGCTCCGCGACGCCAGTTGCGCGGGCCGGTCCGTGCGTCGCGCTCTCCCCCGTTGCTGCGCCGTGCACGCGTGAAGAATCGCTACTCATTTCTGACCTCCGCGGCGCGCGCTCGACTCGTGCACGTAATCGACCAGGCGCGCGACGGCTTCGGGATCGGTCTCCTGCCATATCCCGTGACCGAGATTGAAGATGTGGCCGGCTTCGGGTCCGGCCTCGAGCAGCACCGTATCGACATGGCGCCGCAGCTCGTCCGGCGACGCGAACAACGCGGCCGGGTCGAGGTTGCCCTGCACGGCTTTCGTGGGCCCGAGCGTCCGCCGCGCCCAGCTCAAGGGCGTGCGCCAATCGATTCCCGCGACATCCACGTCGAGCTGACCGACGAGATCGAGCACAGTGCCGCCGTTGTTCGCGTAGTAGATCAGCGGCACGCCCACGTTCTTCAGCCCCGCGAGCGTACGGATCACCGCACGCAGCGCGAAGCGCCGGAACTCACGGGGCCCGAGCAGCCCCGCCCACGATTCGAAGATCATCAATGCCTGCGCACCCGCCTCGGCTTGGGCGCGCAAGTACGCGGCCATCGCGTCCGCCAGCTTGTCGAGCAGACGCTCGGCGGATGCGGGTTGCGCGTACAGAAACGAGCGTGCCGCCCCGAACTCCTTCGAGGGCCGCCCGCACACGAGATAGCAGAACAGCGTGAACGGCCCGCCAGCGAAGCCGATGAGCGGCGCGCCGCGCGGCACGTTGGCGCGCACGAGCTTGATGGTGTCCATCACGAATGGCACATCGCGCGCCGGCTGCAGCTCGGGGAGCGCATCGATCTGCGCATCGGTGCGAATGGGATCGCGCACGATCGGGCCGGGCGCGAAATCGAGCGCGATGCCCATGCCTTGCAGCGGTGTCATGATGTCGCTGAAGAGGATCGCGGCGTCGAGCTCGAAGCGGCGCAGGGGCTGCAGCGTGACTTCCGCGGCGAGCTCGGGCGTGCGCGTCAGCGCCACGAAATCCGTCTTCGCGCGCAGCTCGCGATACTCCGGCAAGTAGCGGCCGGCCTGCCGCATGATCCAGATGGGCGTGTACGGCACCGGCTTGCGCCGCGCGGCGGCGAGAAACACCGGCTCCGGCGTGGCGTTCGGCGTGTTCAACTGCGCAACCATTTGGCCATGTCCGGCGCGAAGTACGTGATGATGAGGTCCGCGCCGGCGCGCTTGATGCCGGTGAGCGTTTCGAGCGCGGCGGCGCGCTCATCGATCCAGCCCCGCTCCGCGGCCGCTTTGATGAGGCTGAACTCGCCCGAAACCTGATAGGCGACGACGGGCACGTGCACGGCATCGCGCACCTGCCGGATGACGTCGAGGTACGGCCCGGCGGGTTTCACCATCACCATGTCCGCGCCTTCGTCGATGTCGAGCAGCACCTCGCGCAAGGCTTCGCGGCCGTTCGCGGGGTCCATCTGATACGAGCGGCGGTCGCCGAAAGCCGGCGCCGACTCCGCCGCTTCACGGAAGGGGCCGTAGAACGACGATGCGTACTTCGCCGCATACGAGATGATCGGCGTGTTGCTGAAGCCATTGCGATCGAGGAGCTGACGCATGGCGAGGACGCGGCCATCCATCATGTCGCTCGGCGCCACCGCATCTGCGCCGGCGCGCGTGTACGTCAGCGCCACTTGCGCGAGCGTCTCGATGGACGAGTCGTTGTCGATGACGCCGTCCTGAGTGACGTGACCGCAGTGCCCGTGGTCCGTCGCGCCGCACAGGCAGACGTCGCACCACACGAGCAGCTTGGGCGCCACGCGCTTGATCGCGGCGATCGCCTGCGGCACGAGCCCATTCGGGTCGGTGGCCGCGCTGGCCTTCGCGTCCTTCACGTCGGGCGCGGCGAACAGGAGCACGGCGGGCACGCCGAGGTCGGCAACGCGCTGCGCCTCCTTCGCGATCTCGTCGACGGAGAGCTGGAACACGCTCGGCATGCTCGACACCGGATCGCGCACGCCTTTGCCGGGCACGATGAAGAGCGGATAGATGAACGCGTCCATCGTCAGGCGCGTCTCCTGAACCATGCGGCGCCAGACATCGGACTGACGCAGGCGCCGCGGTCTGTGCAATGGAAATCCCATGGTCAGTGCCTCGTCTGCAGAAAACGGTAAGTGGCGTCCGCGAGCCCGCGCAACGTGGCGGACTCGGCGAGAACGGGGGTGCGGCCGAGCTCGGTGAGCACGCGCGCGGTGGTCGGGCCGATGGCGACGGCCGCGGCGGTGGCGAAGAGCTTCTCGAAGTGCTCGTGACCGAGCGCGCGCTCGAGCTCGATGACCGCGGACGGACTCGCGAACGTGACCGCGCCGATCTCGTTGCGCTCGATCTGCGCGCGGCACTCTTCGACATCGAGTGTCGCGGCCGCCTCGGTCCGATACGCCTCGACCTGCGTGACGCTGGCGCCGAGCTGCGCCAAGCCCTTCGCGATCATGGGCAGCGCGCGCGAGCTGGCGGGATAGAGCACGCGCCTGCCCTGCATCTCCACCTTCGCGAAGGCTTCGACGAGCGCGCCCGCATTCGCTTCGTCGGGAACGATATCGACGTCCCAGCCGCGCTGGCGGAGAACCTGCGCGGTGGCCTTGCCGACCG
Source organism: Steroidobacteraceae bacterium (assembly GCA_035548535.1). Taxonomy (GTDB): domain Bacteria; phylum Pseudomonadota; class Gammaproteobacteria; order Steroidobacterales; family Steroidobacteraceae; genus JADGHX01. The sequence goes on from DASZSS010000086.1 coordinate 21,590, forward strand.
CGGCCACCTTGAGAGCCGGCGGCTTCGTGGCGATGCGCTCGAGCACCGGCGTCACCGCATTGCGGCTCGCGAACACGATCCACTCAAAATCGGCCAGGCGACCGAGCGCGTCCACGAGCTCGGCGGTGTCGGAACGCGCGACTTCGATGGCGGGCCACAGAATCACGCGCAGCCCCCGGCTCTTGAGCTCGGTGCTGAGCGGGCCGTCTGCCGGCTCGGCGCGCGTCACGACGACGGGCGGCAGCTCGGTGTCCATCGATGCGCCCTCCGCCATCACGGCTCACTCACCGGTGCGCGAGGACCGCGCACGCTCTCGACGATCCGCGACGCCCCTTGCGCAATGAGCTGCTCGGCAAGTCGCACGCCGAGTGCTTCCGCGGCAGCGAGCGTCGGCTCGCAAGTCCCCTCGGCGGTCACATGAAGGGCGCCGTCGATCGAGCACACCGACGCGTACAACGTGAGCGTGTCTCCTTCCAGACGGCCGATCGCGCCGAGCGGCACCTGGCATCCGCCTTCGATTCGCCGCAGCAGCGCACGCTCCGCCGTCGTCTCGAGACGCGCGGCGACGTTGTCGAGCGGCATCATCCAGCGCAACGCCTCGGCGTCGCCGGTCCGCGTGCAGCAGCCGATCGCACCCTGCGAGACGGCCGGCGTGAACTGATCGAGCGGCAGGAACGTCTTGATGTGATGCGCGAGACCGAGTCGCGTCAGGCCCGCGGTCGCGAGAATGATGGCGTCGTACTCGCCGCGCTGCAGCTTCTCGATGCGGGTCGGCACGTTCCCGCGCAGCTCCATCGCCTTGATGTCCGGACGGATGCGTGCGAGAAACGCGCGCCGGCGCAGGCTGCTCGTGCCGACACGCGCTTGCGGCGGCAGGTCACCGAGTAGCGTGCCGGTGCGTGTCAGCAGCGCATCGCGCGGGTCCTGCCGCTCGACCACCGCGGCGAGCGTGATGCCGCTTTCGATCGCAGTGGTCAAATCCTTGAGGCTGTGCACGGCGATGTCGATCTCGTTCGCGAGCAGCGCGCGATCGATCTCCTTCGTAAAGAAGGCCCGTCCGTCGACGGCCCAGAGCGGCACGTCCGTGCGCATGTCGCCTTCGGTCTTGATGTGCACCAGCTCGACCGGCGGTGCGCCCGGCAGCGTGCCGATGAGGTCCTTGACGCGATTCGCCTGCCAGAGCGCGAGCGCCGAGGCGCGCGTACCGATTCTGAGCGCGCGCGTCGCCATCACGGCTCTCCTTCGATCAAGAAGCGGTAGCCGACGCCCCACACCGTGAGAAAGTGCTTCGGCTGCGCCGGATCGCGCTCGAACCGCTTGCGCAAGCGGAGAATGAA
>DASZSS010000087.1:0-3162 GCA_035548535.1 Steroidobacteraceae bacterium
GGGATAGCCCCCCGCGCACGATTCCTGACGCGGAAGCTGAGCGCTCACCAAGTGGCCGAGCGGCCGCGGTCGAGCGCCTTTCGATCCGCGCGCGCTAGGTTCGCTTGCTGCCCGGAGGCGAGCCCGGGGAAGCTTGCGGACCCGCGTCGAGGTCGTCGACCTCCACTTCGGTCCGCCGTACCTTGTCCTCGATGCGTTCCGTGCGCTCGTCCGCGCGCTTGCGCAGCCGCACCTCTTCGGTCACGACTGCTTCCTTGCCGACCACGGCTTGTTCGCCGCGCTCGGTGAGCTCGACGGTGCGCTCCTGCATGAGGTCTTCCGGCGATCCCTTCGCGACCGGCCGCGTCGGTGCGTTGACCGGACGGCGCTCGACGTCGACATGCTCTTGGCGTAGCTGCACGTCTTCGTGCACCGGCTCTTCGACGATGAACGAGCGCACGCGCTTGCCGCCCCGCTGAATTTCGCGCTTGCCGACGCGCAGCTTCTCCTCGACGACTGGAATTGCGACACCTTCGGGCCCGCCGTCGCCGGCAAGGCGCTCGCTCCCCGCGGTACGCACGTCCGAAGATTGCGCATCGGCACTGCGCTGTACCTCGGCACCTGAACGTTGCGTATCGGGATTCCAGCCACTCGCACGCCATTGCGTCTCGCGCTCGTCGAGGTCGACCGCGCCTTCCTCCTCGAGCGCCGCCATGACCGGATCGTGCTGCGCTTCGCTGATCGTGGCGATCACGACGCTGTCGCCCCGGCGCAGGCTCTCGTCGATCGTGGCGCGATCCTCGTTCGGCATGAACATCGATTTGACGTGCGACCAGAAGCCACCGCCGCCGTCGCCCGACTGGATCGTCTGTTCGGCCGAGTCGCGGTCCGCGATGGTCACGCAGTCGGGCGCGATGCCCATCCGATCGAGACGCTCGCGTGCCCGCTGAGCCGCGGCGCGCGAATCGAATACGCCATAGATTTGTGTCTGAGCCATGAAGATCTCCTCGAAGGTTGAGCGCGGCCCGGCAGAGCAATCACTCTTGCGTAGGCGGCGGTGCAGGTGCTGGACGGCGATCCACCTCGGCTCGCATGCGCCGAAGCGCGATCGCCTGCTCGAAACGCTCGCGGTTGGGGTTCTTCCGAATGTGTAGCTCTTCCTTCAGCATGAGGCGCTTCTCCACCACCAGCACTTCCTCCAGTACCGGCACGATGAGCACGCCGTCTTCCTCGCGCACGCTCGGCGCGGCGGTGACCTCGCGGTCGATGGGCACGTGCTCGATCGTCACCTCGTCGTGCTCGAGCTCTTCCGAGACTCGCGCGAGATGCTCGTCGATCACCGTACGCACGCGCACGCGTCCGGTTTCGACGGTGCGCTTCTGCACCGTGGGCAGTTCTTGAACCAAGGGAACCGTGAGGCTCGCGTCGTCTGTGTCGGTCATGGCGGCTCGATCCCAACGCACTGGCGTTTCGTTGAGAGGAAAGACGCGGTGCGCGCAGATGTTCCTTGAAATCGGAACACGCTCCTCGCGGGTTCGTTGCAATAGCGAGCGCGGTGCTCACGCGAAAGGGGTAGTGATGAAGGCGAGGAACAAGGCGGTATTCGGAATCTATGCCGCTCCGGCGCAGGCGGAGACGGCGTTCAACGAGTTGTTGAAGGCGGGATTCACTTCGGATGACGTGTCCGTGCTGCTGCCCGATCGTGCGGGCGCCCGCCCGCTCGTGCACGAGAAGGAAACGAAAGCGCCGGAAGGAACCGCGACGGGCGTGACGACCGGCGGCGTCATCGGCGGAGCGCTCGGCGTTCTGGTTGGTCTCGGGACACTCGCGATCCCGGGCATCGGACCGCTCCTTGCAGCGGGCCCGATCGTTGCGGGGCTCGCCGGGCTTGGCGCGGGCGGTGCGGTAGGTGGACTGATCGGCGCGCTCGTCGGCCTCGGCATTCCTGAATATGAAGCGAAGCGTTATGAAGGGCGCGTCCGACAGGGCGGTGTGCTGTTATCGGTTCACTGTGAAACGGCGGGCGAGGTGCTGCGCGCGAAGGAAGTTCTCACCGGCAGCGGTGCGAGCGACGTCGCGACGGCCGGCGAGGCTCACGGTGCGCGCGATGACGCGCACAAGCGCGAGCGCAGTGGCGCGCGTGAGCCGATCGACGCCCGCGAGGGCGCAGGCACGCGCGAGCGGATCGACGTCCGTGAGGGCGCAGGCACGCGTGAGCGGATCGATGCTCATGACGGTGTAGGAGCGGGTGCGCCCATCGGCGCGGGCGATGGCGCCGGCACACGCAAGACGATCGATGCGCGCGGTACCGAACGCGTCGAGCGCGTCGAGCGGCGCGAGATTCCGGTGTCTGCAGCGCCGCCAGGCCACGCCGAGCGCGTCGAGCGTGTCGAAAAGCGAGAGATTCCCGCGTCAGCAGCGCCGCAAGGCCGCGGCGTCTATAAGGACGATCGCATCCGGCGCTGAGCGAGCCGACTCACGCAAAAGCGGTCGCGCCCCGGGGCCACGGCGCGGCCGCAAGAGCGGATGAGGGAGCGCAACGCTCCCCGAGCGCATGACTGTTTGGCTGTTGTCGAGCCATTGCGGCCGCGAGCGGCGCGGAGTTCGAGCGGCTGTGGCTGCAAGGCATGATCCATCACCACCAGGGCGCGCTCGACATGGCCCAGGCGCAACAGCGCCGCCAGTTCGAATCGAGCCGTCGTCCTTACGGCATCGACCTGCTCGTGGACGACATCATCGAAGTCCAGCGCGGCGAGATCACGAAGATGAAGAACTGGCTCGCCGACTGGCATCTCGCGCCGTAAGGCCCCGCGCAAAATTTTCGCGCAGCGAAAAGTGCGGTCGCGCCCCTCCAGTAATTATGGAGTTGCCGGCGCGGCGCGCACGTGCTTGTGCGGACGCGCGACACAGGCGTATAAAAATCGCGCGTAGAGACGGCAACGGACGTTGCGCACCGAAAAATAAAACGCGCAATTCCGTACGACTTGCACAGATGCAGGCGCGAGGGGGGCTTGATGGGGTCTACGGTCAACGCCCGGTTCCGGGCAGCGAGCTTCGTTGTAGGCGCATTCACGGTCAGTCAGGCGTTCGCGCAAGCGGCGCCAGCCGACAACACGGCTGAGAGCGGTCAGCTTCAGGAAGTCACGGTCACCGCGCAGTTCCGCGCGCAGAATCTGCAGGAGA
>DASZSS010000088.1:0-4686 GCA_035548535.1 Steroidobacteraceae bacterium
CGACGACGCGGCCGCGAATGTCGATGACCGGCGAGCCCGAAGAGCCGCCCGAAGTGCCCGAGGCGGCCTGCAGGTAGAACGTGTTGAAGTCGTTGTACTTCGCGATGCCGTACTCGGGCGCCTGACGATCCAGGCGAGCGAGCGTGCCCGCGAGGATCGAGAGCTGCTCGCCGGCGTTGTTGCCGACCACGCGAATCTCGCGCCCGATCTGCGCGCCTTCCGGATAGAGCGGCAGCGCCTTCGGCTTGATGAAGCGCAGCTTCGAGGGGTCGTAGCGATAGAAGCCGAAGTCGTGCACCGGATCGCGATACACGGGGTAGAGCTGCACTTCCTCGCGGTTCAGGAACGTCGCTTCGGCGGTCACCGGCCCGGGGGTGACGACGTGGCGGTTCGTGAGAATGAGCCCGCGCTCGGCATCGACGACGAACCCCGTCGCCTGCGCGGAGCTGTTCCACTCCGTGTCGAACGCGCGCGTCGAATCCACCTCGATCGAGACCACGCTGGTCGCGATGCGCTCGAGCGTGACGGCCCAGTCGGGATCTTCCTCGACCGCGGCGGCCTGCTGGGCCACCTCATGGGCCTGCTTCTCGCCACTGCCGTTCGGCGGCGCTTGCGGCGGAGCGGGCGTCGGTACGGGCGATGGCGGCGACGGCGATTCCGGCAAAGACTGCTGCGACGGCGGGGTCGGCGCGGGCGGCGCCGCTTGCTGATGGGGCGTCGCCCGCGGCGGCTTCGCTCCGGACGCGGGCGGAGTCTGAGCGTTGATCGCGGCGAGTGGCGCGAGCAAAAAAAGGAGCAGCAGTCGTACTCGTCGCATAGGGGTCCTGTTACACACCTTGGAGAAAAAGCCCGTGGGCCGTCCGGGCCTTCGAGTCTAGCGGCCGAGGAGCACCAGCAGCCAGACAAATCCGAGCAGGATGAAAGACATGAGAACTGCGGCGGATCCGATGTCCTTCGCCAGGCCGGCGAGCGCATGGCGCTCGAGCCCGATGCGGTCCACGGTCGCCTCGATGGCGCTGTTCAGCAACTCCACGACGAGAATCAGCAACATCGGAGCGACCAGCAGCGCTCGCTCGACGCCCGTGCGCCCTAGCCACAGGCCGAGGGGTATGACGACGAGCGCCAGGGCGAGTTCCTGGCGGAAGGCCGCCTCGTTGCGGAAGGCGCCACGGAGCCCCTGCCAACTGGCGCGCGTCGCGCGCAGGATGCGCTCGACGCCGCGCGGTTTGGGTCGATCGAGGCTTACGGTCCGGTCGGCTTCCACGTGAGGTCCAGCTGCTTGGCGGCGCGCACGTCGTCGAGACGGCGCACCGGCATGGTATGCGGTGCGCCTTGGACATGCTCGGGTTCCTCCGTCGCCTCCCGCTGGATGTGGACCATGGCATCGATGAAAGCGTCGAGCACGTCCTTGCTTTCCGTCTCCGTCGGCTCGATCAGCAGGCACTCGGGCACGAGGAGAGGGAAATACGTGGTCGGCGCGTGAAAGCCGTGGTCGAGCAGACGCTTCGCGAAATCCATCGCCCTCACCCCAAGCTCCCGCGCCTGTTTCTTCAGGGTGATGATGAATTCGTGACTGGCGCGGCGGCCGGGATACGCCGCCTCGAAGCCGGCCTGCGTGAGCCGCGCCAGCATGTAGTTGGCGTTCAGCGTGGCGAAGTCGCCCACCTGCGACATCCCTTCGCGGCCGAGCAATCTCATATAGATGTACGCCCGCAGCAGCACGCCCGCATTGCCCATGAAGGCCGACAGGCGGCCAATGCTCTGCGGCAGGTCGGCCTCGCTGAGCCACCGGTACGTCTCGCCGTCCTTGCCCACGATCGGAATCGGCAGGAAGGGCGCAAGGCGTGCGCTCACGCCCACCGCGCCGGCGCCGGGCCCGCCGCCGCCGTGCGGCGTCGAGAACGTCTTGTGCAGATTCATGTGGATGACGTCGAAGCCCATGTCGCCGGGCCGCACCTTGCCGAGAATGGCGTTGAGGTTCGCACCGTCGTAGTAGAGCAGGCCGCCGGCGTTGTGAACGATACGCGCGACTTCCTCGATGCGGCGCTCGAACACGCCGAGCGTCGAGGGATTGGTGAGCATGATGCCCGCGGTGTTCGGCCCCACCGCGGCCTGCAACGCCTCGATATCGACATCGCCGTCGGCGCCGACGGCGATCTCCTTGACGACAGAGCCGCACATCGTGGCCGAGGCGGGATTCGTCCCGTGCGCGGCTTCCGGCACGATGATCTCGTCGCGCGCGAGATCGCCGCGCGCGCGATGGTAAGCGCGGATCATCGCGACGCCTGCAAACTCGCCGTGCGCGCCCGCCATGGGCGTGAGCGACACGGCCTGCATGCCCGTCACTTCCTTGAGCATCTCCTGGAGCTCGAACATGCAGGCGAGAAAGCCCTGGCTGTGCGATTCCGGCGCGAGCGGATGGCGCGCGAGAAACTCCGGCAGCATTGCGTACTGGTTACACGCCTTCGGGTTGTACTTCATCGTGCACGACCCGAGCGGGTAGAAGTGCGTGTCGATGGAGAAGTTGAGCTGCGAGAGCCGCGTGAAGTGGCGCACCGCTTCCAGCTCGCTGACCTCGGGGAGCGTGGGCGCGGACTTGCGGCGCAGGGCTTGCGGGATGTCCGCGGGCTCGGGTGCGTGCGCGGGCCACTGATCGGTGGCGCCGCGGCCGGGGTGTGAGTAGTCGAAAATCAGTTTTTCGCGCATGGCGGTGGGATTCCTTCGTTGCGGCACGCGCAACGAGAAAGGTCTCTCGGGATCGGCCGTACGACCGGTCCATCGGCGCCTCGGGCAAATGCCTCCATGCATTTGCACGTCCCGTCAGACCCTTCTCGTCGCGCGCGCCGGCTCATCGGTTGCGTTCGCTTGGTCGGCTTCGGTCACGCCGCTATCGCGGACTTCAGCGCCTCGGTCAGGGCGCGCGCGTAGGTTTCGATGTCGGCGCTCGTCTTCGTCTCGGTGGCGCACACGAGCAGCGCTTGCCCCAGCTCGGGGTAATGCTCCGTGAGGTCGAAGCCGCCGAGCACGCCCTGCGCGGCGAGCGACTTCAGCACCGGCGCAACCGGGCGATCGAGCAGCAGCACGCTCTCGTGGAAGCACGGGCTGTTGAAGGCTGTCCGAACACCCTTGATTCGCGTGAGCGCCGTGACGAGCTCACGCGTGTTCGCATGCGACGCTGCGGCGACGCGCCGCAGACCTTCCGCGCCCATCAGCGACATGTAGATCGTCGCGGCGGTGACGAGCAGTCCCTGATTCGTGCAGATGTTCGACGTGGCCTTCGCGCGGCGAATGTGCTGCTCGCGAGCTTGCAAGGTGAGCGTGAACCCTTCCTTGCCATTCACATCGACCGTGCGGCCGACGATGCGGCCCGGCATCTGACGGACGTTTTCCATGCGCGTCGTGATGAAGCCGAAGTAGGGGCCGCCAGAGGACAGCGGCACGCCCAGCGGCTGGCCGTCGCCCACCGCGATATCGGCACCGTTGCTCCCCCATTCCCCGGGCGGCTTAAGCAGCGCGAGCGACGTCGGGTTGACCACGGCGATGACGAGGATGCCGCGCGCATGTGCCCACTCGGTGATCGCATCGACATCTTCGAGCACGCCGAAAAAGTTCGGCTGCTGAAGCGCAATAGCCGTGACGTCCTGTCCGTCGCACTTCGCGAGCGCCTCCACGATCGTGCGCCCGTCGCTCGTCGAATACGGCAGCGCCTCGAAGCGCAGGCCCTGATTCGACGCCGCCGCAATCGCAACCCGCCGATAGTACGGATGCATCGTCGTCGGCACGAGGATGCGCTGCGACTTCGACTTGCGGTTCACGCGTACCGCCATGAGACTCGCCTCGGCGACGGCAGAGGCGCCGTCGTAGAGCGACGCGTTCGACACCTGCATGCCGGTCAGGCTCGCCATCATTGACTGGTATTCGTACAGAAGCTGCAGCGTCCCCTGGCTGGCCTCGGCCTGGTACGGCGTGTACGCGCTGTAGAACTCACCGCGCGTCGTGATCGCCCACACCGCCGCGGGGATATGGTGCTCGTATGCGCCCGCGCCGATGAAACAGAGTGGCCGGCCGTCCTGGCGGGCGCGCGCGGACATGAGGCGCCCGATCTCCATCTCGTTCATGGCGGGCGGCACGCCGGCGAGCGATTTCACGCGCAGATTCGCGGGAATCTCGTCGAAGAGCTGCTCGATGCGCTCGACGCCGATGGCGGCGAGCATCGCGGCGATATCCTCCTCGGTGTGCGGAATGAATGCCATGTCAGGCTCCTTCCGCTTCGAGCAACGCCGCGTATTCCTGCGGCGACATCAGCTCCGAGAGCAGCGCGGCGTTCGCGGGCTTCAGCCGCATCAGCCAACCCGCACCGAACGGGTCCTGATTGACGAGCTCGGGCCGCGTCGCGAGCTCGGTATTGCCGCCGGTGACCTCCCCCGCGATCGGGGCATAGACATCCGAGGCGGTCTTCACCGACTCGACCGTGGCGCATGGCTCGCCCGCGCCGACCTGACGGCCGACTTCGGGCACTTCGACGAACACGAGATCTCCCAGCGCGTGCTGCGCGTGATCGGTGATACCGACCTCGATGGTGCCGTCCGCGAGGGATCGCACCCACTCGTGAGTGCGCGTGTACTTGAGATCGGCAGGAACGTTGCTCATCTGACTTTGTCTCCGAGATCGATACGCGCCTTGCCG
>DASZSS010000089.1:0-2586 GCA_035548535.1 Steroidobacteraceae bacterium
TTCCTGGTCGAGCGGTATCGCGAAAAGAACGTCCTCGCCTCGGAGCCCAAGGTCCGCGTGACCGAAAGCGCCGACGCCAAGCGTTCGCTCTGACTTTCGTGCCCTGAAAGTTGCTGCATCAGCGGCGCGCGGCGCTGAGCAAAAGTATCTTTCATTCTCTGGAAGAGTGGCGTGAACCTGATGTATCACACGGCGGTCGAGAGGAAGTCCGCACGAGTCCCCATGAGACAGCGATCTCCATGAGTCAGCGAGTACTGTCCGTAGCCCTCTGTCTCTGCGCAGCAGCGCTGGCATCGTGCGCGCGCGAAGACGGCGCGTCATCGAACGAACTGATCGCGCAGACGACCGCCCCCGCTGCCTCGGCAAAAGAGCCGCAGCCCGGGCCCTACGACGCGCAGCAAGCGCGGCTCGAATGGCTGGCGCGCCCCGACGAGCCGACCGATGCACTCGGACCCGCGGGCGGAGACTGAGTCATGGGCCGAGAACGTGGCGGTCGCCGAGCGGCGATCAGGATGGGTGTGTGCGCGGCGCTCGCGCTCGTGCTCGCGTTCGTGGCGTTCACCGCGGAAGCCGCGGCTGGAATTCCAGCGAATGCGCACGAGCGTGAGTATGGCGCCGGATGGGAGTGCAATCGCGGCTACGTCCGTTCGCAGGATTCCTGCGTTCCGGTCGTCGTGCCTGCGCACGCGTACTTGTCGCCGTTCGGCTCGGATTGGATATGCGAGCGCGGCTACCGCCGCGCGGCCGGCACCTGCGTCGAAGTGAAAGTGCCGAAGGGCGCGCACCTCACCGATAGCACGACGGGCAAGGGCTGGGAGTGCGATCGCGGCTTCCGCGAAACGTCGCAGGGCTGCGAGCGCATCGTGGTGCCGGATCACGCTCTGCCCGTCTACAGCGGGTTCGGGCGGGGCTGGGTCTGCAAGCGCGGGTATCGCGCAGAAGGCAATCGATGCGTCGCGGTCCGTGTACCCGAGCACGGCTATCTCACCGCTTACGGAGACGACTGGCTGTGCATGCGCGGCTACGCCAAGTCGGGAAGCTCGTGCACGCCGGTCGCCGTGCCGGAGAATGGGCACATCGATGCTTCCGGCCACGGCTGGGAATGCGATCGGGGATATCGCGAGCAGGGGCAAACGTGCGTCGCGGTGGTCGCGCCCGAGCACGCCTACATCGTTTATGGCGGAAACTCGGACACATGGCAGTGCATGCGCGGCTACAAGCGCAAAGAGGACGCGTGCGTGCCGGTGATCGTGCCACCGAACGCGTATCTCACCGAGCAAGGCAATAGCTGGAAGTGCAACCGGGGCTACCGGCGAGTGGCCGACAGTTGCGTCGAGCTGCAGGTCCCCGAGAACGCGCACCTCGACTTTTCCGGCAACGATTGGGAATGCGATCGCGGCTTTCGCGAGCACGCCAAGCAGTGTGTCCCGCTCGAGCGAAGCGCCGGGCTGACCCGCGCTTCGCCTGATCCGCGCGCATCGCACGATCCGGACGAGTTGCTCGCGATGTTCGATGGCTGCGCATTTCGGCGCGAAGGCTCGGCCACCGCGAGGACGCATGCGCAACGCACGGAGCCCGCGCATGCGCAGCGGTCCGAGCGCCGGCGGAACCGCGCCGGGACCTCTCAACACCACACATGCGTCATCGCATAGCGCGAGCAAATCCCGGATGAATTCGCGTGTGCGCGGCGCCCGGCCGCGCGCACGCGCCTCGCGCTACCGCGCAGGCTCCACGCTGGCGGCGTGCTCGGTTGTCCCGTGGACCGGGCGAGTCGGAGCGTAGTAGCGAGCGGCAATCGCCGGCAGCACGGCGAGATTCAGCAACGTCGAGGAGACCAATCCGCCGAGAATCACGATCGCCATCGGCCCTTCGACTTCCCGTCCCGCCTCGCCACTTCCGAGCGCGAGAGGCAGCACGCCGAGCGCGGTCACGAGCGCCGTCATGAGAATGGGAGTGAGGCGCTCGCGCGCGCCGCGCCGCGCAAGCAAGGCGCTCCAGTCGCGTCCCTCCACGTCGGCCAGATGCTCGTAATGCGACAGCAGCATGATGCTGTTGCGAGCCGAAATGCCGAAGAGCGTCACGAGCCCCACGAGACTTCCGATCGACAACGCGGCTCCGGTCATCGCGATCGCGATCACCGCGCCGACCAGCGCGAACGGCGCATTGATGAGAATCAACGCCGTCGCTTTCCAGCTCCGAAACGCGAGCAGCAGAAGCACGATGATCACCGCGACGGCGACCGTACTGTGCAGCATCAAGTCGCGCGCAGCGGCGCTTGCAGCGGCCGCACTTCCGCCGAACTCCAGGTACACGTTCGGTGGCAGCTCGACGTCTCGCGCAAGCACGGCGCGCGCCTCGCGCACGAAGCCGGCGAGATCGCTGGTCCGTGGATTGAGCGTGACGACTTGCCGTCGCTGCCCGTGATCGTGCAGCACGTGCTCGCGGCCCCCTTCGAGACTGATGTCGGCGATGGCTCCGAGCGTGACGAGGCGCCCTGACGGGGCCCGCAATACGAGCGCGCGCACCGCTTCCGGATCGTGCCGCGAGGCTTCATCGAGAAGAACGCGCACGGCAAGCGACTGGTTG
>DASZSS010000090.1:0-5419 GCA_035548535.1 Steroidobacteraceae bacterium
AGTTGGTGCTACGGCAGCTCGCCCGGCGCTTTGGAGCGTTGAGCGAGGAGGTGCGCGGCAGAATCCGCGCCGCCTCGAGCGACGACCTCGACGCCATCGGCGAGCGACTGCTCACCGCGCCGACTTTGGAAGACGCGCTCGGCGAATTGCACGTCGCATAGCGAGCAACGAAGAAGCGGCGCGCACCTCGCTCCGCCGGGAGCGTGCCAACGGTGCGTCAGGTGTGCAGGATCACGCGCCCGCGGCGCGAGGCGAAGCGCCAACCCTCCGCCGTCTTCACGAACTCATCGTTGAACTCGCCGATGAGCTGGCGCGCGTCGGCCTTGAAGCCGAGCTGCGGATGCGCACCGGGCTCGGTGGGACCGCTGATCAGCACGACGCGGTGATTGCCGCGAGCACGCGTCGCCGATTCCACCGTGATCCGCACGTTCGAGCAGATGTGCCGCGTGGCCCGGGGCGGCCGGGCGGCGAAGGCCTGCACGACGTTCCCGATGCCCTGGATGATCGTGTTCGGCTCGATCGGACGCGCGTACGTGCAATCCGCGATGAAGAGCTGCTCGAGGTGACGCTCGTTGCGCGTGTCGATGGCCTCGAAGAACTCATAGACGAGCCGCTCGCATGCGCGCTCGATCACGAGCAGGTCCAGGTCGGACAGCGAGACTGGCTCGGACAACGGACGCCTCCTCCCGGCTACCGCAAACGCGCTCGCGGCACGCGCGCGCCACGGCGGGCACGCTCAGCGATACTTCAATCCCAACTCGGCGAGCTTCTCGCGCATCTTGTACATGTCGAGCCCGAGCTCGCCGGCCGCGAGGCGCTTGCGCTTGTCTTCTTCGTTCGCGACGCGCTTCTTCGCCGCTTCCGCGACTTTCGCGGCGTCCGCGCGATTGACGACGCAGACCCCGTCGTCGTCGGCGACGATCACATCGCCCGGCTCGACGCGTTGACCGGCGCAGATGATCGGGATGTTCACCGAGCCGAGGCTCGCCTTGACCGTGCCTTGCGCGAAGATGGCCTTGCTCCACACGGGGAATTTCATCTGCGTGAGCGTCGCGACATCCCGTACGCCGGCGTCGATGACGAGCCCCTTCACGCCGTGCGCCTTGAGGGAAGTCGCGAGGAGGTCGCCGAAATAGCCGTCCTGACACGGCGAGCTGGGCGCGACGACGAGCACGTCGCCGGGCTTCACGAGCTCCACCGCAACGTGAATCATCCAGTTGTCGCCGGGCGGGACCAGCACGGTCACCGCCGGGCCGGCGAGCGATGTGCCCGCATAGATGGGACGCATGTACGAAGCGAGGAGACCGGTGCGGCCCTGCGCCTCGTGAACCGTTGCGACTCCGTACTCGCCGAGCGCCTCGACGGCGGCAGGGTCGGGGCGGGCGATCTCGCGTACGGCGATGCTCATGATGGATGTCCTGCGAACGTGGTTTGCTGAGGGGGCAGGAAGTATAGCCAGCCGCCCACGGCCGGGGCCATGATCCGCTCGTGCAGGGTCGCGTGGCGGCTCAATGGACAGAAGCCGCCGACGCGTCCGCCCCACTCAGCTCGTCGGCGCAGCCGTCGATGCGGCGGGCTTCTTCTCCGACGACGCCTTCTTCTTGTCTTCCTTCTTCTTCTCTTCCTTCGGCTCCGGCTTCTTCAGCAGCTCGTCGAGCGGCCGGAACAGCGCGTCGTACTTGTAGCTCGGAATCTCGTACTGCCAGCCGGTCACACGATCCGCCAGCGTCTTCGCCTCGGACTCCGTCTCCTTTGCCGTCGAGCGCGGCGTGATCGAGACGTACCGCCGGTCGCCATCCTTCTGTCCGGCGATCTGCAGCTCGAGCCCATCGAACGTGTGGAACGTCGCGGTCGCTTCCGGCTTGGCATCCGCCGGCAGCTTGCGCACGTCGTCGAGCGTGAAGGACGCGAGCTCGCCCGCGACCGTGTTGCCGGCGCTCGGCGCCGTCAGCTCACGGCCTTTCGGAATGTTCGAGACGTTGAAGTCGGTCTGCTCCTTCTTCTCACGCGAGACCGAATATTCCGGGCCGCTCGCCGGCTTGATCGCCACGTCCTTGATGCGCGCTTGGGGGATGTCGAGCAGGTCGCGTGCGAGCCATTGTTTCGGATCGGCATCGGCCGTGATCGAGGGTGACGCGAGATAGCTCTTCGGCCCATCCGTTGGCCGCACGTACGAGGACTTCATGCCCGCGAAGCGCCCGACGACGACGCCGTACACCTTCTTGGGCGTCACCGCCTCGACGCGCGTGCCCGTCGCCTTGGCGGAGCTCACGTCCTCGACGCCGAGCTTCGCATAGCTCGCCGGGTCGCTCGTCTTTTCCTCCACCACTTCGAGAGAGCCCAGATCGAGGAGCAGCTTGCGCACTTTGCCGGAGTCGGCGGGGTACTCGCGCTCGACCAAGGTCCACGCCGTCGGCGTCTTCTTCAACGTCACATGCGTGCCGTCGCCCTTCGCGAGGCGCACTTCCGTCACGTCGTTCACCGCGGCTTTCAGCCCCGCGAGCACCGGCTCGCCCGTAGCGACCACATCGCTGGCATGCCGTGATGAGGCCCAGAACCCCACCGCAATGATCACAGCAGCCGCGACCAGCAGCCCCACCACACGACGCGGAGTCATCATGCGCCGGCTCCTTTATCCGCCGCCGCAGGCGCTGCCGCGGTGGACGCGGCAGCGGGCGCTTCGTTGCGCTTCTTGCGCCGCCATAGCCAGACGCCGAGGGCGACGAGCGCGAACGCGAGCGGCATGAGCACGATGTTCACCACCTTGATGGCCGTGCCCAGGTTCGTGATGTCCTGATCCAATCCGAGCCGCACGGCCCGCAGCTGCTTGCGGATGCGCAGTTTCTCGTTCTGGAACCGATCGAGCTCCTTCTCCTGGTCGGGCGTCAGGATGACGGACGACTTGTCGTTGCGCTTCGACTGCAGCGCCGTCAGCTTTTCTTCCGTGGCCGAGAGCTCACGTTCGAGCTCCTGCTCGGTGTCACGGAACTTGGCCTCCGCGTTCCGGCGCAGCGCCTCCACCCGCTCGAACGGACGGGTGAAGGTCGCGCGACCGCGCACGCTGATGAGCTCCGTGCTGCCGGCCATGTTGTCGAGCGCATTGGCGATGAGATCGCCGTTGTTGGCCCACGCCTGCGCGATGCGCTGGCCGAAGAAGTTCTGCGTGCGCACCCAGAGGTAGTCCTGGAGCATGTCCGTGTCCGCGAACACGATCAGATTGAGCGGCTTCTTGGACTCCTTCAGCACGCCGTCCTTCGGCGTGGTCGCGCCCTCCGGCGCCCCGTTCGGGAAGGCCGTCTTCACGTTGCCGGTGATACGCGCCGCGAGCGTGTACTTCTTGCCCGTCGGCTTGAAGCCGTCGCGCAGCGTGCTCGGATCGAAGAGCATCGCGAATCGCTGGGTCGGGATGATGCCGGCCTGGGTGCTCGATTCGATGAGCGGCTCGAATTTCGTCGTCGCGCCCTTGTGCGGCTCGATGTGCCCGATCGAGGCGACGTTCACCGACGACAGGCCCGCATCGACCACGTCCTTCGGATTGAAGGTGCTCTGATTCAGGCCGAGGATGCCGAGGTGCCGCACGGGCTGCTCGCCCTGACGCATCGAGACCTGCAGCGCGTACTGGAGATCGCCGACCACTTCCTTGTTGTTGAAGTCGACGCCCCAGGCGGTGAGGAGCGGGCCGGCATTGGACGAGCGGTCCGCCGTCATCTGCGCCATCGGGTTCTGCGGGTCGGCGCCGGATCTGTCGGCCTCCGCCATGGGGTCGACGAACAGGATGATCTTGCCGCCGCGCAGCGCGTACTGATCGAGCGCGAATTGCGTGGCCGGCGACAGGTTCTTCGGATGCACCAGGACGAGCACGTCGATGTCCGGATCGATCGTGGTCGCCGACAGCGACACCTGCTTGACGTCGAAGAGCTGCTCCGCCTGCGAGTAGATCATCGGCGGCTCTTGCGCCTCACCCGTTCGCGGATCGAATACCGGCGTGCCGCCCATCGGCAGGCTCGACATCCAGCCGACCACCGGCTTCTTCGTCTGCGAGAGCTGGTAGACGAGCTTCACCACGTCGTACTCGAGGAACTCCTCCTTGCGCGGGTCGAAGAACTCGATGGTTTCCTTGCCGTCCGTCGAGTTCGTGCCGGCGAGCCCGAAATACACGTTCTGGCCGTTCGGCCCCGCGGGCGCGCCGCGGATGCCGAGCTCGTTCGCGCGATCTTCCTCCTCGGAGTAGGGCTGCGGGTCGATCACCGACAGGTGCAGCTTGCCGTTCGACCGCGCGACGAACTCTTCCAGCAGCTCCTTCACGCGCGTGCCGTACGTCTTCAGCTCGGGAATCGAGGTGGCCGCGGACTCGCTGTAGAAGAAGTAGAGATTGATCGGCTCCTTGAGCTCTTTGAGGATTTTCTCCGTGCCCGGCGCCACGGTGTACAGCCCGTTCTCGGTGAGGTCGATGCGCCAGCCGCGGAACAACGAGCCGAAGAGGATGGTGAGACCGATGAACAGCAACGCGAGCGCGAGCAGCGCGCCGCCTCCGAGTATCGAACGCTTCATGGGAGTGGACATTTACTCGGCCTTGCGAACGTCGAGTGTGATGGCGGTGGCCAGCAGGAAGAGGCCGATCAGCATCGCGAAATACAGAATGTCGCGAATGTCGATCACGCCCTTGGAGATGGAGTCGAAGTGCCGCTGGAACGAGAGCGACGCAATGGCATCGACGATCGTCTGCGGCAGCCAGCTGCTGAACCAGTCGAGCACGGCCGGATACCCGGCGAGCAGGAGCACGAACGACACCACGACGCCGAGAATGAAGGCGATGACCTGGTTGCGCGTCAGCGCCGACATGCACGAGCCGACCGCCAGGAAACCGCCCGCGAGCAGCAGGCTGCCGATGTAGGCGGCGAGGATGACGCCGTTATCGGGCGAGCCGAGATAGTTGACCGTGATCCAGATCGGGAAGGTCAGCGCGAGCGCGATGCCGGTGAAGATCCACGCGGCGAAGTACTTGCCGAGCACCGCCTGCCATAGCGTGACCGGCAGCGTCATGAGCAGCTCGATGCTGCCGCTCTTGCGTTCCTCGGCCCAGAGCCGCATCGACAGCGCCGGGATCAGGAACAGGTACAGCCACGGATGGAACCAGAAGAAGGGTTGCAGATCCGCCTGGCCGCGCTCGTACAGGTTGCCGAACTTGAACGCGAACAGGTTCGCGAGCACGAGGAAGATCAAACTGAAGACATAGGCGAGCGGCGTAGCGAAATAGCTCCGCAGCTCGCGGCGCATGATGATGCCGACGTTGGCCATCGAGTCTCCCGGGCGGGCCTGCGAGCCCGCAGCATGTCAGGCCGTCTTCGTGCGAAACACTTCGTCGAGACGGCCGGATTCGAGGTGCAATTCCTTGAGCTTCAATCCCTGCCGCGTGGCG
>DASZSS010000091.1:0-6466 GCA_035548535.1 Steroidobacteraceae bacterium
CATATAATGCCACCCCTAAATTAGCAGACCGCCCCCTACGGACCCCATGGCCGCCAGTCACATTTTCAAAGTGCTCTTTGTGAACCAGGGCAAGGTTTACGAGATTTACGCCCGCAAAGTGGGCCATGGCAATATGTTCGGCTTCATCGAGGTGGAGGAGCTCGTCTTTGGCGAGCGCTCCACGGTGGTCGTGGACCCCTCGGAGGAACGCATCAAAGCCGAGTTCGCGGGCGTGAAGCGCACGTACCTGCCGCTGCACTCGGTGCTCCGTATCGACGAGGTGCGCAAGCAGGGCGTCAGCAAGATTACGGCGCTGGAAGGCGCCAACATCGCGCAGTTCCCCGTGCCGATGTACTCCGCGCCGCCGGGCGAGGGGCCGGGACCCAAGAAGTGAGCCCGGACCGCCCCTCGACTCAGAATCCATACATGCTGCAGATCCCTGGCCCGCCCGCGCTCTCCTCGTTCCGCATTGCCAAGCTCGTCGATCTGCTGCGCGCGCGCGAGCCGGATGTGACCGGGCTCGACAGCCGCTTCGTGCACTTCGTGGACGTCGAGCGGCCGCTGACGCCGGACGAGCGGGCGATCCTCGAGCGGCTCCTCACCTACGGGCCGCGCATGGAGGAAAGTCGGGACGCATCGGGCGAGGTCGTCTTCGTGGTACCGCGTGCGGGGACGATCTCGCCGTGGTCGAGCAAGGCGACGGATATCGCGCGCGTCTGCGGGCTCACGGCGGTCCGCCGGGTCGAGCGCGGCATTCTCTATCGGATTCACGCGCGCCGCGCGCTCGGTCGCGAGCAGCTCACGGTACTGGCGGCGGCGCTGTTCGATCGCATGACGGAGATGGTGCTCTTCGACGCGTCCGAGGCCGCGCGCCTGTTCGAGCATGCGCGCCCGCGCCCGCTCGCGCGCGTGTCGCTCGCATCCGGACGCGTCGC
Source organism: Steroidobacteraceae bacterium (assembly GCA_035548535.1). Classification (GTDB taxonomy): domain Bacteria; phylum Pseudomonadota; class Gammaproteobacteria; order Steroidobacterales; family Steroidobacteraceae; genus JADGHX01. Next base: position 936 of record DASZSS010000091.1, read on the forward strand.
GCTAGAGGATGCGAACAGGGCGCTCGGCCTCGCGCTCTCCGCCGACGAGATCGATTACCTGCTCGATGCATTCCGCCGCCTCGGGCGCGATCCGTCGGATGTCGAGCTGATGATGTTCGCGCAGGCCAATTCCGAGCACTGCCGGCACAAGATCTTCAACGCCGATTGGGTCATCGACGGCACGCGCCGCGACAAGTCGCTGTTCGCGATGATCCGCAACACGCATGCCCGCAATCCGCGCGGCGTGCTCTCGGCGTATCGCGACAATGCCGCGGTGATCGAGGGCGTCACGGGCGTGCGGTATTTCCCGGACCCGCGGACGCTCGTCTACCGTGGCGTGCGGGAGCCGATCGACATTCTCATGAAGGTCGAGACGCACAATCATCCCACGGCGATCTCGCCGTTCCCCGGTGCCGCGACCGGATCGGGCGGCGAGATTCGCGACGAGGGGGCCACCGGCGTCGGCGCGAAACCGAAAGCGGGCCTCACCGGGTTCTCGGTGTCGCACCTGCGCATCCCCGGCTTCGAGCGGCCGTGGGAGCGGCCGTTCGGCAAGCCGGCGCGCATCGCCTCGGCGCTCGACATCATGATCGAGGGGCCGATCGGCGCGGCCGCGTTCAACAATGAGTTCGGCCGGCCCGCGATCTGCGGCTATTTCCGCACGTTCGAGCAGCAGCGCGCCGATGATGACGCGAGCCGCACGCGCGGCTATCACAAGCCGATCATGATCGCGGGCGGGCTCGGAAACATCCGTCGACCGCACGTGGAGAAGGGCGAGGTGCCGATCGGCGCGAAGCTCGTCGTGCTCGGCGGGCCTGCGATGCTCATCGGCCTGGGCGGTGGCGCCGCCTCGTCGATGGGCAGCGGCGCGAGCTCGGCGGACCTCGATTTCGCGTCCGTACAGCGCGGGAATGCGGAGATTCAGCGGCGCGCGCAAGAAGTCATCGATGGCTGCTGGGCGCTCGGCGAGGCCAATCCGATTCTGCTGATCCACGATGTCGGCGCGGGTGGGCTTTCCAATGCCGTGCCCGAAGTCGTCGCGCATACGCCCGGCCGCGGCGCGCGCGTCGATCTGCGCGCGGTGCCGAGTGCGGAGCCCGGCATGTCGCCCATGGAGATCTGGTGCAACGAGGCGCAGGAGCGCTACGTGCTCGCGGTCGCGCCCGAGCGGCTGGAGACCTTTGCCGCGCTCGCCGCGCGCGAGCGCGCGCCGTTTGCGGTGATCGGCGAGATCGATGGGAGCGGGCGGCTCGTCGTGCACGATCCATTGTTCGGCAACGATCCAGTGGACATGCCGATCGAGGTGCTGCTCGGCAAGCCGCCGCGAATGACGCGCGATGTGAAGAGTGTCGCGCCGGCGCGCAGGCCGTTCGATCCGTCGCGCGTGGACCTGCGGGAAGCCGCGTATCGGGTGCTGCGCTTTCCAGCCGTCGCGGACAAGACGTTCCTCATCACCATCGGCGATCGCAGCGTCGGTGGGTTGATCAGTCGCGATCAGATGGTCGGGCCATGGCAGGTGCCGGTGAGCGATGTCGGCGTCACGCTCGCCGATTACGTGGGCACCGCGGGTGAAGCCATGGCAATGGGCGAGCGCACGCCCGTGGCGGTGCTCGATGCGCCGGCGTCCGGGCGGCTCGCCGTCGCGGAGGCGGTGACGAACATTCTCGCGGCCGACGTCGCATCGCTCGATCAGATTCGCCTGTCGGCGAACTGGATGGCGGCAGCGGGGGAGCAGGGCGAGGACGCGGCGTTGTACGCAACCGTGCGAGCGGTAGGCGAGGAATTGTGCCCCGCCTTGGGAATTGCGATTCCCGTCGGCAAGGATTCGTTGTCGATGAAGACGACGTGGCGCGAGGAGCGTGCCACGTCGGACGGCGGTGTCGTGAATGCCGGGCACGGCGGCGGTGCGAGCGCGGCCGGACGTTACGCTCCTGGGCACGCTGCAGGCCAGGCATCGAATCAGGTGTCGGCACGGGCGGTGCCGGATCAGGCCGCGAATCGGGCCTCGCAGGCTGACCTCACCAAGTCCGTCATCGCACCGGTGTCGCTCATCGTGTCGGCGTTTGCGCCCGTCGGCGACGTGCGCAAGACGCTGACGCCCCAGTTGCGCACGGACCTCGGGCCAACCTCGTTGTGGCTCATCGATCTCGGTGCGGGACGCAATCGACTCGGCGCGTCGGCACTCACGCAGGTGTACAGCGAGCTGGGCGATACACCGCCCGATCTCGACGACCCGCAGCGCCTGAAGGCATTCGCGCAAGCGCTCGGCGAGCTGAAAGCCGCCGGACTCGTGCTCGCGTATCACGATCGTTCCGACGGCGGCCTGTTCGCGACGCTGGTCGAGATGGCCTTCGCCGGCCGCTGCGGCCTCGACATCTCGCTGCCCGCGGGGCGAGGGCAGGCGATCGCGCAGCTCTTCGCGGAAGAGCTGGGTGCCGTCATTCAGGTGCGCGCGCGCGATGAAGCGCAGGTCGCATCGATCCTGGCAAGACACGGTCTCGCGGCCGATGCGTTCCAGCTCGGCAGCCCTCACGTCGCAGGATCGCCCGCGGACCCGGCGAATCTCCGCGTCCGCATTTCGATGCAGAACACTCCGCTGCTCGACGAATCCTGGGCCGACCTCCGCCGCGCCTGGTCCGAAACGTCCTGGCAGCTGCGGCGCTTGCGCGACGATCCAACTTGCGCCGACGAGGAATATGCGGCGCTCGTCGCCCCCAACGATCCCGGGCTCAGCGTCGCACTCACCTACGATCCCGAAGAAGACATCGCCGCGCCGTACGTCTCGAAGGGCGCGCGCCCGCGAGTCGCGGTGCTGCGCGAGCAGGGCGTGAACAGCCAGACCGAAACCGCGGCCTGGCTCGAGCGCGCCGGCTTCGAATCCCACGACGTGCACATGACGGACCTGCTCGCCGGCCGCACCTCGCTCCGCGACTTCAAGGGCCTCGTGGCCTGCGGCGGCTTTTCCTACGGCGACGTGCTCGGGGCGGGCGAAGGGTGGGCCAAGTCCATCCTCTTCCACGAAGCGGTGCGGGATGACTTCACGCGCTTCTTCGCGCGCAACGACACCTTCGCGCTCGGCTTCTGCAATGGCTGTCAGATGTTCGCCGCGCTCAAGAGCATCGTGCCCGGCACGGAGCTCTGGCCGCGCTTCGTGCGCAATCGTAGCGAGCAGTACGAAGCCCGCTTCACGATGGTCGAGATCCTGCGCTCACCGTCCGTCGTGCTCGAGGGCATGAGCGGCTCGTTCCTGCCCATCGTCACGGCGCATGGCGAAGGCCGCGCTGAGTTTCCGTCGGCGGCGGCGGCGGAGGCCTGCGCGAACAGCGGCCTCGTTGCATTCCGCTATGTGAATCGCGATCGCACGGTCGCGACGACGTATCCCGCAAATCCCGGCGGCTCGCCATTCGGCATCACGTGTGTGACGAACACGGACGGTCGCATCACGATCATGATGCCGCACCCGGAGCGCTCGACGCGCTACGTGCAGAACTCCTGGCGTCCGGATGACGCGGGCGAGTGGAGCGGCTGGATGCGGCTTTTCCGCAATGCCCGCAAGTTCGTCGGCTGAGCGGCAGCCGACGAGCGCGATCAACCCGGCTTCGGCAGATTCGCGAGCTGCGAGGCGAGGTAGCTCGAGGTGGTCTGAAGCTGCGACAGCATGATGTCGAGCGCGGTGAACTGCTGGCGGTAGCGATCTTCCACCACCTGCATGCGCGCATCGAGCGCATCGGTGTCGTTCTGGATCGCCTTCATGTCGTTCTGCAGCGCCGTGTTCCGCGAGTCGATCGGTCCGCCGGTCTTGAGCTGAGAGTCGAGATAGTCGTAGAGCTGCCGGCCGACACCATTCGCGGAGCCGAAGATCTTGGCGACCGCCTCGCTGTTGGTCGTGAGCGCGTCGTTGAGCTTGGCGTCATCCACTGCGAGTGTGCCGTCGACCTGCTTCGTGATGCCGATGGCGGCGAGCGAATTGAGCGGTGCGGCGAGGCCTTTCACCGGGTTCGACAGATACGAGTTGATCTGCCCTTCGATGCCGCGCAGCAGCGCGTCGCCGAGCAGCGCGCCACCCTGCTTCGTGTTGGGGTCGTAGCTGCGCAGGCCCGACATGGTCTGATAGAGCGAGTTGTACTGCGTGACGAACGTGTCGATCCGCTGTTTCAGCGTGCCCGTGTCGAGCGAGACATCGAGCGTGACCGGCGTGTCCGAGACCGCCTTCAGAGTCAGGCTCACCCCGTCGATCGCGTCGGTGACCGTGTTCGTCGGGCTCTCGTGTGCGAAGCCCGCGATCTCGATCCGCGCATTCTGCGCCTGCTGCACGACGGTCATGTGCGTCGTGTTGTCCGGGTCGTACGTGAGCTGCTCGAGCCCGCCGTCGCCGCCGCTTTGCGTGACCTCGATCGTGTTCGCCGCGCCCGTTTTCGACGAGGTGAGCACGAGCCGCGTGCCATCGGTGCCGTTCAGCAGCGTCGCTTGGACGCCCGTGTTTGCACCCGAGGAGTTGATGGCATCGCGGATGCCGGCCAGCGTGTTGTGATTGGCGTCGATGTCGACGTCGAACGAAGTGGAGCCGAACTTGATGGTCAGCTTGCCGGTGCCGATCACCGCCGAGCTGCCTCCAGTGTATGCCGTAGAGGCGAGCTGCTGCGCCTTCGCAAGCTGTATCACACTGATGTCGTAGCTGCCGGTCGAGGCACTGCCATCCGCGCTGGCCGTGAACACGTCCTCATCGCCCGACTTGGCGGCGCGCGGCGTGAAATCCACCTCGGCGTTCAGGTTGCCGAGCGCGTCCCGGAATGCACCGAGTGCTCCTTTCAGGCTCGAGAGCGCGGAAATCTGCACCGTCGTGTTCGTCTCGCGACGGGTGATCTGCGTCTGGTACGGCGAGCGCTCCGCGGCGACGAGCTGTGTGACCAGCGAGTCGACGTCGAGTCCCGAGCCGATACCGGATGCCTGAATCGTGGCCATGATGGAGCTTCTTTCTAGATGGACAGGTCGATGAGTGAATTCGGCAGGGAGCCGAGTGCGCGAGCGAGGCGCAATGCCTCCTCGCTCGGAATCTGGCGGATGGTCTCGCCCGTGTCGGGATTGCGAACGGTGATCACCGTTCGGCCGCTCGCGTCGTCCACGCTGAATTCGAGCTGGCGCCCGGTAGTCTTGAGGTACGAATCGATCTGTTGCGCGACTGCTTGCATGGTCGCGCGGAGAGAGTCCGCTTGGACAGTGGTGCGGTCGGCGCTGCTCGCGGGAGCGGCCGGCGGCGAATCCGGCTGCTTGCGCGGTGTGCTGGAAACAGAAATAGCAGATGGCGACGGGGTCACCGTCGCCACCTGCTTCACCAAAGCTCTGAGAGCTTCAGTCAATCGCTACCTCATGTCGCTTACCGCAGCAGCGAGAGCACGTTCTGGGGCACCGCATTGGCCTGCGCCACCATCGCCACGCCCGCCTGCTGCAGGATCTGCGCACGCGTCATGCTCGCCGTCTCGGCCGCGAAGTCCGTATCGAGGATGCGGCTGCGCGAGGCCGAGAGGTTCTCC
>DASZSS010000092.1:0-2713 GCA_035548535.1 Steroidobacteraceae bacterium
ACCCGGCGCCGATCCAAGGCCGACGAACCAATCCCGCAGGTGGGCAGGCCGTAGCGGGATTCCTGCGAGGTAACAGCGGAGCCCCGCCGCCAGGCGCTCGCACGCGCTTACGCGTCGAGCGCTGCCCCTCAGCAAGGTGCGGGCGGCGCGCCGCGCGCGGCACCGCCTATACTGCGCGCCTTCCCCCGAGTGCTGTCCGCAATGCCCATCCGAATCCTGCCCAGTGAGCTCGTCGATCAGATTGCCGCGGGCGAGGTGATCGAGCGGCCGGCGTCCGTCATGAAGGAGCTGGTCGAGAACGCGCTCGATGCCGGCGCACGCCGCATCGACATCGATATCGAGCGCGGTGGCATCGGCCTCGTGCGCGTACGCGACGACGGACGCGGCATTCCGGCGGACGAGCTCCCGCTCGCCATCTCGCGCCATGCGACCAGCAAAATCGCCTCGCTCGACGATCTCGAAGCGGTCGGCACGCTGGGCTTCCGCGGCGAGGCGCTGCCCTCGATCGGATCCGTGGCGCGCTTGCGCGTCATCTCGCACCCGGCGGATGCGGAGCATGCGGCCGAGATCAACGTCGACGGCGGCGCGGTCGCAGCCGTGAAGCCGGCCGCCCATCCCGCTGGGACGACCGTCGAAGTGCGCGATCTCTTCTTCAACGTTCCCGCGCGTCGCAAATTCGTGCGCAGCGATGTGACCGAAGTCGGACATATCGCGCGCCTCGCCGAGCGCCTCGCCTTGTCGCGAGCGGATGTGGCCTTCCGTGTTCGCAACGGCACCCGCGTGCTGCTGGATGCGCCGGTGGACCGCTCGGTCTCAGCGGACGGCGAGATCGAAGATCCGACTGCGGACGGAATGACCGAGGCGCGCATCCGCGCCGTGCTCGGGGACGATTTCGTCGCGACGGCAGTGCCCGTTCATCACTCTGCGGGCACGGTGACCCTCTCCGGTTGGATCGGCCTGCCCACGGCCGCGCGCGCCCAGCCGGACCGGCAATTCTGGTTCGTGAACGGACGCAACGTGCGCGATCGATTGCTGATGAACGCCGTCCGCCTCGCGTATCGCGACGTCCTCTACGGCGGCCGTCACGCGGCGTATGTGCTGTACCTCACCTTGGACCCGCGGCTCGTCGACGTCAACGCGCACCCAGCGAAGCTCGAAGTGCGCTTCCGAGACAGCCGGCAGGTGCACGATTTCGTCTTCCGAGCGTGCGAGCGAGCTCTAGCCGCGACCAAGCCGCAGGTGGCGGGTGCGCCGTCGGTGTCGGCCTCGTTTGGAACAGAGGACGCGGCGAGCGCCTCGAGCAAGGTTGCGCAATTCAATCGCTTCGGTGGCGATTACGGCGTCCGGATCGGAGCGCAAGGGAGCGGGACCGGGACACCCGAGTTACGCCGGCCATCATCTCCCTCTCACCAAAGCACTTTTGATCTGCGCGACGAGCCGCGGAGCCCCTGGCACATCGCCGAGCACCTGCGCGGCGCGGCTCCGGAGCCGGAGCTCGGCGACGCGGAGGAGGACCAGCCGCTCGGCGTCGCCATCGCACAGCTTCATGGGATCTACATCGTCGCGCAGAACCGGACCGGCCTCGTGCTCGTCGATATGCACGCCGCGCACGAGCGCGTGCTGTACGAAAAGCTCAAGGCAGAGCGAGGCAGTTCGACTCCCGCCTCGCAGCACCTGATGGAGCCCATCACGGTGGAGCTGAAAGCGCACGAGCTCGACGGCGTCCTCGAGAGCCGCGCCGAGTGGGAGAGCGCCGGATTCGCGCTGGACGCCCTCGGCCCGACGACCCTCGCGATCCGCTCGGTCCCGGCGATGCTGAGCGGCCAGAACATCGCCGCCGTCGTCCACCAGGTCGTCCGCGATCTCGATCTCGACACGGGTGCGCACCATCTCGACAGCGCGGCTGACAAGTTTCTCGGCACGCTCGCGTGCCGGACGGCCATCCACGCCCATCGCCGGCTGACTTTGCCCGAGATGAACGCGCTGCTGCGACAGATGGAAGCGACCGACCGCGCCAACCAATGCAATCACGGTCGCCCCACCTGGACCCGCCTTTCCATGGCCGATCTCGACGCGCTCTTCCTGCGCGGCCGATGAGCTCCCGCGGTCCCGCATCCCCGCTGCCAAGCCGACTCCGCGGCGCGGTAGAGCGCACATGACGGACCGGCCCGTGCTCGTGCTGTCGGGCCCGACCGGCACCGGCAAAACTGACTGGGCGGTGCGGCTCGCCGAGCAGCTCCCGGTGGAAATCGTCAGCGTCGACTCCGCGCTCGTCTATCGCGGGCTCGATATCGGTACGGCGAAGCCGTCGCGCGAGCTGCGCGCTCGCGTACCGCATCACCTGATCGACCTCTGCGAGCCGACGGAAAGCTATTCGGCCGGCCGCTTCGTCGAGGACGCCGTCGCCGTCATCGCCGCCATTCACGAGCGCGGGCGCGTGCCGCTGCTGGTCGGCGGCACGATGCTCTACTTCCGTGCGCTCCTGCGGGGCATTGCCCCGCTGCCGCAGGCGAGTCTCGATGTACGGCAAGCCATTGACGCTCGGGCCGCGCGCGAAGGGTGGCCCGCGCTCCACGCGGAGCTCGCGCGCCTTGATCCGCAATCGGCCGCCCGCATACACCCGAACGATCCGCAGCGAATCCAGCGTGCGCTCGAAGTGTGTTACACGGCCGGTCGTCCCATCTCGGAGCTGCAGCAGTCGACGCGCAGTCCC
>DASZSS010000093.1:0-2899 GCA_035548535.1 Steroidobacteraceae bacterium
GTTTCAATGAGTTGTAATGGTCGAAAGAGACGGTAACAGCTGCGCGCGCACCAACACGGTACGCGCGTCACATTGCACGCACGGTGAAAGTGCGTCAGCGCGGTGTCGTACTCTCGACTCGAAGCACGGGGTAGAGATTCAAGCGCTCGTCCCACGATGGATGGCGACGATAGAAGAACTCGAGCCGTGCGTCGGGATTCTTCGCGAACTCGGGATCGCTCGCAAGCCGTTCGCGAAACGCGCGCGCCACGTCGGGACGCGAGGCCAGCATTTCCTTCGCGACCTGCTCGGCAACGTACGGTTCCATGTACTCCTTCGGCTCGAACGAGTTGTTGAAGAAACCCCATGCCGCGTACGAATCCGAGTCTTGCGGCTCGAGGAGCGCCATGATCAAGCGCGCCTTCGGCTGCGCGATCGGCACGAGGAGCGAGCCCGCGGGGATGTCGCGCTTCTCCTGTCCCCAGGCGCCTTCGATCTTCGCGGTGGTGCGGCCCTCGAAAGTCGTCGGCGCGAGCGTGACCTGGGTCGCGCGAAACGCTTCGACGCTCGCGTCGGGCACGGCCCTGTCGAGGCGCTCGAAGCGAATGCCATGAATCGACAGGCGCTCGCCGAGCCACGCGGCGTATGCGGCCGGAACGATGTAGCCGCCGCGCGGCGCACGCACCGTCAATTTCGGCACGACCGTGTCGCGATAGGGAACGTGCCACACCTGCGGCTTGCTCGGGTCGTACTTCGTGACGAGCGCACCGGAGATCGCCGAAGGCTCGCGCGTGTAGGCGTAGCCGGGGAAGTCGATCGTGACGGTGTGCGGGCCGACATCGTACTCGATCGTGACGTCCTGTCCGCCAAGTCGAGCGGCGCGTGCGTCCGCGTCGCGCATGGCGTCTCGCCATTGCTTGCCTTGCTTCGCCATCATCTCGGCGAGCGCGACGATCGTGTCGTGCGTGATCTTCACGCGTCGCGGATAGTCCTTCCACGAGTGGGTCTCGACGAGGAGCGAGAACCGATTACGCAGCGCCCAGTAGCCGGTCGAGAAGCGCGGCGGATAGCTGCTCGCATCGAAGCCCGACATCGGATCGTCGGAGACGCGGAACGACGGATAGAAATCGAGCGCGATGAAGCCGTGCGACTTCAGCGTGCCATTGAGATCCGCGACCAGCGCGCGGCCGAGCGTCTGCAGCTCGCTGTCGCCGGTGTGCAGCGGCTCGAGATTGTTCGAGGTGTCCGCCTGGAACTGCGCGCCGTCGGTGACGTGCAGATCGACGTAGAGCACCGGGTCCCAGGCGTCGAGCAGCCGGAGCATCGCTTGCATCTCCGGCGCGTCGGCCTTCATGTAATCGCGATTGAGGTTGTAGTTCTGCGCGGTGACGCGCCAGCCCATCTCCTCGGGGCCGTTCTGATTGGGCCGATTCCAGCGGCCGAAGCGCTCGTGGCCGTCGACATTGAACACCGGAACGAACACGAGCACGAAGCGGTCGAGCGCGCCGCGCGCGAGCTTGCCCTGGAGCAGCTCGCGGAGCGCGAGAAAGCCGGCGTCTTTACCGTCGATCTCGCCGGCGTGGATGCCGCCTTGCCAGAGCATCACCGGGATGCCGCGCTCGCGCGCATCCTCCGGCGTGAGCGCGCCGCTGCGCGAAGCCACGAGCGCGAACATCGGACGTCCCTCCGGTGTGCGGCCGAACTCGGTACACCGTACGGCGTCGGGCCACGCCTTCGCGAACTCGGGGCAGAGGCGCTCGACTTCCTCGTAGCGACCGGTGATGCGGAAGCCGGAGCGTTCCGCGACGGTTGTCAGCGCGTCCGTTTTGCTGGATGCGGCCGGCGTGGGCATCGAGAAGGTAGCGGCAGCCGTTGCGAGCAAACCGATCGCGATTCGGGTGCGGAGCTCGCCCGTGCGGCGCGCATTGCGGGCGGGTTCGCCGCCGCGCGCCTTGGGTCCTGAAGGGCTGACGGCCGGCGCGCAGCTGCCGGGCGAAGGGGCCGCAATCGTCGATGCGAGCGAGCGAACGCTAGGGATCATGCAGGCAATCTCCAACTGCGCCCGCAACGGGGCGCCGGAAGCCCGCAATCTTAGTTGTATCGCGTGTCCCCGGAGGCTCGTTTGAACGCGGAGTTGCGACTGGTCAACCCGACGAGGCTCGCGATGCCGGCCACGAACTCCTGCGGCTCGACCGGCTTGGAGATGTGCATCTGATAGCCCGCCAGCAGCAGCCGCCGCCGATCGTCGGCCCGCGCGTACGCGGTGACCGCGACCGCCGGAATGGACGCGATGCGCTCATCCTGGAGCGAGCGCACTTGCTGAATGAGCTGATAGCCGTCGGCGCCTGCCATGCCGATGTCGCTCACCATGATGTCGACGGACTCCGAGCGCAGCATGTCCATCGCCTGCTCGGCGTCCACGGCGAGCAACACGTGCGCGCCGCACTCCTCGAGCAGCCGCCCGAAGAAGAGAAGCGAGTCCGCCTCGTCGTCCACCACCAGCACCGACACCTTCGAGAGCCGCGGCAACGCGTCGAGGTCCTGCGCCACCGGCGCGCGCGAGTCCACGTGGCCGTCCTCGGCGTGGCTCGTCACGATCGGCAGCGCCACGCGGAAGGTCGCGCCCTGGCCCTCGCCGGGACTGTCCGCCCGCACCGTGCCGCCGTGCAGCTCGACGAGGCTCTTCACGATCGAGAGCCCGAGACCGAGCCCGCCATGGCGCCGGGTGGTGGAGCCATCGGCCTGGCGGAAGCGCTCGAACACGTGCGGCAGGAAGGTCGGCGCGATCCCGACGCCGGTGTCCTGGATCAGGATTTCCGCGTGCGAGTTCACGCGCTCCAAGCCGACGTGGATGCGCCCGCCCGGCGGCGTGAATTTCACGGCGTTCACGAGCAGGTTCCACAGCACTTGTTGCAGCCGG
>DASZSS010000094.1:0-2481 GCA_035548535.1 Steroidobacteraceae bacterium
CCCGGTGACCGATATCCGTACGCGCCCGATCGCACGTACACACCGCCCGATGCGCCGCTCGAGCGCTTCAAGGAGCTGCAGGCGACGCTCGGCCTCGAGCGCGCGGTGCTCGTGAACGCGAGCTGTCACGGCAGCGACAACCGCGTGATCGTCGACGCCATCGCGCAGAGCGGCGGCAAGTATCGGGGCGTCGCGAACTCCGACGACTCGTTCACGGAGAAGGACTTCGAGAAGCTGCACGAGCAAGGCTTCCGCGGCGTGCGCTTCAACTTCGTGAGGCACCTCGGCGGCGTCCCGGACATGGGCGAGTTCCACCGCACGCTCGCGAAGGTGAAGCCGCTCGGCTGGCACGTCGATCTGCACTTCGACGCCGTGGACATCCCTTCGCAGAAGGACTTCATCAACAGCCTGCCGATCCCGTTCATCATCGACCACATGGGCCGTGTGCCGACCAAGCACGGCCTCGAGCAGCCGCCGTTCCAGGCGCTGCTGCAGCTTGCGCGAGAGAACGAGAAGTGCTGGGTGAAGATCAGCGGCGCCGAGCGCATCTCGAGCAACGGCCCGCCGTTCACCGACGCGGTGCCGTTCGCGCAGGCGCTGATCGCGGCGGCGCCGGACCGCATCCTGTGGGGCACGGACTGGCCGCACCCGAACATCGCCAAGCACATGCCGAACGACGGCGATCTCGTCGACCTGTTCGCGCTCTTCACGTCCGACCCGGCGATGCAGCGGCGCATCCTGGTCGACAACCCGCACCGCCTCTATCAATTCACCGCGTGATGCACGCGAGGATCGTTTCCATGTCCAAAGTCGATGACAGCGTCCGGCGCGAGCCCATCGAGGGCTTCGATGACATTCCGGGCACCACGCTCTTCGACGCGCAGCGCGCGCGCCAGGGCTATCACGTCAACCAGTTCTGCATGTCGCTCATGAAGCCGGAGAACCGCGCCGAGTTCAAAGCGGACGAGGAGAAGTATCTGCGCAAGTGGCCGATGACCGACGAGCAGCGCGAGGCCATCCTGAAGCGCGACTGGAGCCGCATGATCGAGCTCGGCGGCAACATCTACTATCTCTCGAAGCTCTTCTCGACCGACGGCAAGTCGTTCCAGTACGTCGCCGCGACCATGACGGGGCTCACTCAGGAACAATACGCAGAGATGATGCTGAAGGGCGGTCGTACCATCGAGAACAACCGCAGCAAGGCGGAATGGGCGCGCACCGGCGGCCCGGCATTCGGAGCGAAAAAATAGTGGCCAAGATCGTTGCAAGCGTGAACGTGTCGCACGTGCCGGCAATCGGCGCGGCGTGGGACCTGAAGAAGACGCAGGAGCCGTATTGGAAGCCGGTGTTCGACGGCTTCGAGTTCTCGAAGAAGTGGATCGCCGAGCTGAAGCCCGACGTGATCATCCTCGTGTACAACGATCACGCGTCCGCCTTCGATGCGACCATCATCCCGACCTTCGCGATCGGCTGCGCGGCGGAGTTTCCGCCCGCGGACGAGGGCTGGGGGCCGCGCCCGGTGCCGACGGTGATCGGCCATCCGATAATGGCGAGCCACATCGCGCAGTCCCTCGTGCTCGATGAGTTCGACATGACCATCATCAACAAGATGGACGTCGATCACGGGCTCACCGTGCCTCTGACGCTGATGTTCGGGCAGCCCGAGGCCTGGCCGTGCCGCATCATTCCGGTGCCGGTGAACGTCGTGCAGTTCCCGCCGCCGACGGGCAATCGCTGCTTCAATCTGGGCAAGGCGATCCGCCGCGCCGTCGAGTCGTATCCGGAGGATCTGAAGGTCGTCATCTTCGGGACCGGCGGCATGTCGCATCAGCTGCAGGGCAAGCGCGCCGGGCTCATCAACAAGGAATGGGACATGCGCTTCCTCGACAGCCTGGCCGGCGATGCGGAAGTCGCGCGCAAGATTCCCTTCATCGAGTACGTGCGCGAGGCGGGCTCCGAGGGCATCGAGATGGTCATGTGGCTCATCTCGCGCGGCGCGCTGAATCCCAAGGTGAAGGAGGTCTACCGCTTCTACCACGTGCCGGCGTCGAACACGGCGCTCGGTCATCTCATTCTCGAAAACGCCTGAGGGGATAACTGCTCATGAAGATTTGCATGGCCGGGCAAGGCGCCTTCGGTATCAAGCACCTCGAAGCCATTCGGAACATCCCCGGCATCGAGGTCGTGACGCTCGCGGGCGGCAGCCCCGACTCGACGCGCGAGGTCGCGCAGAAGTTCGGCATTCCGCACTGGAGCACGGACCTCGGCGAGTGTCTGAAGCAGCCGGGCGTCGAGGCCGCAATTCTGGCCACGCCGACGCAGATGCATGCGAAGCAGGCAATCCAGTGCCTGCGCGCGGGCAAGCACGTGCAGGTCGAGATTCCGCTCGCCGACAGCCTGAAGGACGCCGAGGAAGTCGCGAAGGTGCAGAAGGAGACGGGGCTCATCGCCATGGTGGGGCACACGCGGCGCTTCAATCCG
>DASZSS010000095.1:0-16236 GCA_035548535.1 Steroidobacteraceae bacterium
GGTGGCGCTCTTCATCACCGCCATCGTGTTCGCGATGGGCTACGGCGCGATCAATCAGGCGCTGAACAACAAGCAGGCGCTCGAAGACAAGCAGGAGCGGCTGCTCGCCGTGCAGACGACGATGCGCATCATGGCGCAGGACTTCGGTCAGCTCGCGTCGCGACCGGTGCGCGATCCCACCGGCAACAGCTGGTCGCCGGTGCTGAAATCGGGGCAGACGGCGCAGCCGTTTCTCACGTTCACCAAGGGAGGATGGGCCAATCCCGCCGGTGTGCAGCGACCGGCGCTGCAGCGCGTGGCGTATGTGCTGGAGAACAACACGCTCCGGCGCGAGCACTACCCGGTGCTCGATGCATTGCTGTCGACGCAGACCGTGAAGCGCGAGCTGCTGACGGGCGTGAAATCAGTGCAGTTCCGGTACATGGATGTCACGCGGCAATGGCGCGACCAGTGGCCCCCGCCCGGCCTCGCCGGCGATCTCAACGTGAACCTGCGCTCGCGGCCGGTCGCGGTCGAGGTGACCATCGAGCTCGACGACTGGGGCAAGATCCGTCGCATCTTCGAGGTGCCGACATGAGACGGCGGTCCCTGCCAGCGCGGCGGCGCCAGCGTGGAATCGCCATGCTCGTCGCGATTCTGCTCGTCGCATTCGCGACGATCCTTGCCGCCGCCATAGGCTTCAAGAGCGCGATGGCGGCACGCCGCGGCGTGGCGACGCTCGCCCTCGATCAGAGTGTGCTCGTTGCGGAAGCCGCGGAGGCGCTCGCGGCGTACGCCTTGCGTGAGGATGCCAAGGCCGGCAAGACATTCGACTATCAGGGCGAGGCCTGGGGCCAGCCGCTCGGGCCGCTGGAAGTCCTGCCCGGCATTACGCTCGAAGCCTACGTGCAGGATGCGACGGGCAAGTTCAATCTCAACAGTCTGGTCGGCGAGGACGGCACGGTCGATCAGAACGCGCTCCACGATCTCGAGCACCTGATGATGAACGTGGGCATCGAACCGAAGTGGGCCTCGCTGATCGCCGATTGGATCGACCCGGATAGCACGCCGCTTCCCGACGGCGCCGAAGACAGCGCCTATGCCACGCAAAATCCGCCCTACCGCGCGCCGAACACGTTCATCACCAGCCCGTCGGAGCTGCTCGCGCTGCCTGGATTCGGGCGCGACCGCTACCTGCGCATAGCGCCTTTCGTCGTCGCCCTGCCGCGCGATGCCACGATCAACGTCTGCAGCGCTCCGGGCGAGGTGCTCGATGCGCTGATCGGCGAGGGGCACAAGGAATTCAGCAGCGACCCGCAGCGGCTCGCGAAGAGCCGCGAATCGGCCTGCTTCCCGACGCGCGATGAGTTCATGGCGTCGCTCGGCGGCGACCCCCAGGCGCAGCAGCGGCTCGGGGATCGCGTGAAGCAGACCTCGAGCTACTTCCGCCTCACGAGCATCGTCACTATTGGCACTGCGGACTTCAACTTGTACAGTCTTTTGCAACGGGACGCGACCGGCCAAGTGCACGTTCTGATGCGCTCTTTCACGCCGGACTAGGCTTCACCTCGGAGAGTAAATTGGCCGACTGGCTCTTGTTGAGATTGCCGCGCAACCCCGGCGGGGAGATCAGCTGGATCCTCGCGGACGGGCGTGGCAGCGCCATCACCGCTCCGCAAACCGGTCCGCTCGTCGAGATCGCGCCGCGCGCCGTCGGCCGCCGCGTATGCGTGCTGGTGCCCGGCACGGACGTGCTGCTCGCCGAGCCCGAAGTTCCGGTCAAGGCGGGGACGAAGCTCCAGCAAGTGGTGCCCTACGCGCTCGAAGAGCAGCTCGCGGAGGACATCGACGATCTGCACTTCGCCATCGGCAAGCGCTCCGGCAATTCGCCCACGACACCGGTCGCCGTCGTCTCGCACGCGCTCATGGACGACTGGCTCACGATGCTGAAGGCGGCGGGCATGACGCCCGACATGATGTACGCCGACAGCGAGCTGCTCCCGGAAAACCCCGGACATGCCGTGGCGCTGCTCGAGGACGATGTCATCACCGTGCGCCCGCCGGTCGGCCCGACGATCTGCATGCCCACGGACGCGCTCGCCGAAGCCCTGGACATCGCGCGCCACGCCGGCCAGAGCGGCGAACAGAGCGGCCGCGGCTTGATCCTCTACACCGGCGCCGCCGAGTGGCAGCACTTCTCGCCGCAAATCGAGAAGGTGCGCGATCAGTTCGACGGCATCAAAGTGCAGCTTCTGACGGGCGGTCCCCTGCCCCTCTTCGTGCAGCAGCTGCCGGTCACGCGTGCGATCAACCTGTTGCAGGGCCGATATGCCCAGCAGAATCCGCGCGCGATCGGGTGGCGCTCATGGCGGGTCGCCGCGATCCTGCTCGCCGCGCTCGTCGGGCTGCACATCGCCGGCAAGGCGGGCGAGCTCGTCATGCTGAAGCGTGCGGAGAAGACGGTCGATGCGTCGATCGACGAAGCCTTCCGCGCGGCCATGCCGGGCGAGCAGAACACGATTAACGCGCGCAGACGCATGGAGCAGCGGCTTGCCTCCGTGCGCAGCGGCGGGGGCGGCGGACTGCTCGATGCGCTCGGCGCCGTCGTGTCGGCGCGCAGCGCCGCGCCGTCGACGGTCGTGCAATCGCTCAGCTATCGCAACGGTGCCCTGGAGCTGAAGATCGCCGCGCCCGACGCGGACAGTCTCGAGCGCATCAACCAAGCCCTGACCAGCAACGGCTGGAATGCGGAATTCATCGGCGGCAATGTCGTGGCCGAGGGTGGCTACGAAGGCCGCGTTCAGATCAAGCCGCGGGGCTCGTGATGAAAATCGACCTCGCCAATTTGAACGAGCGCGAGCGCCGTACGGTGCTCTTCGGCGGCATCGCGGCCGTGGCCCTGCTCATCTTCGGCGTCGTGCTGCCGCTCGAGACCTCGGTCTCGAAGGCGCAAGCGCGCGTCGAGAAGAAGCAGGCGGACCTGCAGTGGATGCGTGCAGTCGGGCCGGAGCTCGCCAGCGCCGGTCCGGCCGTTCCGCGACCCACCTCGAACGAGTCGATGCTCGTGATCGTCGATCGCGCCGCACGCGAATCCGGGCTCGGCACCGCGCTGGTCAACAGCGAGCCGAGCGGACAGAACGGGCTGCGCGTGCGCCTGGAGAAGGCGCCGTTCGGCTTGATCGTCGGCTGGCTCGCACGCCTCGCCGATCAGCACGGCATTCGTGTCGAGTCCGCGACGATGGACAACACGGGCGAGCCCGGGGTCGTCAACGCAGGTCTCGTGTTGCGCACTCAATGAAGCGCGGCATCTGGATCACGCTGCTCGCGGTCGTTGCGTTCGCGGCCATTCTGATCGCGCGGCTGCCGGTCCGGTGGGTCTCCGGCCTCATTCCCAAGAACGTGACCTGTGCCGAGCTTGCGGGGACGGTGTGGGATGGCTCGTGCAGCGGTCTCGTCGCGCAGAACGTTCGTCTCGATGGCGTCTCGTGGCGGCTGCGGCCGCTCGCCCTCTTCGCACGCAAGCTGGCCGGACATGTCGAGCTCACGCGCGGTGCGAACTACGTGCGCGGCGACATCGAAGCGAAGTCCGGCGGCGCGCTCATCGCGCACAATCTGCAGGCGGACATGCCGCTCGATCCGTCGTTGATTCCGCAACTGCCGCGCGATCTCTCCGGCACCGTGCGCGCAAACCTCCAGTCGCTGCAGATCGAGGACGGCGCAATCACCGCCGTGCAAGGGCTGGTGGAGGCGCACGATCTCGTGCAGATGTCGGCGGGGCAACGAATGGCGCTGGGCAACTACGCGCTCACCTTCCCGCCGGCCGATGCCGGCAAGGAGCCGGTCGGGCGTCTGCAGAGCACGAGCGGGCCACTGAAAGTGGAAGGCACGCTGCGGCTCACTCGCGAGCCCGGCTTCGTCCTCGAAGGCCTGGTCGCGGCCGGTCCGGAGGCCTCGCCGCAGCTCGTGAAGGAGCTGAGCTACCTCGGGTCGCCCGACGCGCAGGGGCGCCGGCCGTTCTCGGTTGCGGCAACCTTCTAGCGCACGCGAGCGGGCTCTACAGCTCTCTCAGCTCTCTCAGCAGCGGAAAGTACAGCGCCGCTCTCACCGGCTCGCTGCCGAGCGCACGCGCGAGCGCGATGTTGCGCTCGAGCTGCGGCCGATAGCGCGCCAGCTCCTCGTCGAGGAACGCTTCGAGATTGCCGCCCTCGTGACGACTCGTCTTGAAGTCGATCACCCAGCGCGTGCCGCTCGCGTCGACGAATGTCCGGTCGATGATGATGTTGAGCAACTGCCCGTCGGCAACGCCGGTGAGCGCGAGCTCGCTGCGTGCGTCACGGTGCTCGCGCGAGAAGATCCAGCGTCCGCGCTCGTCGTTCAACGTGCGAATGAGCGCCTCTTGCACGGTGTGCGTGGCCGCCTCGAGGTCCCGTTCCGGCACGCCATGACGGCGCAGCTGATGCAGATAGCTGTCGCTCTGGCGCTGGATGTCCTCGGGTGTGGGCAGCTGCGGCGCCGAGGCGAACCGTTCGAGCGCCGCGTGCACGACGGTCCCGATGTGACGAGACGTCTCGCCGACCCAGCTGAATTGCGGGGGTTCGAGCGAACGATTGGAGATCGGTAGCCGCTCGCGGGCCGCCGCGGGCTCGATGACCGGCGGCCGCCAATCCACTCGCAGCCTCCTCAGTACACGCGGCGTCGGCTGGATGACGTCCACGTTGGCCGCCGCTTCGCCTTCGATCTGGAAGTCACGGCCGACCACCGGCCACAAGCAGCGGAGCATCGTGCCGGCACGCGTCTCGACGGTGCCGTCCGCCCGCAACTTGGGCGCCCCGGTGAGATTGAGCGAGCGCTTCGCGCGCGTCATTGCGACGTACAGCAAGCGCGCCTGTTCGTGCGCACCGCGTGCGGCCATGAGGCGCTTCAGATACGCGTTCACTTCGCCGCCTTCGGCATCGCCGATAGCAGGCACCGGCGCCATCAGGAGGTCGCTGCCCTGCCCGGCGCGCGGCAGGTCGAGCCAGCGCAGCAGCGGATCGCGATCGCGATTGGGCAAGCGCTCCAGCGCGGGCAAGAAGACGTGATCGAACTCGAGGCCCTTCGCGCGGTGAATCGTCATCACCTGCACGGGATTACCGGTGCGCGCGCGCTGCTCGGCAAAGAGATCGGCGACGACCGCATCGATATCCTGCGGGCCGCGCCACTCACCGCGCGCGACGAAGTCGCCCAGGGCGGCGAAGAAAGCTCGCGCATGCGTGAGGTCCTCGCGCGGATACGCGTCGGGTCCGCCCAGCCGCAGCCACACCGCCTCGAGCCATTCGCTGAGGGGCATGCGATTGCGGGAGCGCAGCGCCTCCTCGAGAACGCCACGCACGCGCGCGAGCCGCTCGCGATCGTTCGGCTCGCAGCGGGCCAGCCGTTCCGGATCGGCGAGAGCTTCCCAAATCAGCAGCGGGTCATAGCGTCGCGACAGCACCGTGAGCGTCGGCAGCGATACGCCGCACCAGGGTGCGCGCAGGATGGCAAGCCATGCGGTGCGATCCCCGAGGTGATGCAACGCGCGCAGCAGCGAGACGAGATCGCGCACGATCGAGAGGTCGCGCAGCGGCACGAGATCGACGCCGATCGCGTCGACGCCCGCCGCTTCGAGGGCGGCCATGATCGGCGGCGCGTGCGAGCGCGAAGCGACCAGAATGGCGATCTGATCCGTGGTGGACGCCTTGCCGATCTCATCGATCTTCCTTGCGATGAATTGCGCCTCGGCAGTGCGGTCGCCGGCAAACAGCGTGAGCCCGATCGCCGGCCCCGGTTGCTCAGCCCGTGCCGGCAAGCTGTGCGTGAAGGCCACCGCGCTCGCCCGCACGTCGTCCGCGGGTGGGAAGAGCTGCGAGCAGGTGTTGTTGGTCCACTCGACCAGCGCCGGCCTCGAGCGGAAGTTGCGCGTCAGTTGCAATGATTCCAGGCGGATGGGGCCGATGCCCTCGTCGCGCGCGCGCAGGAACAAGCCGACCTCCGCCTCCCGGAACTGATAGATCGACTGCATCGGGTCGCCCACCGCGAACAGCGTGCGGCCATCGCCCGGCTCCCAACCCGCAGTGAGCGCTTCGAGCAGCTCGAACTGCGCGAGCGAGGTGTCCTGAAACTCGTCGATGAGGATATGCCGAAGCTCGAGCCCGGTCCGTAGCGCGAGATCCGTGGGCGCTTCGGCCTCGACGAGCGCCTGTCGTGCAGCGCCCGCGACATACGTGTAGTCGACGCGGCCCTCGGCCGCGAACTCGACTTGCAGTTGAGCGGCGGCCACTCTCAGCACGCGCGATAGTGCTTCGATCGCTTGGGCGTCGGCCGGCGTGAGCGCCGGCGCCGGCATGATCTTGATCCTCGCGAGCAGCTCCTGCGCGGCGGGCTGCGTCTTCAGCAGGTCGATGCAGAATTTGAGCTGTTGTTTCGCGGCCGGATGCTCGAACGCCTCGCCGAGCGCTTTCGTGATTTGCACGCGCCAGGCGTCCTCCTTCGTCAGCGTCAGTGTGGCAAGACGCTTCCACGCGTGCATGTGATCGGCTTCCGCGCCGAGCGGGCCGACTTCCGGCAGTCCACTCGCCGTATTGCGTAGCGCTTCGGGCAATTGCGCGCAGACACTGGCCAGGAATTCCTCCGTGATCGTGCGCAGGCTCGCGTTGACCCGCTCGGTCAGCGCCTTCTCGCCATGTCGCATGAGGTGAGGCAGCCAGTGCCCTCGCTTCGCGAGCATCTGAGCAAGGAGCCGCTCGACGTTGTCCCAGCGGTTGTCGATGCGCTCGAACAGCAGCTCGATGTCCGCGGCGAGTGCCTCGTCCGTCTCGCCGATGATCAGCACGCGCCGCGCGGCCCGCCGGTACAGCTCTTCGGGACGCTCGGCCACCACCAGCGCGCCGCCGGCGCGCGCGGCGAGCGGGAGCTGGCTGGCCAGCCAATAGTTGAACGAGTCGATCGTCTGAATGCGCAGTCGGCCGGGGTTCTTCAGCAGACCCCAGCCGCGCGCCGCATCGCGCGCACGCACCGCCTCCGCCAGCTTGCGCAGCCGTGGCGCTTGCGGGTTCTTGGCGTCGATATCGCCGAGCAACGCCTTGGAAACGCGCTCGCGCATCTCCGCCGCGGCCTTGCGGGTGAACGTGATGGCGAGGATCTCTTCGGGACGGTCGACGTGAGCGAGTAGGCACAGCAGGCGCTGCGTCAACACGGTCGTCTTGCCCGAGCCGGCGGGCGCGCGCAGCAGGATCGACCGTCGCGGATCGATCGCATGCTCGCGCGCCAGGTCGTCCGTCGCCGCGAGCGTCGCGACGGGCGCACCCTCGAGCGGCAGTGACATCTGCTCACTCATCGATGTTCTGCTCCACCGCCGTCGCAGAAGCGTCGGAGATGCGACACACGCTCACGACGTGACAGTACTCGCAGGCCTTCGGACGCGGGTCGACGGGCGCCTTACCCGCGACGAAGTCCGCCGCGAGGCGCTCGATTCGCGCGCGCCACTCCCGTTGCCAGTGCGTCCACGCGTCCTCTTCCGCCTCGGGGCTCTGCTCGACGCCGCGCACCTTGGGCAGCAACGACGCGTCCTTCGCGATGCCGTCAAAGCGCACCTCGCGCGCAGTGACGCTGACGGTGGACATCGCGACCGTTTCGTCTCCGACCGCCGCGAGATACGCGAGCAACTGCGGGTGCGAGGGCCGATCGGAATACCAGTCGCCGGGGACGGCGCGTCCGCTCTTGTAGTCGAGGATCGCGAGGCCGCCGGTGCCGAGCTCATCGATGCGATCGATGCGGATGTGCAGCTCCGCGCCGGCGAGCCGCAGCGTGCGCTCGAGCTCCCTCTCGCGCACGGTGAACGGCGCGCGCTTGCGCTCGAGGTCGCACAGGTTGCGGATGAGGCGCACGGCGCGCCGGCATTCGCGCCGGTTCACGGCCGGCCGGGCATCCGCGCGCGCGGGCCCCATGATCTCGGCGGCGGCCTCTTCCACGCAGCGTGCGATGAGCGCATCGAGCGCGGCGCTCGTGTGCGCGAGCAAGCCGGACGAGCCCTTCAGCACACCCCAGAGCTTCTCGAGCGCCGAGTGCAGCAAGCGCCCGCGCGTGTCGGCGGCGACGCCCGGCTCGGGGCCATCGAGCTCGCTGCTTCCGAGTCGCAGCTCACCGTAGGCGCGGAACGGACACGAGTTCTGCAGCTCGACACTGCGTGTGCCCGAAGGCACACGCACCGACAGATCCCACGGCGTGCCGGCACGATCGTCGATGCATTCCGTCATATCCTCGCGACGCACGCGCAGAGGCAGCCACAACGACGGCGCCGCTGCCGCGGGAGATGCGTTCCCGAGGAACGTTTCGAGCAACGGGCTCGGCGCGAGCTGCACGTCTTCCGCACGCAGCGGCGCACTCAGCACGAGGTGCGGAGTGGCTGCGCGCCACGCCATCAGCAGTGCTTGCGCTTCGGCCGCGCGGCCCGCCGCCGTTGCGCTCGGAACGCCCGCAGCAATCTGCGCGTCGAGCGGCAAGAAGGGATCGGGTTGCACCGGCTGCGGCCAGACATCGGCATGCAGACCGGCGACCCACACCCCGTCGTAGCGAACGATGGGATCCGCAAACTGCGGAGCGATCGTGACAAGCGCATCTCCGCTTGCCGGCCGGAACGAGGTGCGAGATGCGAGCTCGGCCAGCCAGCCGACCGCTTCCTCGCGCGAGATCACTCCGGCGACCGTTGCGAGCTGGCCGAAGTCGTCCAGCAGCTCGGTGAAGCGTGCGCGCGTTTGCTCCTCGTCGCTGTCGAGCGCGCGGTCGCCGGGCCAGTGAAGTGCCGCGAGTGCGTTGTCGAACCGCTCGGACCACTGGCGCGGCGTGGCGCGTGCGACGTTCAGCTCGCGCAGCGCCCGGTCGATCTGGCCGCTCAGCGCCCGGCCCGCGCTTGCAAGCGAGTCCGGCAGCGCACTGAATGCGCCGAGCAGATCGCGAGGAGTGATCTCGAGTTGCGCGCGTTCGCGCAGCCACAAATCCAGCTTCGCACGCGCGGTTTCCGGGATCGCCCAGTACGGCGCGCACAGCCAGGCGCTCAGCTCGGCGAACTCGGCGCCGTTCGCGAGCCACGCAAGTCCCCGCAGCGCATGCGCGACGAGCGGCGCGCGCGACAGCGGCAGCCCGCCTTCGAGCGCGACGAGCGCCGCGCCACCCCTCGCGGCGGTGAGCTCGCCGGAAAGCGCGCGCCCCGGATCCACGCTCTGCGCGATCAAGGTCGCGAGCCGCTCACGCGCCTCCGGTGCGCCCGGCGCCACGACCAGAAGTCGCGCATCGGCTTGGGCGTCCAGCCGCGCGCGGCACCACTCGGCAATCCGTTCCAGCTCCTCCGCAGCGTCGGTGGCGAGCACCGCGCGCGTTTCGTTCTGCGCGACGGAGCCGGCGATGCGCATGCGTGTGCTACACCCCGCGGCGGTACGCGCCTCCGCGAGCGCCACGAAACTGGGCGTTTCCTGCGTGAAGCCAACTGCGAGAAGCGGGCGGGCATCCCCGAGGCACTTCAATTCCGCAGCGAGCTCGGCGGCTGTCGCCGCACCGAGCGCACGCATCCTCTGCGCCACGCTCTGGTGAACGTCGGCCAGCAAGCGCTCTTCGCTCCCGGGCGCGCCGCGTGAGCGCGCCAGCGAGATGCGAAAATCGTGCGCGATCTGACTCGCGCGACGCAGACTGTCGGCGAGCAGCCCGCGCGCCACCAGCTCCAGATCGTTGGTGTGCTCGGCCGCGGCCTGGCGCCAGAGGAACCACTCTTCCGCCGTCGTGAGCAATCGCGGCAGCTTCTCGCCCGATGCGGCGCGCCGTTCGATCTCGCGGGCTTTCCAGGCCTCGAGCGGCAACACGTCGGGCGTTTGCCAGACGTGCCGGTTGTTAGCGAGCGCGGCCGCGGCATAGGCGAGCCGGACCGCTTCGGACCTCTGACGAGACGGTACGGCGACCGTCTCCCCCTGCTCTATTGCCTGGAGAACGTCCTGTGGAAGGCTGATCAACTTACTTGAAGCGCTGGCTCGCCTCGACGACGTTCGCCGGCGCGGCGCTGCGCGGCCGCTCGACGTAGCTCGTCAGCAGCGATTCGATGCGGCCGAACACGTCGCGCAACGTGGCCGCATCCGGCAGGTTCGTCACGCGGAAGCGATTCTTGTACGGGACGTTGAAGCTCGTGCCGGGCGCGACGAGCACGTGCTTCTGCTCGAGCAGATCGAGCGCGAACTGCTGATCGTCGAAGTGGGGCAGCTCCTTCGTGTTCACCCCGATGAAGCCGTACATCGCGCCTTGAATGGGCTCGAGCTCGAGGAAGCGGCTCGCGGCGACCGCGTTGTCGATCGCGCGACGCGACTCGAACAGGCGCCCGCCCGGGGACACGAGCTCCTTGACGCTCTGATAGCCGCCGAGCGCCGTCTGCACCGCCCACTGCGCCGGCACGTTGCTGCAGAGACGGAGCGAGCTCAGGAGCTCGAGCGCCGCGAAATAGTCGCCCGCGTGATTCTTGCGACCCGAGAACGACGCCCAGCCCACGCGATAGCCGCACGCGCGATAGACCTTCGAGAGGCCCGACAAGGTCGCGCACAACGTGTCCTTCACGACGGTGGCCATCGGGACGAACACGTTGTCGTCGTAGAGCATCTGGTCGTAGATCTCGTCGCTGAATACGACGAGGCCGTGGCGCTCCGCAACCCGGGCCAGCGCTTCCACGACGTGGCGCGGATACACCGCGCCGGTCGGATTGTTCGGGTTGATGACGACGAGCGCGCGCGTCTTCTTCGTGACGAGGCTCGCGAGCTCATCCGGGTCGGGAATGAAGCGATTCTCCGGACGGCACGGGTAGTGCACCACGCGCCCCCCGTTCAGGGTGGCCGCCGCCGTCCAGAGCGGGTAATCCGGGCTCGGCACCAGCACTTCGTCGCCGGCATTCAGCAGCGCGCGCAAGACGAGGTCGATGAGCTCGCTCACGCCATTGCCGATGAACACCTCCTCGGCGGAAACGTTCTGCACGCCGCGCGCCTGCTGCTGCATGACCACGGCTTCGCGCGCCGGGAAAATGCCCTTCTGATGGCAGTAGCCCTCGGCGTTCTGCAGGTTCTCGATCATGGCGAGGCGCATCGTCTCCGGCGTGCGGAAGCCGAATGCGGCCGGGTTGCCGATGTTCAGCGAGATGATCTCGTAGCCAAGCCTCTCGAGTCCGTGGGCGCGCTGGGCGAGCTTGCCGCGGATCTCGTAACGGACGTTGTTCAGGCTGGCACTGGGACGCAGGGTGGGCTCGGTTGGCATAGGCCGTGGAGAATAGCCAATCCGGCCGACGTCCGCACCGGAACCGCGCCTCTATTCCGGCAATGCCAGCTCACGCCACCGGTGGCATGCGACGCGATGCCCTGGGCTCCCGGGTTGAGTCGCTTCCCACTCCGGCACCTGCTCCCGGCAGACATCGCGCGCGTGCGGGCAGCGGGTGCGGAAGACGCAGCCACTGGGAGGCGCCAGAGGCGATGGCAGCTCACCGCCGAGCGCGCGCTCCCAGCGCTGCGGCTGAATGTCCGGATCGGGCACGGGCACCGCCTCCAGAAGTCCGCGCGTGTACGGGTGGGCAGGCGCCGTATACAGCGAGTCGGTGGGCCCTTCCTCCATCATGCGACCGAGATACAGCACGAGCACGCGATCGCAGAGCTGGCGAACGACGGCGAGGTTGTGACTGATGAACAAGATGGCTGTGCGATATTCGCGCCTGAGGTCCTGCAGCAGCGCGAGAATCTGCGCCTGTACGGAGACATCGAGCGCGCTCACGGCTTCATCGCAGACGATGAGCTTCGGCCTCAGCACCATCGCGCGCGCGATCGCGACGCGTTGCGCCTGACCGCCGCTCAGCTCGTGCGGATAGCGGGCGAGCAGATTGCGGCCGAGACCGACGCGCAGGAGCATCTCGGCCGCGGCGTCGCGCCGCGCTCGCCCGTCGAGATCGCCCCGGTGGACGCGCAGCGGCTCGGCCACGATCTCGGCCACCGTCATGCGCGGATCGAGGCTCGCCAGCGGGTCCTGGAAGACGAGCTGCATCTCGCGGCGGAGCGGCCGCAAAGCGCGCGGCGTCAGCGCGTCGAGCGGGCTGCCGAGCCAGACGATGTGCCCCGCCTCTGCGCGCACGAGGCGCAAGGCGGCGCGCGCGAGCGTCGACTTGCCGGAGCCGGATTCGCCGACGAGGCCCACGACCTCACCCGGATTCAGCACCAGCGAGACGTCTTCGACCGCGCGAAGAACTGGAGCTCGCCGAAACCAGCCCGCGCGCGCTCTGAACTGCACGCGCACGTCGGCGAGCGACAGAAGCGGCCCCTTCGGTGACTCAGCGGAGCTGACCTCCGCGGCCTCTCCTCTCGTGCTCGGTGCGGGTTTTGCCGCACCCTCACGCTGCTCAACGGCTGTGTGTTCCCGGTTTCCCGCACGCACGGACGGAACGGCGTGAAGCAGCGCCTGCGTATAGGCGTGCTCCGGGTGTTTGAGAATGCGATCCACTGCGCCGACTTCGACGATGCGCCCCGCCTGCATCACCGCGACTCGATCCGCGATGCCCGCGACGATGCCCAGATCGTGCGTGATCAACGCCAGCGCCATGCGCTGCGCGCGCTTCAGCTCAGCCAGCAGCGCGAGAATCTGTGCTTGGATGGTCACGTCGAGAGCCGTCGTCGGCTCATCGGCGATCAGCAGCTTCGGCCCGCAGGCCAGTGCGATGGCGATCATCACGCGCTGGCGCATACCACCCGAGAGCTCGTGCGGATATTGCGTCAGACGGCGCGCCGGGTCCGTGACCTGCACTCGCTCGAGCAGCGCCAGCGCGTGCGCGCGACCCTTCTTCCACGACACTCCCGTGTGCCGCACGAGCGTCTCCGCGATCTGATCGCCGATGCGCAGATGCGGCGTCAACGAGGTCAGCGGGTCCTGGAAGATCATGCCGATGCGCGAGCCGCGGACGCGATCGAGCTCGCTCGCCGGTCGGCCCAGCAGCTCCTGCCCCTCGAAGCGCGCGCTGCCACGTACGCTGGCATTCCCGGCGAGCAGGCCCGTCACCGCGAGAAAGGCCTGACTCTTGCCGGCGCCCGATTCGCCGACGATGCCCACGCATTCGCCCGGCGCGATCGCCAGCGACAGGTCGCTCACCGCCTCGACGGCGCCGCCGGGCGTTGCGAACGTGACTCCCAAGTCGCGGATATCGAGTACCGGCGCGCTCACGGAGGCATCAACGCTCACGCGGATCGAACGCGTCGCGCAAGGCGTCGCCGACGAAGTTGAGCGCGACGAGCAGCACGACGAGGAACCCGGCCGGCACGATGAGCATCCACGGGGCCGACTCCAGCTCGCGCGCGCCCGAATTGATGAGACTGCCGAGGCTCGCGAGCGGCTCCTGCACGCCGAGACCGAGAAAGCTGAGGAAGCTCTCGTACAGGATCATCTGCGGGATCGTCAGTGCCGCGTACACGACCACCGGCCCCAGCAGGTTCGGCACGATGTGTCGCGCGAGAATGCCGGGCGTGCTTACGCCGGCGACAACCGCGGCTTCGACGAACTCGCGATGTTTCAGCGCCAGCGTCTGACCGCGCACGATGCGCGCCATCGTGAGCCAGCCCACCGCGCCGATCGCGACGAAGAGCGCATAGATGTTCCCGCGGGTGAGCACCGTCATCAGGATGATGACGATGAAGATATAGGGCAGCGAATACAGCACATCGACGATGCGCATCATGACTTCGTCGGTGCGGCCGCCGACATAGCCGGCCAGCGCGCCCCAGATCACCCCGATCGCGAGACTCACGGCCGTGGCGAGCAGACCGATCGCGAGCGAGACGCGCACGCCGTGCAGCGTACGCACGAACAGATCGCGACCGAGCCGGTCCGTGCCGAGCCAATGCGCGTCCGCGAGCTGCGGAGGCGCGGCGACGTGATTCCAGTCGAGCCCATCGTACGAATACGGACTCAGCGCCGGGCCGACGATCGCGAGCAACGCGATCAGCGCCACGAGTGCCGCCGCGATTGCGGCCGCGGGATTACGCCGCATGGCGCACTCGCGGATCGAGCCAGCCGTACAGCAGGTCGGCCAGCAGATTGCAGAGCAACGTCAGCGCGCCGTACACCACGATCATCCCCATGACGAGCGTGTAGTCGCGATTGATGGCGCCCTGCACGAGGAAACGTCCCGAGCCCGGCAGGCCGAACACGGTTTCCACGACGAGCGAGCCCGTGACGACGAATGCCGTGGCGGGCCCGAGATAGCTCACGACGGGCAGCAGCGCCGGGCGGAGCGCATGGCGCAGGACGATGCTCGCAGCCCCCAGGCCTTTCGCACGCGCCGTGCGAATGAAGTTGGTACGCATCACCTCGAGGAAGCTCGTGCGCGTGAGGCGCGCGACGTACGCGATGACTGGCAGCGCCAATGTGATTACCGGCAGCACCAGGTACCGCGGCTCGCCGCTTGCCCAGCCCGCAACGGGCAACCAGCGCAGATGCAGGCCGAATACGAGCGCCAGCAGCGGGCCGACGACGAAACTCGGCAGCGCGACGCCGAGCGCCGCCAGAAGCCGTACGCCGTGATCCACGGCGCCATCGCGGCGAAGCGCCGCGAACGCACCGAGCGGTACGCCAACGAGCACGCCGAGCAGAATCGCACACGCGCCGAGCGTGAGGCTCACCGGCAATCCTTGCGCGATCAGCTCGCCGACGCGCATGTCTCTGAACTTGAACGACGGGCCGAAGTCGCCGTGCGCGAGCGCCGTGAGATAGCGCGCATACTGCGTGAGAAGCGGCTGGTCGAGCCCGTATGCCGCATCGAGATTCGCGCGGATCGCGGGCGCAACACCCTGCTCCTCATCGAACGGCCCACCCGGCGCGAGACGGATGATGAGAAACGAGAGGGTGACGATGACGAACAGTGTCGGAACGAACGTTGCAATCCGGCGGATCGCAAATCGAATCACTGGACCCCTCGAGAGATGTGACTGCGCGCGGCAGTCTACAGTGAGGCGCGCGCGAAAACTCGCGGCGTCGCATGCGAGTGTTGCAGTTCGTGAAGCGAGCGGCGCCGTTCGTGAATCATGCGGCGCGATTCGTGAACTCACGCTGCCAAGGGGACGGTGAGCGTGTACAAGGCAACGTCGCTAGCAGGTATGCGGCACGTCTGCACGATAACCGAACGTTTTTTCCGCCTGATGGACACTCATGGATACAGTTTCTAAACTGCCCCTCCAGGTTCATTCACACGTCACCACGGTAAAGCTCCCGTCCATGGAATCCACTCGCCCGATTCGCGCTTTGATCCGCGGCCTCGACGCCCTCACGGTGCTGAACCTGAAGAACGGCGCGACGGTTTCCGAGATCGCTCAGGAAATCAAGCTGCCACGCACCACGACCTACCGCATCCTCGAGACGCTGAGCCACGCGGGCTACGTCTATCGGGACGACCACGACGACCGCTACCGACTCACCATCATGGTGCGCGGGCTGTCCGATGGGTTCGACGACGAAGCCTGGGTCACGCAGATCGCTCGCCCGTATCTGTATTCGCTCTGTAGCGAGATCGTCTGGCCAGTCGGCATCGCCTCGCTCTCGGGCACGACGATGCTCGTGCGCGAGACGACGGACCATGCGAGCCCGCTGGCCGTCGAGCGCTTCTCCGCAGGTTTCCGCGTGCCTCTGCTCACCACCGCGATCGGTCGCGTGTATCTCGCCTTCTGCTCGCAAACGCAGCGCGATTCGCTGCTCGAGATCCTCTCCCGCTCCAACAAGGAGGAGGACAAGCTCGCCAAGAACAAGGCGGAGTTGCAGAAGATCCTCTCGGACGCGCGCGGCCAGGGCTACGCGACCGCCGTGCATCCGCGCCGAATCTCCGAGCAGGTGAGCGTCGCGGTGCCGATCATCGTGGACGACCGCGTGCTCGCGACCATCGCCGTACGCTTCGCCGCGACCGCCGTGCCGCTGAAACTCGCGCTGGAGCGCTTCCTGCCGAAGCTCAAAGACACGGCGGCCAAGATCGGCCAGACCTTCCTCGCCGAGCAGCGCGACCCGCCCCACCAGCACCACCGCCCGGCACAGATTCGCTGACGCGTCAGGGCGCTGCCGCGGCGAGAGTCGCCTGCGCCCCTCCGGATAGTTGATAATTGCCGACCCCGCGGGCCCGTGTGGCCCGCGGGCCGTTTTGGCTGCCCGGAAGACACTTTGCGATGAAACGAATCCTCGTCGGCATCAAGCGCGTGGTGGACT
>DASZSS010000096.1:0-4412 GCA_035548535.1 Steroidobacteraceae bacterium
TCATGACCAGATCGCGCGTGGCCTCGCGCACGTTGTCCTCGCCATTGGTCACGCGCGAGACGGTCATGGGCGACACACCGGCCTTGCGCGCCACTTCGTGGATGGTCACGGCACTGCCGCGGCGGCGGCGGGTTCGTCTCACGGTCACTGGCATCGTTCCGGCGTTAGCGTTAACAATAGACCTGGGCGGTTTCGGCAATCGGCGCCAGCGACGATTCTAGCAATGCATGGCGCCACGAGGGGGACGTAGTGGCGAAGTGGCGGATACGGATTCGAGCGCTGCTCGGAGCGCTGGCGCTTCTTGCGATGCAGGGAGCATGGGCTGAGGACGGCTACGACCTGTGGCTTCGGTACGCGCCGGTGCAGGGAGAGCAGCTCGCCGCCTATCGCGCGCGCGCCAGCGGAATAGCGCTGGTAGGCAGCTCGGCAACCCTGCGCGCGGCTGGTGCAGAGCTGGTTCGTGGGCTCGCCGGACTGCTCGGTCAACCCGTGCCGGTCGGGACGAGCACGGGGCGTGACGGGACGATCGTCCTCGGAACTCCGGCCTCCTCGCCCGAAGTCGCGGCGCTGCGTCTGGATCTCACGGGCCTCGGCCCCGAGGGATACCTCATTCGCAGTGTGACGATCGGCGGTCATCCCGCCACGGTGATCGCGGCCAATGAAGACATCGGGGTGCTCTATGGCACTTTTCACTTTTTGCGGCTGATCCAGACGCGCCGCCCGCTGCAGAGCCTCGACATCGCGGCCGCGCCGCGCATTCGCAACCGCGTGCTCGACCATTGGGACAACCTCGACCGCACCGTCGAGCGCGGCTATGCGGGCGAGTCCATCTGGGATTGGCACAAGCTGCCGGACTACGTCGACCCGCGGTACACGGACTATGCGCGCGCGAGCGCGTCCGTCGGCATCAACGGCGCGGTTCTCAACAACGTGAACGCGAGTGCGACGAGCCTGCAGCCCGCCTACATCGCGAAGGCCGCGGCGATCGCGAACGCCCTGCGCCCCTACGGCATCCACGTCTACTTGAGCGCGCGATTCAGCGCGCCCATCGAGATCGGCGGGCTGAAAACCGCGGACCCGCTCGACGCCAGCGTGCGCGCCTGGTGGCGCGCGAAAGCGGACGAGATCTATCGCGCGATTCCCGACTTCGGCGGCTTCCTCGTGAAGGCGAATTCCGAAGGCCAGCCGGGACCGCAGGACTATGGGCGCACGCACGCGGATGGCGCCAACATGCTCGCCGATGCCGTGGCGCCTCACGGCGGCATCGTCATGTGGCGCGCCTTCGTGTACTCGAACGAGCAGCCGGACGATCGCGCGAAGCAGGCGTACAGCGAGTTCGTGCCGCTCGACGGCAAGTTCCGCGACAACGTGCTGCTGCAGGTGAAGAACGGCCCGATCGACTTTCAGCCGCGCGAGCCGTTTCATCCCCTCTTCGGCGCGATGCCGAAGACGCCGCTGATGCTCGAAGTGCAGCTCACGAAGGAGTACCTCGGGTTCGCGACGCACCTCGTGTATCTCGCGCCGCTTTACGAAGAGACGCTGCAGTCGGACACGTACGCGAAGGGCAAGGGCTCGACGGTCGCCAAAGTGATCGACGGCTCGCTGCACGGCTACACGCGCACCGGCATGGCGGGCGTCGCGAACATCGGCGCCGACCGCAACTGGACGGGGTCGCAGTTCGATCAGGCGAACTGGTACGCATTCGGCCGGCTCGCGTGGGACCCGTCGCTCTCGTCCGAGCGCATCGCGGACGAGTGGGTGCGCATGACCTTCACCAACGACCCCGCGTTCGTGAAGCCCGTCGTCGCCATGATGATGGGCTCGCGCGAAGCCACGGTGAACTACATGACGCCGCTCGGCCTGCACCACATCATGGGCCGCAGCTATCACTACGGACCGGGCCCGTGGGTCGCGGGCGGACAGCGCGCCGACTGGACCTCCGTCTACTACCATCGCGCCGACGCCAACGGCATCGGCTTCGATCGCACCCCGACGGGCAGCAATGCCACTGCGCAGTACGCGCCCGAAGTCGCGGCGGTGTTCGCCGACCGCGAGCGCGTCCCGGAGAAATACCTGCTGTGGTTTCATCACGTTCCCTGGGACTACAAGCTGAAGTCGGGCCGCACGCTGTGGGATGAGCTGGTTCTGCACTACACGGCGGGCGTCGAAACCGTCGCGACCATGCGCAAGACGTGGGCCGAGGTCGGCAAGCTCATCGATGCGCAACGGCGCGACCAGATCGCGCAGTTCCTCGCGATTCAGGAGAAGGAAGCGAAGTGGTGGCGCGATGCGTGCATCGCGTATTTCCAGTCGTTCTCGCACCGGCCGCTGCCGGCGGGCGTGACGCCGCCCGAACACACGCTCGCGGAATACGAAGCGATTCGAATTCCGTACGCGCCCGGCTTGCCGCCCGCCAATCCCGGCTTGAAGCCCACCGAGGACTGGGTCGTCACGAAGGAAACGCCGGCGCCGACCAAGCCGCCGACGTTCGTCGCGGCCTCGGCCAGCAGCACGGTCTCGTCGCGGCCGTTCCTCAGCGCCATCTTTCAGGATCACGCGGTACTACAGCGCGAGCAGCCGATTCGCATCTGGGGTTGGGCGAATCCCGACGATGAAATCAACGTATCGCTCGCGACCGCGAAAGCCGACACGCGTGCCGGCAAGGACGGGCGGTGGAGCGTGACGCTGCCCGCGCTGCAAGCCGGCGGCCCCTACTCGCTCGAAGTGAGCAGCAGCTCGGGCGCGCACCAGACTTTGCGCGACATCCTCATCGGCGACGTGTGGCTGTGCTCCGGCCAGTCCAACATGGTTCTGGAAGTGAAGCGCACGCTCAACTCGCGCGCGGAGATTCTGAATTCGGCGAACAACCGCATTCGGATGGTCACCCTGCAGCTCGAGAACAGCCTTACGCCGCTCGACAACCTGAAGACGACCGTGCCCTGGCAAATCGCCGGACCCGACACGGCGGCCGAGTTCTCCGCGACGTGCTTCTACTTCGCGCGCGAGCTGCAGAAGACCGTCAACGTGCCCATGGGGCTCATCGTGTCCGCCTGGGGCGGCTCGAATATCCAGACGTGGATGAGCGCGAGCGCGCTGCACAGCCTCGGCGGCTTTGACGCGAGTCTCGATCTGTTGAAGCTGCGCGCAAGAGATCCGGCCGCGGCGACCGCAAAGTGGGGCCGCATGTGGCAGGACTGGTGGCAAGCGCACGCCAAAGCGGCGCCGGGCACGGAGCCGTGGAGCGCGAAGTCCAGCGTCGCACAGAGCTGGCGCGTGGCACCGAAGCAGCTCGGGTACTGGGAGGATTGGGGTGTGCCGGAGCTCGCCGAGTACAACGGCATCGTCTGGTATCGCACGACCTTCACGCTCACAGCGAAGCAGGCTGCGCAGCGCGCTACCGTCTCACTCGGCCCGATCGATGAAGTCGACGAGACGTGGGTGAACGGCATTCCGGTCGGCTATACATCCGGCGCCGGTACCGATCGCGAATACGATCTCTCCGCGGCAAAGCTGCATGCGGGCGAGAACACGATTGTCATCGCGGCGCTCGACACGTACGCGACGGGCGGCGTGTACGGCCCCGCGGAGCGGCGTGCGATTCACTTCGCCGACGGCACCTCCATTCCGCTCGATCGCGAATGGCGCTATCGCATCGCCCCGTCGGGCATGGGCCCGGAGCCGCGCGCGCCCTGGGAGCCCACGGGCGGTCTCACCACCATCTACAACGCGATGATCGCGCCCCTCGTGCCGTACACGTTGCGCGGTGTGGTCTGGTATCAGGGCGAATCGAACACCAATGCGCCGGACAACTACGAACAGCTTCTCGCAGGCTTGATGGCGGATTGGCGCGCGCAGTTCGGGGCCGATCTGCCGTTCCTCGTCGTGCAGCTTGCGGGGTATGGCGAGGCGTCGACGAAACCCACCGAGTCCGGGACGGCCCGCGTGCGCGAAGCGCAGCGACTCGCCGTTGCGCACGACGCGCATGCGGGACTTGCGGTGGCCATCGACATCGGCGAGCGCTCCGACATTCATCCGGCGAACAAGCAGGAAGTCGGACGACGCCTCGCGCGCGCCGCGCGCCACGTCGTGTACGGCGAAACGAGCTTGCCGCCGTCGGGCCCGGTGCCGCTCAGTGCGCGACTCGCCGGCGATCGGGTGGTCGTGACCTTCGGCGACACGGAGGGCAACTTGATCGCATACGGCGCGGCGCGACCGGTCGGATTCGAGTTGTGCGCCCAGGAACAGGTGACCTGCCGGTTCGTCGACGCACGCATCGAAGGCAACTCCGTCTCGCTGCAGCCCGCCCCGGGGATCACACCGACGCGGGTGCGCTACTGCTGGGCCGACAGTCCGGTGTGCACGCTCTACGACGAGAAGAACGGGCTCCCGGCAGGGCCGTTCGAGCTGACGAT
>DASZSS010000097.1:0-37946 GCA_035548535.1 Steroidobacteraceae bacterium
CTGGCGCGCCATGCTGGCCGCGCTGAAGAGCGACAACGTGAAGGGCATCGTCGCGTATGAGCCGGCGGCATTCGTGTTCCCCGAGGGCGCCGGCCCGCAGGAGCCGGAAGGCGGGTTCGGCCCGACGCACGTGCCGCTCGAGGAGTTCAAGAGGCTCACTCGCTTTCCGATACAGCTCGTCTGGGGTGATAACACCGAGAAGACCACCTGGGTGCGCAACGTCAATCTCAGCAAGCAGTTTGCCGAGATCGTCAATGCGCACGGCGGCCATGCGGAAGTGCTCATGCTGCCGGCGGTCGGTTTGGTCGGTAACACGCACATTCCATTCGCCGATCTGAACAACGTGCAGGTCGCCGACCAGCTCTCGCTGTTCCTCGAGAAGAACAAGCTCGATCGCCGTTAGAGGGCGGCGAAGGAGGCAACTCGTATGGCCGAACAGACGCCCGCGTACACGCCGGTTCGCGTGCGGGCGCGGGATATTCCGCCTCCCGCGACGATCAGTGCCGCCGCGCAAAGAGTGCTTTCCGACGGGGCCTCGCTCGCGCGCATGAAGTGGCCGCCGGCTTCAGATATTGAGGCGTGGCGTCACCAACTGGCGGCGGGTAATGCGACGAGAGAGCAGATGGCTGCGTCGATGCTGGCGGGCGTCCGGTCCAGGATCGAGACGACGCGAATTGCCGGCGTGCTGTGCTACGACTGCGTGCCGCGCGATGGCGTGGCCGCGGACGCTCCCGTCTATCTCTTCATTCATGGCGGCGCGTTCGTCGTCGGCGGCGGCACTTTCGCCAAGGCGCAGGGCGCGCGGAGCGCCGATGGCATCGGCGTGCGCACGATCTCGGTCGACTATCGGATGCCTCCCGACCACCCGTTCCCAGCCGCGCCGGAAGATTGCGTGTCGGTCTACAAAGCGCTCATCGAAACGATCGATCCGCAGCGGATCGTCATCGGCGGCAGCTCGGCGGGCGGCAATCTCGCGGCCGCCGCGATGCTCATGATCCGGGACCGCGGCCTGCCCTGGCCCGCCGGCGTCATCCTGCTCACTCCCGAGGCGGACCTGACCGAATCGGGCGACACCTTCCGCACGAACGAGGATCTCGATGTCGTGCTGAAGGGCGGGCTGCCGGAGTGCAACGCGCTTTACGCGAACGGGCACGATTTGCGTGATCCCTACCTCTCGCCACTGTTCGCCGACTTCACGCGCGGCTTTCCGCCGACCCTCGTCCAGTCCGGCACGCGTGATCTGTTCCTGTCGAACTCGGTGCGCATGCATCGCAAGCTGCGCGAGGCAGGCGTCGACGCCGAGCTGCACGTCTGGGAAGCGATGCCTCACGGCGGCTTCATCCCGGGCGACGCGCCCGAGAATGCGGAGATTCAGGCGGAGGTGGCGCACTTCGTGAAACGCGTGGTCGGTCGCGCGAACCGCGCCTAGCCGCGCTCAGTCGTCGACGCGCAGCTCGTAGTCCGTGCGCGGGCTGTACGTTGCGTCGAACAGGTCCGGCAAGCCGGAATCGGCGATCACGACTCGCTTCGTGATGCGCCACTCGCCGTCGCGCTTCACCAGCGCATCGAACTCGCGGCCTTGCTCGATGAGCTGCGGCGGGCCCTTCAGCGAATCGTTCAGCAACTGCGTCCACAGGAAGCGCGCCGTCGCGGTGTTGCCCGTCACCTCGATCTGCGGATTGCTGAGCAGCATGCGGAACGTGCCCGCGCGCCGCGGCTTGTCGGCCGCCACGCGGCGGTACAGCTCGGCGATTTGCTCGGGACCGCGCACCACGATGCCGTTCACGTCGAGCTCCGCGTCCTCGACGAAGTACTTGCCGAACGCAGCCGCGTCGGCGCCGCCGAGGTCGCTGTAATAGCGTGTGAACAGATCCTGGATGAGCTGCCGATCGAGCAGCGTGCGCAGCGTTTCCGCAATCAGATCCGTGTTGTCGAACTTCCTCGCCATGCCTCGTCCCCGTTTGTAGCGCGGTGCGGTTGCGTGCCCGGAGAGCTTACTGCATAGTGAACACGTTAACTATATCCAGGGCAGTACCGTGACCACACAACCCCACCCGCGGGCGCTGCAGGACGCCCTCGACAAGATGGAGATCGGCGAAATGCAGAGCCGGTACATGTTCGCGCTCGATTGGCACGACCCCGCGATGTACGCCGCGCTTTTCACCGAGGATGCGGTGCTCGAGTGGCCCGAGGGCTCCGCCAAGGGACGCGAGGCGATCTACAAAGCCTGCGTGAACATCGGCAAGTTCTTCGACAACCTCGCGGCCGCCGCCGGGCCGCGCAAGCCGTTCCGCTTGCGGCATTTCGTGACGAACCGCGTGTTCGACATCCAGGACGATCGCGCGCGCTGCTGGGCGTACTGGCTCGACCTGAACAACGACAACCTGCAGCGCTGGCCGTACGTCGCGGCGTACGGGTACTACGAGGACGACCTCGTGCGCACCGCCGACGGCTGGCGCTTCACTCATCGCAGGATTTACAACGAGATGACTGGCGAGTCGCCTCAGGAAAACCCGCTCATTGCGCGGCTAACCCCAGCACCCGAGCCGGGTTCGTCTTGAACATCGCGTTCAGATCGGCCTCGCTGAACCCCTCCTGACGCAACACGCGCGCCGCGCGCACGAGCGCATCGGTATGGCTGTAGAAGCCGGTCAGGCCGCTGTCGGAGGAGACGATGCAGTGAGCGGGCCCGAGCGTGCGAATCAGCGCGACCGTGTTGTCCTTCAGCTTGCCCACCAGCTCGGATGAGACGATCTCGGCATACGCGCCCAGCGCAACGACGCGCCGTAGCTGCTCGATCGTCGGATCGGTGAACATCGGGCCGAGATTCGGATGCGTGATGATGATGCGATCGATGCCGCGCTTCTTCGCCTCGCTCACGATCTGCACCATCTCCTCGGCCGAGACGTGCCCGGTCGCGAGCGTGAGGTCGTACTGCTTGATGAGATCGAGCACCTCCAGCACCTCCGGCAGCAGTACGCCGTTCTTCGAGACGATCACGTAGGGGCGCACCTGTTTGAGATGCTCGACCTCGGTCTTGGAATCGTGCGTCGGCATCCAGACGATCTTGGCGTAATGACCCTGGACCTCGGCGAAGTAGCGCACCGCCTGCGGGTTGATTCCGCCGACCGTCGAATTCAGGGCGAGCCCGCCGAACACCTCGAGGCCCGGCACCTGGTCGTACTTGCGGACGAGATAAGCGAGACCGGCCGACTCGGCGTAGTGATTCTTCAGCACCAGACCGCGCATGCCGTGCGCGTGCGCGGCGCGCGCGATCTCGAACGCGTCCCACTGGCGATCGTAGGAGTCGGGGCCGAAGTGCGCATGCACGTCGATCGCGCCGTGCAGAACGGGGTCGTCGAGATGCTCATCGGGCCGCGGCTCGGGGGAGCGTGTCTTGTACGACTCCCACGCGTCGAGGTCTTTGTTCGTCGACGGATTGACGATCGAGCTCGACGCGGGCGCCCACGTGATGTGCGCCTTGCTCGGCTCGGCGCCGTGCGCGGCGGCGAGCATCAGGAGAGCGGCTGCGCCGAGCGCCGCCTTCTTCATGGACACGAGCATTGCAATCCCTCCCGTTCGTTTGACAGCACGGCAAGTATACTTATCATGTTATCTTTTAGGCGAAGTCACGCAGAGGAATTGCCGCATGTACGACAAATCCGACCCCCGTGCGGCGCTCGCCGCGCCGAGCCGCGACACGCAATCGGGCACGACGGCAATGCCCGCCAGCTACGGGCTGTACTATCAGGACCCGCCCGTCGACGACGACGCAAACGGCTGCGCGTGGTACACGCGAAGCCAGAACCTCATCGTCAACTACATCGAAGCGCGGCCCGGTGCGAGCTTCTCGCGGCGCGGCCATGTCGATGAGTACATGATCCTCCTGCCCGACGAGAACACGCCGTACGAGGCCACGGCCGGTGGCCAGTCGGTGCGCGGCCCGGGGCATCAGCTCCTCATCGTGCCGCCGGGCGACAGCGAGATTCGTTTGCCGAAAGGCGGGCGCGTCGTGCGCTTGTTCACGACGCAGTCGGCGGACCTCGCGGCCAAGTGCGTGAACGCGCAGGTGTATGCACGACCCGACCCGGCGAATCCGCCTTTCAAGCCCTGGCCGGCACCGCGCGATGGCTACAAGCTGCGCGTCTATGACCTGCAGAAAGAGCGCAAGCCGGGTCAGATGGGGCCGATCTGGCGTTGCTCGACGATCATGCTGAACTTCCCGCCGCCGGGACACGGCGCGCGCGACGTCACCAAGATGTCGCCGCACAGCCACTACGATTTCGATCAGTGCTCGCTCGTGCTCGCGGGCAGCTTCATCCATCACATGCGCTGGCCATGGGGCCTCAACAAGAACGACTGGCGCGAGGATGTGCACGTGCAGGTCGGATCGCCCTCGGCCACGATGATCCCGGCGCGCGTCATCCACACGTCGGAGAGCCAGAAGCCCGGGCCGGAAGGCAATCGCATGGCCGACATCTTTTCGCCGCCGCGCCTCGACTTCTCGCTGCAGCCGGGATGGGTCAAGAACGCGGACGAATATCCGATGCCCGAAACGGCCAGCGCCTGAGGCGAGGGCCGCGGCATGGACCTCGAGCTGGCAGGCAAGTCGGTCGTCATCTGCGGTGGTGCGCGCGGTATCGGCTTCGCGTGCGCCGAGGCGTTCGCACGCGAGGGCGCACGCGTCGCGATCTTCGACTGGAACGCGGAGTCGCTTGCCCAGGCGCAAGCAGCGCTGCGCGCGAGCGGTGTCGAAGTGCTCACGCGGCAGGTCGACGTCTCGAACGCCGAGGCGGTCGAGGCCGCGCACGCGCACGTGATCGAGACGTTCGGCGGCATCGACGTCGGCTTCAACAACGCCGGCATCGGTGCACCGTTCCGTCCCATCGAGGAGACGCCGGAGGCCGACTGGGACAAGGTCATCGACGTGAACCTGAAGGGCGTGTGGCTTTGCGTGCGCGCCCAAGTGCGTCACATGCGCCCGCGCAATCAGGGCGTCATCATCAATACCGCGTCGAATGTCGCGTTCGTCGGCTCGCCGGGCGGCGTCGCCTATGTGGCCTCCAAGCACGGCATCATCGGGATCACGCGCTCGGTCGCGCTCGAACTGGCGAAGACGCGCGTCCGCATCAACGCGATCGCCCCGGGCACCGTGCGCACGCCTCTCGGCAAGAGCACGGGCACGTTCGTCGATCCCTTTCCCGATGCGCTCATCCGCAAGGGTCTGCCGATCGGGCGGCTCGGCGAGCCCTCCGAAGTGGCGGACGCGGTGCTGTGGCTCGCGAGCCCGCGTGCGAGTCTCGCGCTCGGCGAGACGCTCGTCATCGATGGCGGCTTTCTCGCGCAATAACGAGGCAGAGAAGTCATGCGAACGAACACGCCCCGCCTGCCGCCGTTGCGCGATGAGGAGATGAACGCCGAGCAGGAAGCCATCATGGCGCCGTTCCGCAAGCTGGGTGCCGACTTCGCTGTGTCGCGCGCGTTCGTGCGTCACCCAGCGGCACTGCAGGCGTTCCGCGTCTGGGCAACGTACGTGATGTCGGACAGCAACCCGCTCCCGCCCCGCGAGCGCGAGATACTCGCCCTGCGCACCGCGTGGCGCGTCCGGTCCGGCTACGAATGGTCGCGGCACGTGCTGTTCGCCCGTCGCGCCGGGCTGCGCGACACTGAAATCCAGGCGCTCAAGCGGCCCATCGCGGAGGGTGGGTGGAGCGATGCGGACGCCGCGCTGATCGCCAGCGCCGACGCGCTCGTCGCCGACCATTTCGTGCCGGACGAGATCTGGAGCCGCCTCGCCGCGCACTTCGACGAGCGCCAGTGCATGGATGCGATCTTCACGGTCGGACACTTCACGATGCTCGGGATGTTCCTGAACACCGCGGGGGTGCCGATCGACCCGGACGTGACGCTCGATCCCGACCTCGACGCGCGCGGCTGAGCGGCTGCCGTTCTTGCCGCATGCGCCGCGTGCTTGCGTTTTCGATACCCGGACGGTATTAGCGCAGCATGGAACTGCGTCACCTGCGCTACTTTCGGGCGGTCGGCCGCGAACAGCACTTCGGCCGCGCGGCCAAGATCCTGCACGTCGCCCAGCCGGCTCTCACCCGGCAGATTCGCCATCTGGAGCAAGAGCTGGGCGTCGCGCTGTTCGAGCGCAAGCCGCGCGGCGTGCAGC
Source organism: Steroidobacteraceae bacterium (assembly GCA_035548535.1). Taxonomy (GTDB): domain Bacteria; phylum Pseudomonadota; class Gammaproteobacteria; order Steroidobacterales; family Steroidobacteraceae; genus JADGHX01. Next base: position 6,176 of record DASZSS010000097.1, read on the forward strand.
TCTCCGCCGCGGGCCGCATGTTCCTCAACGAATCCGAGGCGATCCTGGCGCACGTCGAGCGCTCCATCGAGAAGGCGCGCAGCTACGCGAGCGGGCACTTCGGCACCGTGCGCGTGGGGTTCAGCGAGATCGCCTCGGGCCACCGCGACATCCCGGGCAAGCTGCTCGCGTTCCGGCTCAACGAGCCGAACGTCACCCTCGAGCTGCTGCCGATGAGCTCGCAGGATCAGATCGAGGCGGTGAAGAACGCGGAGATCGACGCCGCGATCGTGTACGACCTGCACCAGGACGACTCCAACAAGCAGCTGCTCGACTACAAGGACATTGGCGAGAGCGAGATCGTGCTGGCGCTCTACAAGGGGCACCGGCTCGCGAACGCCAAGCAAATCCGCATGAAAGACCTGCGGGGCGAGCGCTTTCTGTGGCCGTTCCGCAAGCGCGCGCCGAGCTATTCGGAGGTCCTGATGCGCGCCTGCGTGAGTCACGGCGTGGTGCCGAACATCATTCAGGAGACCGCCACGCATTCCATTCTCCTCAGTCTCGTCGCGGTGGGCATGGGCATCGGGTTCGTCGAATACTCGGAGCAGCGCGTGCAATCGAGCAGCGTGGTGCTACGGAAAGTGTCCGATCTCAACGTGTCGTTCAAGATTCGCGTGTGCTGGCGCAAGTCCGACGAGTCCGTCGCGCTGCGGCGCTTTCTCGAAGCGATGGCGCTTCCGGTGCAAGCAGGCGCTCGCATAGTGCCCGCAGTTCCCGCCGATCCGACACCTGCAGCTTCTGATAGGCGCGCCGCCGATAGGTGATGACGCTCGTGAGGGCGAGTCCGGAGCGCTGTGCGATCTCCGGCTGGCTCTCTCCCGTCGCCAGCGCGGCCGCCACTTCCGCTTCGCGCGCACTCAATCCCCATTCACGCGCCCGCTGCAACAGCTCGGCATGCGATGGCACGGCAGCGGCGTGCGCCGGACGTTCGATCAGCTCGTGGTGACGGCGCACCGCGGCGATGAGGATCGGACCTGCTTCTTTCATTCGCTGTGCCGCGTCCGCACTCATCGGACCTCGCGCGACGCTGCGATAGCCGTTGACGCTCACGATCGGCTCGCTGGTATCCAACAGCGTCAAGCGCTCGGAGACTCCGCCTCTCTGGTAACAGTAGTACCGATACTCCGCATCGCGAATGTCGGTTGCGACCGTGCGCACGAGCGAGAGGCCTCTGGCGTCACGGAGCACTTCGGGCCGGGCCACCGCATCGAGCCGCCAATAGGTCCGTGCATACGCGTGCGACGCCGTCAGCGCGAACTCGGGGATATGCGGATGCCCACCCGCCGCGAACAGGAGGCGTGGACCGCTCGCGCCATCCCACGAGAATGCGGAGCAGAGATCGCAGCCGGCGAGGCTGCGATACACGGCGAGCAGGCGCTCCGGAAAATCCGCGCGACCGATGGCGGGAATGATGTCGGCCGCGATGTGCTGCGGAGAATCGCTGTGACTCATGTGTCCTCCTGCCGGGAGGATGGGAAGGTTGCGCGCCACGGCATATGCTCGGCACCGACGCGCGGCAGGCGCGGCAGAACGAGCCGAGGAATGCGATGCAGCCCAGTGATGTAGCGCAATTGAAGGGCCTCTATCACTTCGCGTATCCGTGTCGGGATGCCGAGGAGACGCGGCATTTCTACGAAGACATCCTCGGCGTGCCGCTCGTCCACTGCATGCTCGCGGAGCGCGTGCCGAGCACCGGCGAAGAGGGCCCGTACGCGCACTTCTTCTTCGAGCTCGGCGACGGCTCGTACATCGCGTTCTTCGATCTGGGCCGCAACGAGAAGCCGGCGCCTTCGCCCAATACGCCCGCCTGGGTGCAGCACTTCGCAATGGAGACGGCTTCCGTCGAAAACGTGCTCGCGATGCGCGCGCGTCTCGAGCGTTTCGGCGTGGACGTCATCGGGCCCGTCGACCATGGATTCGTGCGCTCCATCTACTTCTTCGACCCGAACGGGTTGCGATTGGAAATCGCGGCGCGCACCGAAAAGCCCGGCTTTCTCGCGAAGGCGAAGGCGGAAGCGCACGACCGGCTGCGGGAATGGTCGCGTCGCAAGGCGCAACTCCTGAAGCAACGCTCATAGTGCTCATTCCAGCAGGAACCGCTTCTCGCGGCTCCAATCGATGACGAGATCGGTGCATTGCCCGAGCAACTCCGGCTGGCCGACGTAGTAGTGCGTCGCGCCTTCGATCCGGAGCAGGCGCTTGTCCGGCGTCGCGAGCGCGGCGTAGATCGTGGGGTTGTGGGTCGCCGGGACGGCATCGTCCGCCGTGTTCTCGATCTGAAGGACGGGCGTGCGGCGGATTTTCGCGGCGTTGGCCGGTCCCTTCGCATTTGACAGGTCATAGCTCCACTGGCTCAGCCACGACCGCAACGTCGAGAAGCGCGCCAGGCCAACCGGCCCGACATTCACCGCCCGCGGGTCGCCCATGTAGCAGCGGCCGGGCGCGCGCCCGTTGGGATCCACGTTCGGGTCGAGCCAGCGCACATCGCACATCGTTCGGTGAACGACGAAGGCGCGTTCCATCTCGCCCGTTTTCGTGGCGCGCAGCTGCGCGAGCTTCTCCTGACACCACGCAGTGATCTTCCGATTGCGCGCGATCTGCGCGGCACGGAATGTGGCGATGAACTCCGCCGTGTACGGCGGCTGCGCCGGGCACTCGGGCGAATAGATGTCGAGTGCCAGATCTCGCCGATCGGGATCGAGCTCGTCCGTGACGGAGGGGTCGAGCCACTCCGTCAGGGTCTCCGCGCGCGACAGATGGGCCGCAACGAAGATCACTCCGTCCGCGGCGAGCAGCTTTTCGGCGACCAGGTCGACCGGGTCGCCCGCCGGCGTGTGCGTGATATCCGCGCGTTCCGCCTGTGCCTGATAGAACAGCGACAGCGAGCCGCCGCCCGACCAACCGACCAGTACCACCCGCTCATAGCCGAGCGCTTCACGCGCATGGCGCATCCAGCGACCGAGGTCGACGGCGACCTTCTCCATGATCAACGCACTGTCGTTCTTCGCGTAGCGACTCGCCGCGCACAGCACGTGAAGACCGCGATCCGCAAGCGCCATCGGCATCGGCAAGAGCTGCAATGTCGAGGTGGGATGCATGAACACGTAGAGCGTTTTCGATGGGCGATTCGGCGCGCGCAGCAATTGCCCTTCGAGGTTCACCTTGCCGGAGTTGCCGGCGAAGCCGTACGTTTCCGTGAACGTGGCGTGCTCCGCGAACGAGACGATTTGCGGAATACGCTCCCAGGCGACGCCATTCGAGATGTTGCTCATATCGGTTCACACCGGCGTGCGCGTGGCGTCGTACTCGAATAGCCACTCGTAGCGCTCACTCACGCGTTCGGGCTGCCATTCGCGATCGACGTAGGCTTGCGCGCCTTCGGCATCCGCGAGCGCGGGGTTGTGGAACCGTGTCGTGTTTCCCGCGGCGCCCAGCACGACCCGGGACGTTCTCTCGACGCGCGCACGCTCGTACGCGCGCAGCGCTGTTTGTGGATCGTCGTAGCTGGACAACGCGCGCGCCAGCACCAGCCCATCTTCGATCGCCATGCAGGCACCTTGCGCGAGAAAGGGCAACGCAGGATGACACGCGTCGCCGAGCAGGGTGGCGCGCCCTCTGGACCATTGCTCCATCGGCTGCCGCGAGAAGAGCGCCCAGCGAAACGGCTGCTCGATGTTGCGGATGTACTCGTGCACGTCCGGATGCCAGCCCGGGTAGTCGGCCAGGTAGTCCTCGATCGTCCCGGGCTGTGACCAGCTCTCGATCACCCAATCCCGGTTCTCGACGACGCTCGTGAAGTTCATCAGCTTGCCCGCCCGGATCGGGTAGTGGATCACGTGGCCGCCCGGACCAATCCAGTTGGTTCCGACCGGACTGCGCAAGCGCTCGGGCAGGCGTTCGATCGGGATGAGGCCGCGCCACGCGACGATGCCGGTGAAGCTCGCCTCGGCCTTGCCGAACAGCGCCTTGCGCATCGCGGAGTGCACGCCGTCCGCGCCGACCGCGACATCACAGGTGACGGCGGGCTCGTTGTCGAAGCTCAGCGTGACGCGCGAGCCGTCTTGCTCGAGCGAGCGGAAGTGATGGCCAAGATGCAGCGCGTTCGGCGCGACCGCGCGCAGCGCGGCCGCGAGCGCATCGTGCAGGTCCGCACGATGAACCGTGACATACGGGAATCCATACCGCGCCACCGATTGCTCGCCGAGGTCGAACAGCTTCCAGGTCCTGCCGCTGTTCCAGAGCCGCACCTGCTTGCCATCCGGCTGAAACGCGCTCGCGAGCACCTGATCGAGTATTCCGATCTCTGCGAGCACGCGCGTGCCGTTGGCGCTGATTTGCAGGCCCGCGCCCACTTCCTTCAGCGCGCGCGTCTGCTCGTAGATCGCCACCTCGAAGCCGCGTCGCGCCAGCGCGAGTCCCGCGACCAGTCCGCCGATTCCTGCACCCACGATGCCGATTCTCATCATTCAACCTTATCAAAGAAAATTCGGTATCGACAAATGCGCGAGCGATGCCGCGAAGGCATCAAAACGAAAAGAACAAAGAATTGGACGCGCTTCGGCGGCGCGACCAATGATCCCCGCAACGCCGCCTCGCTCGCGGCCGGACACACATGGAGTCGATCGCAGAATGAGTACCGAGGCGGCGCCCGCCAATGTCCTGGAAGAAGCGCAGCTCGTGGAAGTGCAAGGCCTGAAGCTCGAGCTGCTGGTGAAGGGCAAGGGCGCGCCGCTCCTGCTGCTTCACGGCATGGACGGCATCGAAGCCTGCGCGCGCATCATCGACCTGCTCGCGCGCGACTTCACCGTGTACGCGCCGTCGCATCCGGGGTTCGGCGCCTCCGAGCTGCCGCGCTCGTTCAGCACGGTGGACGATCTCGCGTACTTCTATCTCGATCTGCTCGATCACTTCGACCTGCGGGAGGTGACGGTCGTCGGCTTCTCCCTGGGCGGATGGATCGCGGCGGAGATGCTCGTGAAGAACGCGAGCCGCGTCGCGAAGCTCGTGCTGGGCGCGCCGCTCGGGCTACGCACCGCCGAGCGCAAGACGATGCACGTGACCGACCTCTTCATGCTCGATCCCAAAGAGGTCGATGCCACGATGCAAGCGAGGCCTGCCGCGCACGTGAATCTCGCGTCGTTGCCCGAGCGCACGCTGGAGCGCATCGCGCGCAACGCGGAAGCCGTCTGCCTCTTCGGCTGGTCGCCGTATCTCTACAACCCGAAGCTCCACTTGCGCCTGCACCGGATCACGGTGCCCACGGTGCTGCTGTGGGGTCAGGAGGATCGGTTCGCGCCGCTCGAGTACGCGCGGCGCTTCGCCGCGCAGTTGCGCGCGAGTCGCTTCGAGACGCTCGCCGGTTGCGGGCACCGCATCTACGTGGATTGTCCCGAGCTCGCGGCGGCCAAGATCGTGAACTTCGCGCCGGCGGCCGCCGCCGTTTAGGAGCTTGCAGTGAAGGTCTGGCAATTCAGTGAACAGGCGTACCACCCGGCGTTCGACGTACCCGGTCCGATGCGCGTGACGTTGTCGGCGCGCCATTGCGATCCGGCCATCGCGGGGAAGCTGCTCAATCGCTATCTCGACGAATACATCCTGGCCGACGAGCTCGGCTACAACATCATGGTGAACGAGCACCATGCCGCGGCGACGTGCATGTCCACCTCGTGCCTGACGACGCTGGCAATCCTTGCGCGCCAGACGCGCAAGGCGCGCCTGCTCGCGCTCGGCATTCCCATCGGGAATCGCTCGAATCCGGTGCGCGTGGCCGAAGAGATCGCGATGGTCGATCTGCTCTCCGGCGGCCGGCTCGAGGTCGGCATGGTGAAGGGCGCCGCCTACGAAGTGTTCATGTCGAACCGGCTGCCGGCGCGCTTCAACGAGCGCTTCTGGGAGGCGCACGATCTCATCATGGAGGCGCTGCGCAACACCGGCGACAACTTCTCCTGGGACAGCGAGAACTATCACTATCGCACCGTGAGCTTGTGGCCGCGGCCGCTCCAGCAGCCGACGCCGCCCATCTGGATGACGTCCTCGAGCGCGTTCAGCTCCGTCGAGCACGCGAAGCTCGACTACACGTGCGCAACGTTCCTGTCGGGCGCGGTGGCGCGCTCCGTCTTCGAGGGCTATCGCAAAGCGTATCTCGAGGCGCACGGGCGTCCGGCGCCCGAACAGCGGCTGGCGTATCTCGGCGTCGTGGCGGTGGCGGGCGACCGCAAGACCGCGTTCGAGCGCGCCGAGCAGATGAAGGCGTACTTCACGACGGCCGCGCGGCTCGATCCGCAGTTCCGCAATCCGCCAGGCTTCAACCCCGTCAAGGCGAACGTGAAGATGATGCAGTCGGGCCCGAGCGCGGTGCGTCCGCGCTTGCGCAACGGCGCGCCGCTGCCCTCGGACGCGACGATCGAGCAGTACATCGACGCCGGCTTGATGTTCGTCGGCACGCCCGACGATGTGTATCAGCAGCTCAAGCAGTTCTACGTCGACGTCGGCGGGTTCGGCAATCTGCTGATGATGGGTCAGGCCGGCACCATCAGCCACGCGGACACGGTCGACAATCTGAAGATGTTTGCGCAGGACGTGATGCCGCGGCTGCACGAGCTGTCGGTGGACGCGCCGGATGTGCGCTACGAGGCCTTCGCGTGACATCGCTCGCTTCCGCCACACAGTCCGGATCGGCGCCGGCGTTGGCGGAGGGCCTGGAGGCGTATGTCGAGCTCATGCGCGCCGGCGCACGCGGCTCTGCCAACACATTGAGCGCGCAACGGCTGCGCTCCGATGCGAGCGCGGCCGAGCTGCAATGCCCGCAACCGCGGGACATGCAGACGTTCACGACGTTCATCGTGTGCGAAGGGCAGGAGATCGCGGTCAAGGTGTACCGCCCCGGCGGTCGCGGCCGCCGTCCGGCGATCTGCTATTTCCACGGCGGGGGCTTCACGTTCGGCAGCATCGAGAGCTTCGATGTGGTCGCCGCCGGGCTCGCGGAAGACACCGGTGCGGTCGTGGCGAGCGTGCAGTACCGCAGACTGCCGGAGAACTCTTACCGCTCGGCACAGGAGGACTGTTATGCCGCGCTCGTCTGGCTGCAAGAACACGCCGACGACTTGCGTGTCGATCCTGCGCGAATCGCTGTCGCCGGGGACAGTGTGGGTGCACTGCTGGCGACCATCTCGGCCGCGATGGCTCGCGATCGCGGCGGCCCGCTGCTCGTCTGCCAGCTCCTGCTGTACGGCGCGTTCGCCATGCAGGCAGGCCGCGGCTCGTACGCGAAGTCGCGAGATCCGCTGCTGACTCCCGAGCGGATCGACAGTTTCATCGGCGTGTATCGGAAGCGGAGCGATCCGGATTTCTACCCGGCGCCGCTCGCGATGAAAGAGCTGAGGGGCTTGCCGCCCGCCATCATCCTCGCCGCCGAGCACGATCCGCTGCGGGAAGAGGCTCTGGAATATGCGGAGCGCCTGCGCGAGAGCGGCGTTCGCGTGGACGTGTCCGTGGCGTCCGGCATGATCCACGGCTTCTTGCGCGCGCGAAAGATGTCTCCCGCCTCGGATCGGCACATGATCGATCTCGCGCGGCGGGCGCGCGTCTATCTGGATATCGGAGCAGAATGATGAGCGATGACCCGATGCAGCGGGGCCGCCGCCTGCGCGAGGAAATCTTCGGCGCGGAGGGTTTGAAGAGTCTCGACGAGGCCGACGACTTTCAGATGCCGCTCCAGGACATGGTGACGCGGATCTGCTTCGGCGAGGTGTGGAGCCGCCCGACGCTGTCCCTGAGGCTGAGAAGCATGCTCACCGTCGCGATTCTCGCGGGCCAGAGCAAGCCGGATCAGCTCAAACACCACGTGAAGGGCGCCATCCGCAATGGCGTCTCGAAAGAGGAGATCCGCGAGATCCTGCTGCACGCGACTCTCTACGTGGGCCTGCCCGCCGGCAGCGATAGCTGGCGCCAAGCCACCGCGGCACTGAAGGAAATCGGGGCGTACTGACGTGCAGGCCGGCACTCCCGACATCGCCGCCGCATTGAAGATCGGTCTGCGTGGCCTGGCCAAGGCGGTCACCGTCATTAGCTGCTGCCACGGCTCGAACCGCTACGCCATGACGGCGACCGCGGTGAACGAGCTCAGCATGGACCCGCCGTCCATGCTCATCTGCGTGAACAAGTCGGCGAGCCTCTTCGCGCCGCTCGCCGCAGGCGCGCATTTCTGCATCAACGTATTGCAGGCGAATCAGGCGAACATCTCGGCGCTCTGCAGCGGCAAGGCGAAAGGGGAGGCGCGCTTCGCGGTCGGCTCCTGGTGCAGCTCCGCGCTGGGCCCGCCGTATCTGCAGGAGGCGCAGGCGAGCTTCATCTGCCGCAACGTCTCGAAGCACGAATTCGGAACACACGGGATATTCGTCGGACAGGTCGAAGAGGTGCGGACGTGCGAGCAAAACGATCCGCTGGTCTATATGGACGGACGCTACGGGGCATTTGCCAGCACGGTGCCCCCTGGCGTTCCGGGGAGGCCCTGATGTACGGCAAGAACGATCTGCGCGCGGTGTTGGTGCCGGCGAAGGCGCCCGTCGTGTACACCCCGTTCAAGGCGGCAACCTACGCCCGCTTCTACGAGGAGCCGCCCGTCGAGGACGATGCGAACGGTCGCGCCTGGTATTGCCGCGGCCAGAACATGATCGTCAACTACATCGAGGCGCGGGCGGGCGGCCGCTTCGCCAGAACGCGGCAACTGGACGAGTATGCGCTGCTCGTGCCGCGCGCCGACACGAGCGTGATGATCGTCGCCAACGGCGAAGGGCAGAACGTCGTCGGGCCCGCCGTGGTGTTCGTTCCGCCGGGCGCGAGCATCATCGAAGCGAAGACGGACGGCGTTCTGTTGCGCCTCCTCACGACGCGCGCCGCCGATCTGCTCGGCAAGTGCACGAACAACGCCGACTACGCCCAGTCCGATCCGAACGTCGCGCCGTTCCGGGAGTGGCCCGAGCCGATCGGGGGATATCGCATTCGCGCCTACCGGGGCGATGTGCCGTCGCAGAAGGGGCGTTTCGGCCGGCTGTATCGCGGCTCGACGATCATGGTGAACTTCGGCGACGGCCGCCGCGGCAAGCGGGATCCGCGCGACGTCTCGCCGCATCATCACGACGACTTCGAGCAGTATTCGATCGCGCTCGCGGGGGAGTTCACGCATCACATCCGCTGGCCGTGGACCCCCGACAGCACGGCGTGGCGCGAAGACGAGCACGCGAGATGCGCGGCGCCTTCCGTCACCGTCATCCCGCCGCCGGCCGTGCATACCTCTGTCGGCATGGCGGACGGGCTGAACCGTCTCTGCGATGCTTTCTGTCCGCCGCGATATGATTTTTCGATGCGTGAGGGCTGGGTGCTGAACGCCGCGGATTATCCGATGCCGGCGACCTAGTGACGATGAACCGAGGGGGGACGCGAATGCGCGACGACTTGATCGGGAAGCTCCTGATCGGTGCGATCGACTTGCACTGCCACAGCGGGCCGTCGGTCATGCCGCGGCGGCTCAATCACGTCGCGGCGATCCGCGAAGCCGAAGAGGCGGGCTTGCGCGCCGTGCTCTTCAAGGATCACTACTACTCCGTCGCGCCCGTCGCCGAGCTTCTGAAGGAGACGCTGGCGCCGCGGCTCGAGCTCCTGACGGGCGTGCCGCTCAACAACACCGTCGGCGGGTTGAACCCCTATGCGGTCGAGCACGGGTTCAAGCTGAGCGCGCGCCTCGTGTGGATGCCCACGTTCTCGGCGGCGAATCACATCCGCCACTCGCACCGCAAGAACTATCTCGCCACCAAGGAAGCCATGCTGAAGCCGAAAGGGCTCACCGTGGTCACGGACACCGGCGAGCTGCTGGATGAGGCGAAGGTCATCCTCGATCTGATCGCGCAGTACGATGCGGTGCTGTCCGCCGGCCACCTGCACATTTCCGAGATCTGGCCGCTGTTCGAAGAGGCCAAGAAGCGCGGAGTCAAGCGTCTGCTGGTGAACCACCCGACGTTCCTGATCGACGCGAGCCTTGCGGACATCAAGGAGCTCGCGGCGATGGGCGCGATGCTGGAGCACAGTTGCTGCATGTGGGCCGGCGTGCAGAACAAGAGCGGCAAGTACACGCTCGAGGGACTCGGCGCGCTCATCCAGGCCGGCGGGGTGGACAACACGATCATCGGCTCGGACCTCGGCCAGGAGGGCAATCCGACGCCCGTCGCCGGTCTGCGGCACGTCATCGGCATGTGTCTCGATCTCGGCTACGGCGAGGCGGACATCCGCAAAATGGTCGGCGGCAACGCCGCGCGTCTCATGGGCCTCGGCTGACGGAGCACGACGATGAACGACAATCCCGTCCGCGCCTTGATTGCCAGCTCACCGATGCACGTGCGCCAGGTGATCCTCGTGGCGCTCTGCTGCCTCATCAACACGGCCGACGGCTACGACGTGCTGTCGCTCGCACTCGCCGCGCCCCAACTGGCGCGGGAATGGGGTGTATCGCCCGCGCGGCTCGGGATCGCATTCAGCGCCAGCTCGATCGGGCTCATCCTGGGTGCGATGCTCGTGGCGCCGCTTGCGGACCGCTTGGGCCGGCGCACGTTGGTTCTGGCCGCGCTGGTCGATGTCACGGTGGTGCACTGGTGCTCCGCGATGGCCGAGTCGATTTCGGTGATGACGGCACTGCGTCTCGCCATGGGCCTCGGGCTCGGGACCTTGACGGTCAGCTTGAACGTGCTGGTCGCGGAATTCAGCAGCGATCGCTGGCGCAACGTACTGCTCGCGATCCTGCACATGGGATTCTCGCTGGGTATGGCCGTGAGCGGCGCCGTCGCGGCCTTGCTGCTGCAGCCATTTGGCTGGCGCGCGATCTTCGTCGGCGGCGGTGTGTTCAATCTCGGCGTGCTGCTGGTCGCGCTCGCATTCCTGCTCGAATCGCCGGAGTACCTGACCAGCCGGCAGCCGCGCAATGCGTTGGCGCGGATCAACGCGGTATTGGCGAAATTGAAGCACGCGCCACTCGGTGTTCTGCCGCCCATGCCCACTCACGGCCGCCCGAAGATCAGCGTTGCAGCGCTGCTGGCACCGGGCACTCGCCAAGCCACCGTGCTTCTATGGCTCGCGTCACTTGCGTTCGCCGTCGTCGGCTACTTCCTGATGAACTGGAAGCCGCAGATTCTCGTGAACGCCGGCATGACACCCACACAGGCGAGCTATGTCGGCATCGTCAACGGCGCATTCGGGATCCTGGGCCACTTGTCGATCGCCGTGCTCTCGAAGCGCATCGAGGAGACTCGCCTGACCGGCATCTACCTCGGCCTCATGGTCGTCACGCTGCTGGTGTTCGGGACCATTCCTGCGAGCCCGGTTCTGCTGCTGGGTACGGCCGGCATGCTCAACCTCTTCACCGTGGGCGCGTACACCGGGTTGTTCCTGGTCGCGATCAAGTTCTACTCGGCCGAGGCCCGCAATTCCGGCGTCGGCTTCATGGTCGGCTGGAGCAGGGCGGGCGCGGTGATCGGGCCGATGCTGGGCGGCCTCCTGATCGGCGCCAAGCTCGATCGCGAAATGACGTTCGCGGTGTTCGCCAGCATCGCCGTCGTTCCCGTGTTGAGCATGTTCCTGGCCGCGCGCCTGCCGATCGCAGAGCGCGGGCCAGCGAAGCTGACGCCGGCCGCTTGAGCACGAGGAGTCGCGAGGCGTGTTCAACCGCAAGGTGAAAGAGAAGCTGGCGCGTGGCGAAGTCGTTTTCGGCACGTTCTTCAAGTTCGCGGCGCCGGGGCTCGTGGAGCTCTTCGGGCTTGCCGGGTTCGACTTTCTGATCATCGATGGCGAGCACGCGACCTTCGGCCACGCGAGCATCGAGCAGACGATCCGGACGTGCGAGCTCGTCGGCATGAGCTCCATCGTGCGCACGCAGGATGCGAGCGAAGCCAGCATCCTGCACGCGCTCGACAGCGGCGCGAGCGGCATTCAGGTGCCTTCGCTGCGCGATGCCGAACAGGTGCGCGAGGTGATCTTCCGCGCCAAGTATCATCCGATCGGCGGCCGCGGCTGGGCGCCCGGATGCCGGGCCGCGGACTACGCGTTCTTCGATACGGATGAGTACGTCGCGCGCGCCAATCGCGACACGCTCGTCTGTGTGCACGTCGAGAATCGACAGATGGTCGAGCAAATCGACGCGCTGTGCGCCATCGAGCATCTCGATGTGCTCTTCATCGGTACGGGCGACCTCAGTCAATCGCTCGGCCATCCGGGGAAGGCCGGTCATCCGGACGTGAAGGCCGCCGTCGACAAGGTCATCGCGGCGGGCGTGCGCCGCGGCAAGCATCTCGGCGCCGTCGCGAGCACGCCCGAGCAGCTTCGCAACTACATCGCACGCGGCGTGAAGTACATCGCGTGGCAATCCGATCTCGTCATGTACAAGAACGCGCTGAAGAGCGCGGCCGCGATCTTCCAAGAATTCCGCACGGGAGCCGCATGAGCTCGTCTGTGCCGGCGGCGCGCGCACTGAACCTCGATCGCTTGCTCCGACCCGCCACCGTCGCGGTGGCGGGCGCATCGCCCGATCCGCGCTCGATCGGCGGCGCGATCCTGAGAAATCTTCGCTCTTCGGGGTTCAAGGGCCCAATCACGCTCGTGAGCCCGACGCGCGCCGAGATCAATGGTCAGGCATGCGTGAAATCCCTGCGCGACATTCCGCACGGCACGGACGCCGTCATTCTCAATCTCCCGCGCGTGGCGATCCGGCAGGCGCTCGAGGACTGCGTCGCCCGCAGCGTCGGCGGCGCCGTCGTCTTCGCGACGGGGTTCGGCGAAAGCGGCGCCGCGGGTCGAGCCGAACAGGATGCGATCGCCGCGCTGTGCCGCGAGAACGGTCTGGCGTTGCTCGGGCCGAACTGCCTGGGCTTTGCGAACTACGTGGATGGCATGTGCGCGTCGTTCGAGGATCTGAGCTTCGAGCAGCGCGCGCTTTCGGCCGAGAGCCGGCGCGTCGCCGTCATCGCGCAGAGCGGCGCCACGGCCGCGAATGTGCGCAGCTCCCTGCAAGCGCGGGGCATCGCGGTCTCGCATGTGATCTCGACGGGGAACGAAGCCGTTCTGCGGGTCGATGATTTCATCGCGCACGCCATTCGCGAGGGTGTCTCCGCGGTGGCGCTGTACGTCGAGCAGATTCGCGATCCTGCGGCGTTCCTCGCCATCGCGCGCCGCGCTCGCGAGCAGGGCGTGCCCATCGTCATGCTTCATCCTGGGCGAAGCGCTCGCGCGCAAGCTGCCGCACAGTCCCATACCGGTGCGCTCGCTGGTGACTACGCCGTCATGAAGACGGCGGTCGAGAACGAGGCGGTGGCGCTGGTCGAGACGATGGACGAGCTGCTCGACGCGACGACGATCCTGCAGCGTTACCCGCGCCCGCCGGCCGGCGGCGCGGCGATGGTCACGAATTCAGGTGCCATCCGCGCGCTCTCGCTCGATACCATGGAAGATGTCGGCCTGCCCGTCGTTCGTCCGAGCGCACCCACCCTCGAGAAGCTCAAAGCGCTCGCGCCGGCCAACGTGGAGATCGACAATCCGCTCGATCTCGGTGCGGCCGGCTATGCGGATGCCAGCATCTTTGCGACCACGACGCAGGCGCTGCTCGAAGATCCCACAACTAGCTCGGTCATCTGGGCGATGACTCCCGGCGGCCCTCACCAGCAGCGCGCAAAGGTGCAGGCGTTGATTCCGTTGACGCGAACGACGGACAAGCCGCTGATCCTGACGCTCACGGGCGACGGCGCGCCGCTCGATCCGCAATTCCTCGACTGGGTGCGCGAGAACGAGATTCCGTTCCTGCGCTCACCGGAGCGGACCTTGCGAGCAATGGCGGCGCTGCATCGACACGCTGTTGCGCGCGACGCGGCCGCCCAGCGCAACACCGCCGTCCGCGAAGTGCCGCCGCTAGCAGGTGCAGGCGCCATTCCCGAGTACGTGGGCAAGGCGTGGCTGCGAGAGCTGGGCGTGCGCGTTCCCGCCGGCCGTCTCGTGCGCACCCTGGAACAGGCGCACGAGGCCGCGCACACCATCGGCTACCCGCTCGTGATCAAGGCACAGGCATCGAGCCTGCATCACAAGAGTGACGTCGGAGGCGTGATCGTCGGGATCCGCAACGAGCAAGAGCTCGCTACGGCGTGGGATCGATTGCACGACAACGTATCTACTGCGCTTGCCGGTACTTCGCTCGACGGCATCCTCGTCGAGCAGATGGCGCCCGCCGGACTCGAGATGGTCGTGGGTGCGAAGAACGATCCGCGGTGGGGCCCCATCATCCTGGTCGGCCTCGGCGGCGTATGGATCGAGGCCTTGCGTGCCGTTGAATTTCTGCCGCCGGACATCTCGCATACGCGCGCCGTCGAGCGCATTCGCGCGCTCAAGGGCGGGGCGCTGCTCGGCGCGTTTCGCGGCCAGCCGCCGCGCGATGTGAGTGCGCTCGCGGATATCGTGCTGACGCTCGGTAACGCCATGCGCGCGGACCCTTCCATTCGGGAAATCGATATCAATCCCGTCATGGTGTTCGCGGCAGGCGCGGGTGCGATGGCGCTGGATGCATTGATTGTCAGAGACACACAGAAGTAGGAGTCAGTAATGGAGCAGAGCGCAGCCGTCCCGCACGCACCGGGCATTCCGGGCGGCAAGAACGTTGCCGTCGAGCTCACCGACGGCATTGCCTGGGTGCGGCTGAACCGGCCGGAGAAGCGCAACGCGATGAGCGTCGCGCTCGCGGAGGAAATGAATCAAGTGCTCGATGCGCTGGAAGTCGACAACCGCTGTGGCGTCCTGGTTCTGACCGGAGTGGGCAGTGCGTTCTCCGCCGGCATGGACCTCAAGGACTTCTTTCGCGCGACCGACGGTCTCTCGGACATCGAGCGGCAGCGCGCTTATCGCTCCACGCGCGCCTGGCAGTGGCGCACGCTCATGCACTATCCGAAGCCGACGATCGCGATGGTGAACGGCTGGTGCTTCGGCGGCGCGTTCACGCCGCTCATCTGCTGTGATCTCGCGATCGCAGATCAGGATGCCGTGTTCGGTTTGTCGGAGATCAACTGGGCGGTGATCCCGGGCGGCGTCGTCAGCAAGGCGATCGCAACGGTGATGGGAGATCGCCAGGCGCTCTACTACGTGATGACGGGCAAGCAGTTCAACGGCGCGAAGGCCGTCGAGCTCGGGCTTGTGAACGAGGCGGTCCCCGCGAGCCAGCTCGTGCAGAGAACCACTGAGCTCGCCCGCGAGCTCCTCGGGAAGAATCCCACGGTGCTACGACAGGCTCGCATCGCATACAAGTACGCGCGCGAGATGACCTGGGAGCAGGCCGCGGAATATCTGACCGCGAAAGTCGACCAGACGAACTTTGTCGATCCGGAAAAAGGCAAGGAACAGGGGCTCAAGCAGTTCCTGGATCAGAAGAGCTTCCGCCCCGGTCTCGGCAACTACACGCGTTAGTGCGCTGAGGACGCGCCGCGGGCGTGATCCTCCCGGATCATGTCCGCGGCCTTCTCCGCGATCATGATGACCGGCGCGTTGGTGTTGCCGCCCGGAATCGTGGGCATGATCGACGCGTCGACCACTCGCAGAGCCTCCACGCCATGCACACGCAAGCGCGGACAGACGACGGAGTGCGCGGAGACGCCCATCGCACACGTGCCGACGGGATGCTGAGTGACGCGCACGTTGTTGCGCAGGTACGCATCGAGCGCATCCTCATCACGTACGTGCGCACCCGGTCTCACTTCGCGCGCGATGAGCTCCGCGAGCGGCGACGTCGCAAACAGCTCGCGCACGACCCCTATGCCACGCCGCAGCTCCGCGAGATCGTTCCGGGTGGCGAGCAGATTCAGCGAGATCTTCGGCCGATCCGCGGGATCCGCCGTGCGCAGCTCGACGCGCCCGCGGCTTTCAGGATGGAGCTGAATCACCATCACCGAGAACACGTGCATCTGCCGCGCTCCGAATCCGGGCAACCACGGGCGCGCGTCCAGCCGGACCGGCAACACCATGAGCTGAATGTCGGGGCGCGCGAGGCCCGCGCGCGTCTTGACCATGAGCACGCAGCTGCACACGAGCGAGGCAAGCGGTCCGGTGCCGCGAATGGCCCAGCGCAGCGCGGAGCCGACGAGCCGATCGAGCCGCAGGGAGTTCAGGAATGTGATCGGCTCGCGCGTCGCGAATTCGGCGTACACGACGGGATGCTCGGCGAGATTGCGCCCGACACCCGGCAGGTCGTGAACGACTTCGAGGCCGTGCTCGCGCAAGTGAGCGGCGGGACCGATTCCCGAGAGCATCAGCAGGTGCGGCGAGTTGTAGGCGCCACATGACAGGATGACTTCGCGCCGCGCCTGAACCTGTTCCGCAGCTCCGTTGCGGATGTACGCGACGCCGCTTGCGCGCCGCTCGCGCATCAGGATGCGAGTCACGGTGGCGCCGGTCAGCACCGTCAAGTTGGGCCGGCCGAGTGAGGGCCGCAGATAGGCACGAGCGGTGCTCGCGCGACGCCCGTTGCGGTCGACCGTGACTTCGCAACCACCGAAGCCCGTCGCTGGCTCGAGGCTGAAATCGCTCACCGGCTCATGACCCGCGACGCGTGCGGCGCGCCAGACCGGATCGCCGACGAGCCGCTTGCTATCCACGCGCTGCACGGTGAGCGGACCCGCCGCGCCATGTACGTCGCTCGCGCCGCGCCAGCTACTCTCCATCTTGCGGAAGTAGGGCAGGACATCCGCATGGCTCCATCCCGTGCAGCCGAGCTCGCGCCACTCATCGTAGTCGCGCGGATGGCCGCGCATGTAGATCATCCCGTTGATGGTCGAGCAGCCGCCCAGGATCTTGCCGCGCGGGAGCGGCAGGCTGCGCCCGTTCATGTGCGGCTCGGGCTCGCTCGCGTAACCCCAATCGAGCGTCGGGCTGCGCGCGGCGGCGAGAAAGCCGAGCGGCATGGCAAGGAGTGGATGACGGTCGGCACCGCCGGCTTCGAGAAGCAGGACCTGGACGTTTGCGTCTTCAGTCAGCCGATTCGCCAGAACACAGCCCGCCGATCCCGCTCCGACGATGACGTAGTCGTAGGTCCGCACTCGCTCGCCCCCGTGCCGCAATTTTTATAATGCCATATAGTATTCGTCATTGACGAAATCACCACGAGCCACCGCGGAGACGCCGATGGATGCAGATGCTCAGGCCGCAGCGCTGAAGAAGGCTTTGAATTTCGCAGCTTCGCGGCATCGGCTGCTCATCGGCGGCGCGTGGCGGGACGCGCAGTCCGGCCGCAGCTTCGATACGTTCAATCCGGCCACGAAGGAGAAGCTCGCAACCGTCGCCGCCGCGGACGCGGTCGACGTCGATCTCGCGGTACACGCGGCGCGCGCGGCGCTCGAAGGCCCGCTCGCGGCACAGAAGGCGGCCGAGCGCGCGAAGCTGCTCTGGAAGCTCGCGGACCTCGTCGAAGCGCACGCGGACGAATTTGCGGTGCTGGAAACGCTCGACAACGGCAAGCCGCTGCGCGAGTCGCGCAACTTCGACATCCCGCACGCGATCGAAGTGATCCGCTACAACGCCGGGTGGTGCACCAAGCTCACCGGTGAAACCATCGCGCTCTCGAATCCCGGCAACTGGCACGCGTACACGCTGCGCGAGCCCGTCGGAGTCGTGGCGCAGATCGTGCCGTGGAATTCGCCCTTGGCGATGGCGGCGACGAAGATCGCGCCGGCGCTCGCGGCGGGCTGCGCCGTCATTCTGAAGCCGGCGGAGCAGACGCCGCTCACGGCGCTGCGCCTCGCGCATCTCGTGCTGGAAGTCGGCTTTCCGGCAGGAGCGTTCAACCTGCTGACGGGGACGGGAGAGGAGGCCGGCGCCGCGCTCACGGCCCATGCGGGCGTCGACAAGGTGACGGTCACCGGTTCGACCGAAGTGGGCCGCGCGATCCTGCACGCCGCGGCCGGCAATTTCAAACGCGTCACGTTGGAGCTGGGCGGCAAGACGCCGGTGATCGTGCTGCCGGATGCGGATGTCGAGAAGGCCGCCATGGGCGCGGCGCGCTCGATCTTCACGAACGCCGGGCAGATCTGCAACGCGGGGTCGCGTCTCTACGCAGACGCTCGGGTGTTCGACGAGCTCGTCGCGCGCGTTGCCGACTACGCCGACAAGATCGTGCTGGGCTCGGGGCTCGAGCCGACGACGCAAATGGGGCCGGTGGTTTCCGAAGAGCAGCAGCGCCGCGTGGAAGGCTACGTCGCAAGCGGTCTGGAGCAAGGCGCCACGCGAATCACGAAGCGCACCACCGCCAATGCGGACGGCTACTTCGTGCAGCCGACCGTGCTCACCAACACCACGGAATCGATGCGTGTCGTGCGCGAAGAGATATTCGGCCCCGTGCTGTGCGCGATGCGCTTCGACGAAGGCGATCTGGCGAAGGTCGCCGACATGGCGAATGCCAGCAGTTACGGGCTTGGCGCCGTCGTGTGGACCAACAACCTCGCGGCCGCGCATCAGCTCGTGCGCCGGCTCAAGGCCGGCACGGTGCGCGTGAATGGCGGCGGGCTCGATCCGGCGCTGCCGTTCGGCGGATTCAAGCACTCGGGCTGGGGGCGCGAGAACGGTCGCGCCGGCATCGAGGCCTACACGGAGCTCAAGTCCGTCGCGATGGCTTTTTAGCGGGCGCGTCCGTGCGATCGGGCGCGCCGATCGCGCGCGACAGGCCGGCGGCCATCTCGAGCAGGTCCGCGATGGCTTTCTTCAGCCTCGCGGCGGGGAGGTGTCGCTCGGTGCCGAGCACCGTCAGGGCCGCGGCGACCTCGCCGTTGTGGTCGAACACCGGAGCGGCCGCGGCGACAAAGCTCGGATTGATCTGACCGGAGCTCAGCGCGTACCCCCGCTTCGGCACCTTGACGAGCGCGGCTTCGAGCTTCTCGCGCGGTACGCGCCCGTCCTGATTTCGCGACGAGCCCGCGTATTCGCGGTCGAGCAGCGCCGCGCGCCGCTGCGGCGAGCGATACGCGAGAAAAATCTGACCGGTCGCGGACGCCGTGAGCGGCAGCACGTAGCCGAGCTGCACGGAAAGCACGCCCTGCCGCGTGCCGTCGGCCTTCGACACGATGGCCGGGCCCGTCTCGCCGAGAATCGACAGATATGCGGCGCAGCCCGTGCGCTCGGAGAGCTCGCGCAGGAACGGGCGCGCTTCATCGACGATCGAGAGCTGGCGGATCGCGGAGAGCCCGAGGCTCGCGGCGAACGGGCCGAGCCCGTAGTGGCCGGTGTCGGGCTCCTGCATCGCCATGCCTTCGCGCATGAAGCTCGCGAGATACAGATGCGCCTTGCTCGGCGCCATGCCGGCCGCCGCGGCGATGTCCCGCAGCGGGCTTGGACGCTGCGCGGCGAGCAGCGCGCGGATGACGCGAAAGCCCACTTCGATCGAGCGGATCCGCCGCCTGGCGCGTGATCCTTTGTCCGATGCGGCATCCATGGTTCGCACGAGCGGCGGCAACAGGGCTAGCGCGCGCCCGTCTCCTTGTCCTGCTGCTGCACCAGATCGAAGAATTTCCGGCTCGCAGTGATGGCCGACGGCCACGACGTGTAGAACGCCAGATGCGTGATCGCCTCGCCGATCTCCTCCTTGGTGAGCCCGTTCTGCAGGCCGAAGGAGAGATGGGAGGTGAGCTGCTCGGGTCGATACATCGCGATGAGCGCCGCGATCGTGATCAGGCTGCGATCCCGCTTGGAGAGGATCGGCCGCTCCCACACGTCGTCGTAGAGGATGCGGTCGGTGTATTCGCAAAGGGCCGGCACGACTGCCGCGAGCTCGTCGCCCTTCTTGCCGCTCGGTTTTTGCATAGTGCGCGATCTTAAACCGCGGACCTGCGACTTTCGACCTCTTTGATGCCGCCGGATTATCGGAACCGGACCGCAAAGGTCTTGGACGGTCATCGCGAAAATCGAATACGGTTCAACGATACAGAATTAGTCGCATTCAGCGTGGGGGTAAAGATGCGCAGAGGCACGATTCGTAACGCCGCTGTATGGGCTGCCGTTCAGGCGGCCCTCTGGGGAGCGACCGCGGTCCACGCCCAGGATGCCTCCGGCGGCTCCCAGCTCGAGGAGATCGTCGTCACCGCGACCGGCACCCACATCTCCGGATTCGACGCGCCGACGCCCCTCACGACGGTCAGCAGCGAGGACCTGAAAGTCAAAGCGGTGCAGCGTGTCTCGGACCTGATCCTCGATGTGCCGGCGTTCGCCGCGAATCAGAACTACGGCCGCTCGAGCGTGCCGATCGGCGCCAGCAACTTCGACCTGCGCGGGCTTGGAACCGCGCGCACCTTGCTCCTCCTCGACGGCCGGCGCGTCGCGCCGACCGATCCGACGGGCAGCATCGATACGAACATCATCCCAGCGGCCCTCATCAAGAGCATGGAGATCGTGACCGGCGGCGCGTCCGCCGCGTACGGCTCCGATGCGGTGTCCGGAGTCGTGAACATCGCGCTCGATGATCGTTTCGAGGGCGTGAAGAGCGATTTCCAGTACGGCAGATCCACTTACGGGGACGTGTCATCGCCGGCGGCGTCGCTCGCCGCCGGTCACGCGTTCGTGGACGGTCGCTTGCACCTCGTCGGCGCGCTCGATTTCTACGAGAACCACGGTCAGCTCAGCCAGTCGAGTCGCCCCTGGGGCCGCGACAGCTACGGCATCATCACGAATCCGAACGGCTTTCCGACGCGCATCGTGGCGCCGAACGTGCGCTTCTCGCAGCTCACGAACGGTGGCGTCTCCGCGCTCAGCAACATCCCCGCGCTGCGTGGGATCCAATTCGGGCCGGGCGGCACGGTGCTCCCGTTCAACTACGGAACCTACGTCGGGAGCATGTTCATGATCGGCGGCGACGGCGGCACCATGGCCGGCGATGCCAACGTGCTGCCCGAGATCGGCCGCAAAGCGGCGTTCACGCGCGCGAGCTTCGATATCAGCGACAAGCTCTCGGTCTTCGCCGACGCGCTCTACGCCGATATCGACGCGTTCTCGGACAGCGCGTATGCGGTGAGCAACCGCGCGCCGCTCGCGATTCGCATCGACAATGCGTTCCTGCCGCAGCAGGTGCGCGACATCATGACCGCGAACGGCGTGACGACGTTCAACATGGGCCGCATCGTCGAGGAGGAAGGCAAGACCAATACGACGCAGGACAGCAAGGTTCAGCGCTACGGGCTCGGCATCAAGGGCGAGATCAGCGAGACCTGGCACTGGGATGCCGCCGTGCAGGAGAGCGTGAACGACTATCGGCGCGAGGACGGCAACAATCAGATCGTGCGCCGCTATAACCTCGGGATCGATTCGGTCATCAATCCGGCGACCGGTCAGCCGATTTGCCGCGCGCTGCTCAACGTGCCGAACAGCACCGATCCGGACATCGCGAACTGTGTGCCGATCAACGTGTTCGGCGCGGGCTCGATCAGCCGCGAAGCGCTGAACTACTTCACCGGGACCGCAGTGCTGGACTCGCGGCAGAAGCAGACGCTCGTCAATGCGAACCTGCAGGGCACGCTGTTCCAGACGTGGGCCGGCTACGTCTCGCTCGCCGTCGGCGCCGAATATCGCAAGGACAGCATCGACGCGACTTCCGATCCGCTCTCGCAGGCGAGCGGCTGGTTCGCCGTGAACTCGAAGCCGCTCTCCGGCGACGTCAACGTCAAGGAGGGCTACACGGAAGTCGTGGTGCCGCTGCTCCGTGACAAGCCGTTCGGCTTCTCGCTGGACGTGAACGGCGCCGCGCGCATCACGGACTACTCGACCAGCGGCCAGGTCACGACGTGGAAGACGGGCATCAACTATTCGCCCACCGCCGATCTGCGCTTCCGGGGCACGTTGTCGCGGGACATTCGCGCGCCGAGCATCAACGAGCTCTTCTCCGGGCAAAATCAATTCGTCACGGCGCTCGTCGATCCGCGCCCTCCCGGCGGCAATCCAACGGTGGTGCAGCTGACTGGCGGCAATCCGAACCTGACGCCCGAGACCTCCAAGGCCTACACCGTCGGAGTGGTGTATCAGCCTGCGTTCGTGCCGAGCCTGCGCATGTCGCTCGACTACTATTCGTTCGATATCACGAACGCAATCGTGTCGCTCAATGGCCAGCAGTTCATCGATGGTTGCTTCAAGTTCAACCAGCAGCAGCTCTGTGACGCCATCACTCTGGAGAACAACGTCATCAAGAAAGTGTCCTCGACCCTGATCAATGCGGCCGAGTCCGAGACATCGGGGTTCGATGCCGAGATCGGCTACGACATGCGGCTCGGGGCCGGCAAGATGGACTTCCGGCTGTTGGGCACGTTCGTGGACAAGCTGACGACCACGATCAACGAGTCGACCACCAACATCGTGGGTCAGCTCGGGTCGGAGTCGGCCGGCGGCATCCCGAAGTGGCGCTTCGTCGCCTCCGCGCACTACTCGCGCCCCGCATCCTTCGCGGCCGGCGTGCTGGTCCGGTACGTCCATTCGGGCGAGTATCGCACCGACTTCATCGAGGGGCAGGACATCGACGACAACCACATCCCCTCGCGCACGTACGTCGATCTCGACTTCTCGCAGCACCTCGGCGAGAGCCTCGAGCTGTACGCGAAGATCAACAACGTCTTCAACATCGATCCGCCGGCGGCGCCGAACCCGATCACCGAGCCCAACTACAACGGCGGCTTCTTCCACGATCGCATCGGACGCTACTTCAAGCTCGGCGCCCGGTATTCGTTTTGAGCAGGGGTCGCTTCCCCCCAATGTAGCGACTCCTTCCCAACGCGGGCCACTCCGGTGGCCCGCGTCTCATTGATTGCGCCCGGCCGCGCCCGTGCGCAAAAGACTGTGTTTCAGGCACTCGGCGTCGGTGAGGCGCCTCTATTCCTCATTAAAGAGTGAGCGATGGCGAGGAGCCGACCATGAAACGCAAGCTTGCACTCCAAGTGACCTCAGGCTTGCTCGCCGCCGCATGCGCAATCGCCAGCGCGAGCGCTGCGACGGATCTCGAGCAGAAGATGAGCAATCCGGCGTACTGGGTGGCTCAAGGCGGGAACTACGCGAACGAGCGCTGGAGCGATCTGAAGCAGATCAACGCCTCGAACGTCGGCCAGCTCCAGGTGGCGTGGACGCTCTCGACCGGCGTGCTCCGCGGCCACGAGGGCTCGCCGCTCGTCGTCGGCGACACGATGTACATCCAGACGCCGTTCCCGAACAACGTGTACGCGGTGAACCTCAAGGATCAGACGTACAAGTGGAAGTACGAGCCGAAGCAGGACGTGAACGTCATCCCGGTCATGTGTTGCGACACCGTGAATCGCGGCCTGGCGTACGCTGACGGCAAGATCTTCCTGCAGCAAGCGGACACGACGCTCGTTGCGCTCGATGCGAACACCGGCAAGGTGGTGTGGAGCGCAAAGAACGGGGATCCCAAGATCGGCGAGACGAACACCAACGCCCCGCACGTGTTCAAGGACAAGGTGATCACCGGTATCTCGGGCGGCGAGTTCGGCGTACGCGGTCGTCTCATCGCGTATGACGTCGCCACGGGCAAGCGCGTGTGGACGGCATGGAGCACGGGACCGGACAAAGACCTGCTCGTCGATCCGAAGAAGACGATGACCTGGACCAACGGGAAGATGGCGCCGATCGGCAAGGACTCTTCGCTCAAGACCTGGCAGGGCGATCAGTGGAAGCTCGGCGGCGGCACGACGTGGGGCTGGTTCTCCTACGATCCCGAGCTGAACCTCGTCTACTACGGCACCGGCAATCCGGGCACGTGGAATCCCACGCAGCGGCCGGGCGACAACAAGTGGTCCATGAGCATCTTCGCGCGCGATCTCGATACGGGGATGGCGAAGTGGGTTTACCAGATGACGCCGCACGACGAGTGGGACTTCGACGGTGTCAACGAGATGCCGCTCGTCGATCTCACGATTCACGGGAAGAAAGTTCCGGCACTCGTGCACTTCGACCGCAACGGCTTCGCCTATACGCTGAATCGCAAGACGGGCGAGCTGCTCGTCGCACAGAAGTACGATCCGGTCGTGAACTGGGCGACGAAGGTCGACATGAAGACGGGCCGGCCGGTCGTGAACCCGCAGTACTCGCCGCAGAAGTCGGGTCCGGATGTCAATGTGAAAGGCATCTGCCCGGCAGCGCTCGGCTCGAAGGATCAGCAGCCTTCGAGTTACGACCGCCACCTCGGCCTCTTCATGGTGCCGACGAATCACGTGTGCATGACGTACGAGCCGTTCCAAGTTGAATACACCGCCGGCCAGCCGTACGTCGGCGCGACGCTCACCATGTTCCCGGCGCCGAACAGCCATGGTGGCATGGGCAACTTCATCGCGTGGGACCCGGTGGCGGGCAAAATCGTATGGTCGAAGCCGGAGCGCTTCTCGGTGTGGTCCGGCGCGCTCTCGACGGCGGGCGACGTCGTGTTCTACGGCACGCTGGAGGGTTACCTCAAAGCCGTGGACCCGAAGACGGGCAGGGAGCTCTGGAAGTTCAAGACGCCCTCGGGAATCATCGGCAACGTGTTCACGTACGAGTACGGCGGCAAGCAGTACGTCGGCGTGTACTCGGGCATCGGCGGATGGGCGGGCATCGGCATGGCCGCGGGCCTGACGGAAGCCACGGCAGGTCTCGGCGCCGTGGGCGGCTACAAGGATCTCGCCAAGTACACGACGCTCGGCGGCTCGCTGTTCGTGTTCTCGTTGCCGGAGCAGGCGAGCCAGACGAACAGCATGACGAAAACGGCGCTGCACTAAGCGAGCCGTGCACAGTCGCTGCGGTAATCGTGTCGTGTCGTCTCAGTGTTCTGCGGCGCGCGACACGATCGCCGGGCTCGGGGGGTCTTGCCAGGAATGATACGGCGCCGGCGAGGCGAGCTCCCACTCGAGGCCTCGCGCGCCCTCCCAGGCTCGGCTCGGCGCCGGCACGCCGGCCCGAACGCACTTCCAGATCACGTACACGAACAGCAATTGCGCGAACCCGTAGACCCACGCGCCGATGGACGAGACCATGTTCCAGTCGGTGAACTGCGTGGCGTAATCCGGAATCCGGCGCGGCATGCCGGCGAGGCCGAGAAAGTGCTGCGGGAAGAACAGCACGTTCACGAAGATCGCCGATAGCCAGAAGTGCCAGGTCGCGAGCCGCATGTCGTACATGTGACCGGTCCACTTCGGCAGCCAGTAGTACACCGCCGCCTGGATCGCGAAGAGCGCGCCGGTGACCAGCACGTAATGGAAGTGCGCGACGACGAAGTAGGTGTCGTGGTACTGGTAGTCCGCCGGGACGATCGCGAGCATCAGCCCGGAGAAGCCGCCGATCGTGAACAGGAACACGAACGAGACGGCGAACAGCATGGGCGGCTCGAACGAGAGACTGCCCTTCCACATGGTCGTGACCCAGTTGAAGATCTTCACGCCCGTCGGCACCGCGATCAGCATGGTCGACATCATGAAGAAGAGCTGGCCGGCGAGCGGCATGCCGACTGTGAACATGTGGTGCGCCCATACGATGAACGACAGGAACGCGATCGAAGCGATCGCGTAGACCATCGCTTCATAGCCGAAGATGGGCTTGCGCGAGAACGCCGGGATGACCTCCGAGATGATGCCGAAGGCCGGCAGGATCATGATGTAGACCTCGGGGTGCCCGAAGAACCAGAAGATGTGCTGGAACATCACCGGATCGCCGCCGCCCGCCGCCGAGAAGAACGTCGTGCCGAAATAGTGGTCGGTGAGAAGCATCGTCACCGCTCCGGCCAGCACGGGCATGACCGCGATGAGCAGATACGCGGTGATGAGCCATCCCCAGAGGAATAGCGGCATGCGCAGCAGCGACATCGTGGGCGCGCGCATGTTCATGATGGTCACGATCACGTTGATCGCGCCCAGAATGGACGAGATGCCCATGAGATGGATGGCGAAGATGGTCATCGGGAAGCTATCGGCCTGCTGCACGGAGAGCGGCGGATACAGCGTCCAGCCGGTGCCTGGCGGCCCGCCCGGAACGAAATAGCTGCCGAGGAGAATGGCGAACGCGAAGGGCAGAATCCAGAAGCTGAAGTTGTTCAGGCGCGGCAGCGCCATGTCGGGCGACCCGATCTGCAGCGGGATCATCCAGTTCGCGAGGCCGACGAACGCGGGCATGATGGCGCCGAAGATCATGACGAGGCCGTGCGTCGTCGTGAGGCCGTTGAAGAACTGCGGATCGAAGAACTGCAGCCCCGGCCTGAAGAGCTCGAGGCGGATCAGCATCGCAATGAGGCCGGCGATCAGCCACGCCGTACACGAGAGCACGAGGTACATCGTGCCGATGTCCTTGTGATTGGTTGCCAGTAACCAGCGCCGCCAGCCGTGCGGCTTGGCGTGCTCGTGATCCACTGCTGCGACGTAGCTGTTCACGGCGGCCTTCCCCGAACGTATGAAACGCCGAAGATCGCAGCTTCGCAGTCCGCGCGCGCTCACATGCATCAAGGTCGACACAGGTTCGAGCTGCTCCTTCTAGGCGACGAATGAACCCGACGTGCGCGCGGGCTCACTCACGGCTGTCGAGTCGCCAACTAACGAAACGAAGGCTCGAGCGCGGGGGAGGCACGGAAACCAGAGGAGGCGCAGCAATGGCATCGCGACGCATGGGATCTGGTCTAACGACCCTGAAACTCTCTATTTCAATTTTTGTAGCGGCGGCACTGGCCGCAGCCATCACGGTGCGCGGCGACGTAACGGCTCGGCAAGGCGGGCCGGACGGCCGAGCGTCGAGCGCGAATCAGTTCGATCGCACGGTCGGCGAGAATGCGGCGCAGATGCTCGAGGAGGGCCGCAACACGTTCCGCTTCGATACGTTCGGTGATGAGGACTTCTGGGGCGGCACGCTGCAGCTGCATCGTGCCATCGCCGGGGAACATCTGGGCGGCGTGGGAAGTGGCATCTCGCCGAGCGCGGCGCTGAAGCTGGGATTGAAGGTCGATCTGGACGCGCTTCCCAACACTATCGTGCGGGCGCTCCGGCAGCAGAAGGTGGACCTGAACGATCCGGCGACGACGCTCCTGCTCCTCAAAGCAAACGCCGTGGTGGGTCTGCGGGGCAAGTTCAGTGGCGACCAGCTCACGTCGATCGGCATCACCTGCGCACTGTGTCACTCCACCGTGGACAACGCGCTCGCGTTCGGAATCGGGCATCGGCTCGATGGCTGGGCAAATCGCGACCTCGATGTCGGCAGGATCGTCGCGGCGGCCCCCAATCTCACGCCCGTTGCGTCGCTTCTGAACGTCGATGTCGCCACGCTGAAGGCGGTGCTGATGAGCTGGGGCCCGGGCAAGTTCGACGCCGAGGTGTTCCTCGACGGCAAGGCCTTCAATACGAAACAGGTGACGGACGGCATCACGACGAGCGATAAGGTCTCCGGCGCGACGCTGCTGCCCAATGCGTACGGCCTGGCCGGGTTCAATCAGCACACGTGGACGGGCGCGTGGGGCACGGTGACCTACTGGAACGCGTTCGTCGCCAACCTCGAGATGCACGGCAAGGGACGCTTCTTCGATCCGCGCTTGAACGATCCCGCGAAGTTCCCCATCGCTGCGGCGAACGGGTTCGGCGACCTCGAGCACATCAATCCCGACGACGATCTCATCACGAGCAAGTTGGGGGCGCTTCAGTTCTACCAGCTTGCGCTACCGGCGCCGACGCCGCGCCCGGGACGCGACTTCGATCCCGCGGCCGCGAAGCGTGGTGATGAGCTCTTCAGCGGCAAAGCGAAGTGCAACGACTGCCACGTCGAGCCGCTGTGGACCGAGCCGGGCTGGAACCTGCACAAGCCGGAGGATATCGGCATCGACAGCTTCCAGGCCGATCGCGCGCCGGATGGCCTGTACAAGACCATGAATCTTGCGGGGCTCTTCGTTCGCGAGAACGGGCTCTTCATGCACTCCGCGAACAAGGGCCGCTTCTATCACGATGGCCGCTTCGCGACGCTGCTCGATGTGGTGGATCATTACGACAGGTTCTTCCACCTCGGCCTGACTGCGCAGGAGAAGCACGATCTCGTGGAGTACCTGAAGTCGTTGCCGGAGCCGCCGGAGAAATCGTAGTCACGCCAGCTTTGCTGCTCGGATGGAACCACGCGAGCTCGCGCCGTCGTGCTCGCGTGCGAGGAGGCGGGCACGATTTGGGTCCGCTCCGGTTGGCTGCTCAGCGTCCGTACCGCACCGGAATCGCGACACGTGGGACCAGAGCGCCTGGCTCGGGCGACAGCACGGGTGGCCCTGCGCACGGGCCCAGTTCCTTCAGACGCCGAACGCGCTCTTTGAACGGAGGGTGAGTTTTCAGGAGCGAGAGACTCGGTAAGCGGCTGGCGTGCATGCTTTTCCAGACCAGATGGAGGGACTCCATCGTCTGTAATGCGGTGATGAGCCCCTCTGGATCACCGGAAAGGTGTGCGCCTTCGCGGTCGGCATCGTACTCGCGTCCGCGCGCGAGCACGATGCGAAGAACGGCCGCGGCGATCGGCGTGCTAAACGGGCATCCCTATTAGAAGCCGATCTACAAAATCTTCGGTAGTTGCGACCGGGATGGACTCGTTCTGTCTGCGCGCCCATTGCGGCCTGCCTTTTCGGAGCCTTCGCTGCCCGCCTACAATTTGCGCATGCGCTCGGCAGGCTCCAGAAAAACGTCAAGGGGGTTGGACGAAAACCTGCCTCTCGACGCGGTCATGCACGCGCGTTTTCGCGCGCAGCCGTGTCGCATTGCGATGCCCGACGTGTGCTGCGATCTCGTGTGGGTGCGGGAAAAGATCTTTGTTCTAGGTCCCATGAGCCGGGCACGCCCTTCGGGATATGTGAATCTGGACGTGGAGATCTTGAACCTGCATCCCTTTTCCGCACGTGAATGGCTCGGCATGCCGATGAACCATCTGACGGACCGCGAAGTTCTCCTAGCAGACATCGCGCGCGAGCTGGCCGACCGACTTTCCGAACTCTTCTTTCGCGGCCGTGCTCACGAGCTCGTGCGCGCGGTGCCGGCTGTCCCTACAACCACATTCCCACCCAGAACGCGCCACGCCAGCGCGCGCACGGATCGGCTGGCCCGTGCTGCTCACGCCATCGAGCAGGGTGAGTCACTCACACATGCTGCGGACCTGGTCAATCTGTCGGAACGACAGCTCGAGAGACTATTCGCAGATCACGTCGGCCTCACGCCACGTGAATACAAGCGCATCTTGCGTTTCCGCCGAGCCGTCCGCGCGGTAAAGGCAGGCTGCCGGCTTGCGGAGGCAGCGGCTCTCGCGGGATTTGCCGATCAATCGCATTTCACGCGGGACGTGCAGAAGCTCACCGGCCGCCCGCCGCGTGAGGTTCTTCCCAATGTCGGAGTCGTTCAAGACAGCCCCTTCCGGACACGCGAATATTGATGAGCGCCAGCGTCGGGCGCAAAACAAGACGGAGGCGGGGGGTGATCGAGCGAGTTCCTCATTTCAGCACACGGCAGGCGCAGCGTTCACGGCGATCCCTACTGGTCGGTATGACCATGCTGCCGGTAGTGTGGAGCACTGGGACCTCCCAGCCACTAGATTCCCGTTCGAGAGCAAACATGTCCCTGCAAGCGCGCAACGTTGCCGCCATCCGAGCTTACTTTGACTGCTTCAACCGCCATGACATCGCGGCAGCCGTGGCCTGCTTTCATGAGCATGCGATCAACCACGGAAAGAATAGAGGCAGGGCGGGCATGGCACTCGTGCACGGCGATATCTTCCGGCGCTTCCCGGATGTGCGCATGGACATTCTCGAGACGGTAGCCGCGGGAGACGACGTGATCGTGCGCACCACCTACTCGGGAACTCACCTGGGTGTTGGGCAACTTCCAATCGACGGCGGACAGCTCGTGGGCGTGCCGCCGACCGGCAAGCATTTCTCCGTGCAGCACATCCATTGGTTCACGTTGAAGGACGGGCTCATTGCCGAGCATCGCGCGAACCGGGACGATGTGGGCATGCTGGTGCAGCTCGGCATCCTGCCCATGCCACCGCCCTTTCCCGGCTCGGGCAACTGACATTCGCACGGCGAAAGGCGTTGCCACGAATCCGGCGCTCTATGATTTCATAGGCCGCCGTTTCTTCCTGCTCGCGCAGATGAAGTTGTGAGGCATCGGGTGTATCGTACGCGCCCCTCGGTGGGCGCCTACGTCACTCGCGCGGCTTGCGGAGGAACTCCCGGTAGGCGAGCGAGAAGGCTTCCACGAAGGTGTGGGGCAGCAGCTCCGCCGGCTTTTCGACGAGGTTGCGATAGAACTCCGCGTACAGGTCCCAGTATTCGGCCTTGCCGCCCGAGCGCAGCTTGCCGCGGCGTGCAGCGCGCTCGAAGCGCGCCTCGAGCTCGGCGGGATCGAGCCGTCCGACGAATTCCACGAACGCGTCGCGAATCGCGTAGACGACGGCCTTGTCGTGATCGCGCGCGGCGGTCATCGCCTCGCGCAGCCACTGCACGGCATCGAGCCGGCGCACCTCGTGCTGGTGAAGCAGCTCGACGAGGAGGTCCTCGAGGGTCATCTTGCCGAGCGAGGGGCGCGGATCGTCCGCGTCCTGCGGGATCTCGATGCGGAAGCGGTTGCGGACTTCATTGCGCGAGCGCTCGAGATCTTTCAGCCCGACGAACGCTTCGCGGAAGAGCTGACCCACGAGGTGCATGAGCCGCGTCTGCGCGTCCTTGGGCAGCCGCTCGGCGTCGATGCCGGCGCCCCGGCAGAAGGCCTGCAGGCCGCTCTGCACGTCGTACAGCGCGGGCGCGCTGGCGTCCGCGCGCGGGTTGCGCTCGACGGCCCGCGCGAGTTTCGCGATGCGGCGCGCGATCTCCTGCTCGTCGGGCTCCGGGTCCTCCGCGGGCGCGGTGGTGTCCACCGGCCGCGGAATGCGCGCCACCGCCTGGCCGTAGGCGTTCACGGGATGGAACGCGCCGCTGCCCGTGCCGCTCGCGGCGATGTCGACCACCGGCGCGGGCGTCGGCGGCGACGTGTCGGGAATCAGCAGCGCGTCGAGATCGAGCGACGCGCCGATGTCGGTCTGCGCGGCCCGGCCCACGGTGCGCAGGTTCAGAATGCTCGTGGGTACGCCGGGCGTGCTGCCGGTGGTGTGGCTCGCTTCCACGCCCTCGGCCTGCTGCGCCTCCGCGTCGATGGCAACGGCGACCTGGTAGTCGCCGAAGCGCAGCAAGTCGCCATTCTGCAGCTTGTGCGAGGCCTGTTTGCCGAGCGGCTTCTCCGCGTCGTTGACGTACACGCCGTTGGTGCTGAGGTCCTCGAGGATGTACGCGCCCTGCCTGAAGCTGATGCGGGCGTGGTGCGCGGACACATAGCGCAATGGGTCCGGCAGCACCCAATCATTGTCGGCGGAGCGGCCGATGGTGCCGCCGCCGACGCCGAAGACGATGCTGGCGCGGTCGCCGAGCGACCGCCGATGATCACTAACTACGCGCAGGCGGAGCGCCATGGCTGCCCGTCTGGGCTTCTCCTGTTACTTCCCCGATCCAAGGTGGCGCTACAGCCCCGTGTGCGCGGTAACTCCGCATCCTCAGCGCGCGCGAGACATATAATGCCACCCCTAAATTAGCAGACCGCCCCCTACGGACCCCATGGCCGCCAGTCACATTTTCAAAGTGCTCTTTGTGAACCAGGGCAAGGTTTACGAGATTTACGCCCGCAAAGTGGGCCAT
>DASZSS010000098.1:0-4616 GCA_035548535.1 Steroidobacteraceae bacterium
AGCGCGCATCGCCGCGAAGGACGCGGAAGCCGCCGCGATCCGCGCGAAGGGCAACTTCCTCGCGAACATGAGTCACGAGATCCGCACGCCGATGAACGGCGTGATCGGCATGACCGAGCTGCTGCTCGACACCCCGCTCACTTCGGCGCAGCGCGAGTTCGCGGAGACCATTCGCACGAGCGCGACCACGCTTCTCGGCATCATCAACGACATCCTCGACTACTCGAAGATCGAAGCCGGCAAGCTCGAGATCGAGCGGGTGCCGATCCACGTGCGCGACTGCGTCGAGGACGTCGCCATGGCGATGGCCGTGCATGCGGCCGCGAAGGAGCTCGAGCTCATCATCAACGTCGATCCCGGCGTGCCCGATCGCGTGCTCGGCGATCCGACACGGCTGCGCCAGATGCTGACCAACTTGATCAGCAACGCGATCAAGTTCACCCAGCAGGGCGAGGTGGTCGTCGAGGTCTTCCCGCTCGCGCTCCAGAACGGGCGCGCGCTGCTCAGCTTCGAGGTGCGCGATACGGGCATCGGCATGCCGGAAGAGATCGTGGCGCGGCTCTTCGAGCCGTTCGTCCAGGCGGACGATTCGAGCACGCGCAATTACGGCGGCATGGGGCTTGGGCTCGCGATCGTGCGCCGGCTCGTCAATCTCATGGGCGGCAAGATCGATGTCTCCTCGCGCCCGGGCGGCGGCTCGGTGTTCACCTTCTCGCTGCCGTTCGAAGCGATCTACGACGCCGCGGACCCGGTGTCGACCTCGCGCGTGATCACGCGCGGCAAGCGCGTGCTCGTGATGGACGACAATCCCACCAATCGCCGCGTGCTCTGCGGACAACTGCAGCCCGTCGGCTTCGACGTGGTGACCGCGGCGACCGCGGCGGAAACGATCAAGACGCTGCGCGAGGCGCAGCAGTCCGGCAATCCGTTCGACATCGTGATCGCCGACGACGAGATGCCGGACAGCAACGGCGTGGAGTTCGCGACGCGCGTGAAGTCCGCACCGGCGCTCGCGACGACGCCGCTCATCCTGCTGACCTCCGTGGATCGGCACGGCAATGTGAGCAATCTCGTGCGCGCCGGGTACGCGGCCTACATGACGAAGCCGGTGCGCGGCACCGAGCTGCGCGCGTGCATCGAGCGCGTGCTCGAGCGCGAACAGGAGGCGCAAACGGGGCGTCATCAGGGCCTCGTCACGCGCAATTCGCTGGCCGTCGAGCAGGGCATGGGTCAGTACAAAGGCAAGGTGCTGGTCGTCGAAGACAACGTCGTGAATCAGCAGGTCGCGAAGCGGTTCCTGCAGCGGCTCGGTTGCGAAGTGGTCGTGGCCGAGAACGGTCAACGCGGCGTCGATGAATACTTCCGGGATCAATTCGGGCTGGTGCTGATGGATGTGCAGATGCCGGTGATGGATGGCCTCACCGCGGCACGCACCATTCGCTCGCGCGAGCTGCCCGGGCAGCACGTGCCGATCATTGCCCTCACGGCGAGCGCGATGACGGACGAGCTGGAACGCTGCACGGCCGCCGGCATGGACGCGATGCTCGCGAAGCCGCTCGAGCTGCCGCGGCTCTGCGAAACGCTCGACCGCTATGGCTTTCGCACGGGCGTTCCGCCGCAAGCCGCCGCCGCGCAATCCCCCACGCCGGCACCCGCATTGGCCACGAAGCCCGTCGACTTGGATCAGCTCCGCACGATCGTCGGCGACGATCGCGAATTCATGAACGAGCTGTGCGAGACGTTCGTCGAGAGCAGCGCCCGCATCGTCGAGGAGCTCGAGCGCGCGCTGACCGCGGGCGATCGCGCGGTGCTGAGCGCCATGGCGCACAAGCTCAAAGGCGGAAGCTCGAGCATCTGCGCGCACGAGCTCGCCAAGATGGCCGCGACGCTCGAGAAGGACGCGAAAGAGAAGCCGTTTCCCGAGCTGCGCGCCGCACTGGATTCCTTGCGCCGCGCCTACACGGATGCGGCGGGCTACGTCACGGCGGAGATGGCGGCATGAACGGCACGGAAGAGAAGTTCCGCCTGCTGCTCGTCGAGGATGAGCCGACGCAGCGCCTGATGCTGGAGCGCCAGCTCTCGCGTGCCGGGTACCTCGTCGACACCGCGGAGAACGGCGAGCAGGCGCTCACGAAGATTCTCGAGGGCCAGTATCACATCCTGCTGACCGACTGGGACATGCCCGGCATGGACGGCCCCACGCTGTGCAAGCGTGTGCGGGCTGCGAACCTGAACACGTACATCTACATCCTGCTGCTCACCGGTCATCTCACGACGGACGATCTCGTCGTGGGTCTCGGCGCGGGCGCCAACGACTACGTGCGCAAGCCGGCCAATCAGGCGGAGCTGCTAGCGCGCCTCTCCGCCGGCAGCCGCATCGTGAAACTCGAGCAGTCGCTGCGCGAGGCCAACGAGAAGATCCAGCTACTGTCGATCACCGATCCGCTCGCCGGCACCTACAACCGGCGCTACCTGAACGATCAGCTCCTGAAGGAAGTCGAGCGTGCGCAGCACTACGATCGGCCGCTCGCGGTGATCATGGCGGACATCGATCGCTTCAAGCTCATCAACGACGAGCGCGGCCACGCGAGCGGCGACGAGGTGCTGAAGCGCTTCGCGGAGCTCGCCAAGTCGCTCATCCGCCCGAGCGATTGGATCGCCCGCTACGGCGGCGAGGAATTCGCGATCGTGCTGCCCGAGACCGATTGCTCCGGTGCGGCCGTCGCGGCGGAGAAGGTGCGCGCCGCGTGCGCCGAGCGACCGATGCCGATTTCGACGGGTGCGCTCACCGTGACGTCGAGCTTCGGCGTGGCGGGGCTGCCGAAAGCGCCCATGAGCGTCGAGGCTGCCGCGGCGGCCATGATGCGCGACGCCGACGCGGCGCTCTACACGAGCAAGCACGCGGGCCGTAACCGCGTCACGGTGGCGAATCAGTAAGTCGCGGGAGCGCGCCTGCGCTTCAGCACCGCGATAATCGCGGGCATCACCGACACGACGATGATCAGGATCGTCACGATGCCGAAATTGTTCTTGATCACGGGGATGTTGCCGAAGAGATACCCGCCCCAGATGAACAGCATCACCCACGAGACGCCGCCGAGGATGTTGTAGCCCTGGAAGCGCACGTACGCCATGCGCCCGATGCCGGCCACGAACGGCGCGAACGTGCGGATGATCGGCATGAAGCGCGAGACGACGATCGTCATGGGGCCGTACTTCTCGAAGAACTCCTCGGTACGGCGCAGATGCTCCACTTTCAGGAAGCGCACACGGCCCGTGAAGGCCCGCGGCCCGATGGCGCGCCCCACCTGGTAGTTGACCGTGTTACCCAACACTGCCGCGAGCGCGAGCAGCAACGAGATGAGCGGCGCGTTCAGCGTGCCGGTGGTGTCCACCGCGGCCAGTGCGCCGAGGGCGAATAGCAGCGAATCGCCTGGCAGGAACGGCGTCACGACGAGCCCCGTCTCCGCGAAGATGATCACGAACAGGATCACGTAGATCCAAGGGCCGAACTGCTGCAGCAGCTCGAGAAGATGCTTGTCGAGGTGGAGGACGAGGTCCACGAACCACAGAATCAAGTCCAAGCGCAAGCCTCGCCGTACCGATGAAGGCCCGACAGCTTACGCGAAAAACGAAAGGCCCCGCGCAAGCGGGGCCCGTCGGGTCAGCCTTCGGGGCCGAAGCCCCTGGAAAGCCACAGGCTATTTGTGGACGGCGAGCGGGTCGGTCCGCGCCACGCGCCCGGGGAACTGCTGGTGCGACTTCAGCGTGTCGAGCGCGAGCTGGATCTCGCGATCGCGGGCGGCGAGCGGCAGGCTCGGCTTGCTGCTCACGCGGATCTCTGCCGGCGCGAGCTCCGGCCCTTCTGCAATGATGTCGGGGTTGATGCCCTTGCCGTGGATTGAAACACCCGAAGGCGTGTAGTAGCGCGAGGTCGTGAGCTTGATGGCGCCGCCGTGGGACAGCGGCATCACCGTCTGCACGGAGCCTTTGCCGTAGGTCTTGTGACCGATGAGCTCGGCGCGATTGTGATCCTTCAGCGCGCCGGCCACGATTTCCGCGGCGGACGCCGAGCCGCCGTTGACCAGCACCACGAGCTCCGCGCCGTCGATCAGGTCGCCGGGCGTGGCTTCCATCCGAAAGCGCGCATCGGGTGTGCGGCCATCCGCGGTGACGATCACGCCGTCGTTCAGGAACGCGTCGGCGACGGCGACGCCGGCTTCGAGCACGCCGCCGGGATTGTTGCGCAGGTCGAGCACGAGCCCGCGCAGACCCTTGGGATTGTCACGCTTGATCGTCGCGATGGCGCGCGCGACATCGTCCGCGGTCGTCTCGCTGAAGCTCGTGATGCGCACGTAACCGTAGCCCGGCTCGAGCGTCGTCCCGGAGACGCTGCGCACGTCCACCTTCGCGCGGCGCAGGGAGAAATCCAGCAGCTCACCCGTCGTCGGGCGGCGCACGGTGAGATGCACGTGGCTCCCGGCGGGGCCGCGCATCTGGGCGATGGCGCCCGCGAGATCCGCGCCGACATCCTTGCCGTCGATCTTCACGATCAGATCGCCCGACTGCATGCCGGCTTGGTCGGCCGGCGAGCCCTCGATGGGCCGCAGCACCTT
>DASZSS010000099.1:0-15164 GCA_035548535.1 Steroidobacteraceae bacterium
CCGTTCATCGAAGCCCTGCTGCGC
The DNA here is from genome assembly GCA_035548535.1 of Steroidobacteraceae bacterium. Taxonomy (GTDB): domain Bacteria; phylum Pseudomonadota; class Gammaproteobacteria; order Steroidobacterales; family Steroidobacteraceae; genus JADGHX01. The sequence goes on from DASZSS010000099.1 coordinate 25, forward strand.
GGGGCGCAACCGTTCAACGAGGAAGCACGCCATGGCATCGCAGCCCGATCTCCCTGAGGTCAAGCTGGACCCCACCACTCTCTACCAGGAAGAAATCTTCACCGATCGGCGTGCCGGGACCATTCGCCGCCTGCGCCCGATCACCGCCGAGGGGGCCGATGATCCTTCTCGCCCGACGTTGTACTCGGGGCAGACGCAGCTCCTCACGCCGGCGGGCGTGCTGCCGCTGGTGTTCGACATCGAGGCCGCGTCGCTCGCCGAAGCGATCGCGAAATTTCCCGACGGCGTGAAAGCAGCCCTCGAGCAGGCGATCGACGAGGCGCGCGAGATGCGGCGCGAGCAGGCCTCGCGCATCGTCGTGCCGGATGTGGGCGGCGCCGGGATCGGGCCGGGACCCGGGCCCGGTGGCGGGAAGATCAAATTTCCGTAAGCGTGGCGCGCGCAGGCGTTGCGCATCGTGGCCCCATGTGGGTGACGCCGCTGCCGGGCAAGGGCTCGGCGTGGGCGGCGGGAAGATCAAGTTTCCCTAAGCGCGGCGCGAATAGGCGTTCGCGCATCGTCGCCGATGGGCGATGCCGCTGTCGGGCAAGAGCCCGGCGGGAAGATGTCCGTAAGCCCGGCGCGAGCAAGCGTTCGCGCATCGTCGCCCGATGTGGCTGACGCCGCTGTCGGGCAAGGGCTCGGCGTCGGCGGCGCGAAGATCACACGAGCCGCGTCGCTCCGGGGTAACTGCCGCAATCGGCGCGGAGACACGCCGCCGTGGCGAGCGCACGTCAGGTCAGATGTGCCGGCACCCTCGATCGGCCCGAAGATTAAATTTCTGTAAGCCCCGCGTAAATTTCTGTAAGCCCCGCGCGCCCACCAAATCCGCCCTCTCACACCGCGAAACCAAGCCGTTGGCAGGTTTGCGGCTCGTGCCGGTCGCTGGCCCCATGCGCGTTCTTTCAAAAGCACGCGGCGGCCGTGAACAATTATCCAGTCGCTTTCGATTTCACGGGGTCCTCCGGCGCGGCGAACAGGCCCCGCGGCCGCGCATTTCAGGCCGAAAGGCGCACGGGAACGCGTGAAGTTTGGCTCTGAGGTGGCCTTCACCCGCCTTTCCGGGACCGCAGTCCCGCGCCTCACGCGCGAATTGCGCGTCTGCGCAACCTTGAGCTGCTCGCTGGCATGAGACGTGCTGAAGGCAGTCTCTGCCGAGGCTAGGTTCGGCTGGATTCTCCGGCCCGCCAGCTCCGAAACGTCTACAGCACCCTGAGCGGGGCATCATGACTCGCACGCTAGACCCGAAGACTTCCGCCGCGCCGCGCGTGAGCGTGGGGATGCCCGTCTACAACGGCGAGAACTTTCTGGCGGACGCAATCGGTTCCGTGCTGGCGCAGACGCTGACGGATCTGGAGCTGATCATCCAGGACAACGCCTCCACCGACCGTACCGCCGAGATCTGCGCCCACTTCGCCGCGAGCGACGCGCGCGTGCGCTATTTCCGCAATCCTCGCAACCTCGGGGCGGCGCCGAACTACAACCTCGCGTTCCAGATGGCGCGCGGCCAGTACTTCAAATGGCTCGCCCACGACGATCGGCTGACGCCGCGCTACTTGGAAGTCACGGCTCGCGCGCTCGACGAGCGCCCGGATGCCGTTCTGTGCAACACCGTCGTCCGTTACATCGACGCGCAGGGCGTCACGATCGGCGACTATGACAGCGGGCTTGCGAAGGTCGATCTGCCGTCGCCCGCGGCGCGCTTCGCGCTGATGGTCTTGTCCTCGCACTCCTGCGTCGACTTCTTCGGGCTGTTCCGCCGGGATGCGCTGAAGCACTCGCTGCTCCACGGCTCGTTTCACGGTGCCGACCGCGCGCTCCTCGCACAGATGGCGCTGCGCGGGCGCTTCATCCAGATCCCCGAGCCGCTGGTCGAGATGCGCGAGCATGGAAATCGATACACCCGGCGGCAGGTGAGCGCCACCCAGCGCCGCACGTGGCACGACGCCACGCTCAAGGGCCGGATTACGTTCCCGACGTGGCGGCTGTACGCTGAGTACATGAAGCTCGTGCGCGAAGAGCGTCTGAGCTTCACCGATCGCATGCGCTGCTACGGCGTGTTGAGCCATTGGTGGGCCACGAACTGGAACGCGCTGCGCGCCGCCGTCGATCTGCTGGCGGTCGTCGCGCCCAGTGCGCCGGGCCGCGCGGAAAGTCTCAAGACCAGGATATTCGGCGCGGCACCGGGTCACTTCCTGAAGGAGCGTCGCTAGATGAACGCCGTCGCGTCGCTCAACGATCGTCTTCCGATGCGCGCGCGGGGACCGAGCGCGCGGTATCGCATCGCCATGGTGGCCGCGTGCCCGATGCCCGCGCGCCGTGGCACGCCGCTGAGGATCGAGCGCTTGTCACATGCGTTGTGGAGCCGCGGGCACCAGGTCGAGCTCATCACATATCACATCGCGGACGATCAGCAGCCGTTCGAGTTTCCGGTGCATCGGATCTTCGGCAAGCCGCAGTATTACCAACTGCCCGCGGGTCCGACTTTCACGAAGCTCGCGGTGTACGACCCGGCGCTCGCATTCAAGCTGTGGCGCGTGCTGGCGCGCGGGAATTTCGACGTGATTCACGCGCATCACGTCGAGGGTCTGCTCGCCGCGCTACCGTCGCGCCTGCACACCCGGCTGCCGATCGTTTACGACGCCCACACGATGCTGGCATCGGAGCTGCCGAGCTACGGGCCGAAGCGCAGTCGCTCCGTCGTACAGCGCATCGGCTCCTGGTTCGACGCCTTCTTGCCGCGACAGGCGGATCACGTGGTAGCAGTGACGAGCGACATTCAATCGCGGCTCATCGACCATCACGGGATGCGCCCGGATCAGGTGACCGTCGTGACGAACGGCGTCGAGGTCGAGCGCTTCATCGTGCCGCCGCCGCCGAGCGATGGCGTCGTCCGCATCATCTACAGCGGCACGCTCGCCCCCTATCAGGACGTGGACCTGTTGCTCGATGCGTTCGCCCGCGCCTGGGGTCAGCGCAGAGACCTGCGCCTCGTGTTCTCCGTCAGCTCGAGCTTCAAGCCCTACGCGCCGCAAGTGGCGCGACTCGGGATCCGCGACGCCATCGAGGTGATACCCGACAACTTCGAGAGCTTGCCCGAGCGGCTCGCCGGTGCGGCAATGGCTGTGTTACCGCGCACGCAATGTCCCGGCATACCGCAGAAGCTGCTCAACTACATGGCTGCGGGGAAGGCCATCGTGTCGAGCGCGGGCTCGGCGAAGGTCATCGAGCACGAGCGCACCGGCCTCGTGGTTCAGAACGGCGACGCGGACGCGTTCGCGAAGGCGATCCTGCGCCTCGCAGCCAATCCGCAATTTGCGCAGGAGCTCGGGCGCGCGGCGCGCGAGCACGTGGTCGCGAGCTACAGCTGGGGACAGGCGGCCGAGCGGCTCGAGCACGTCTACGAGGGTGTCATTGCTTCCCGCGCAGGGCGCGAACCGCGTCGAACAAAATCGGTGGTACCAGTCGATTCGCCCACAGGGTCGCCGAGCGGGCCCAGTTGAATTGACCCAGGCCCGGGAACACCACCGGCCGCGCCCGCGCCGCCCAGCCCGGCACCGGCGGTGCGGTGTAGTAGAACCACGAGAGACACAGGCGTGCGCGGCCCGGCGGACACTGAATGGGCCGGCGGTGACCGTGCAGCGCGTTCGGCGTGTTGAAGATCACGAGGCGATTGAAGATCGGCTCGATCAGCTTCTCCTCGTGCGCCGGCGCCTCGAGCGGATCGTTCGAGTGCAGCTCGAGCTGCCCGCCCCATTCGCTGCGCCAGTCCCGATTGAGATACAGCAGCGCGTTGATCCGGCGATCGAGCTTCAATTCCTTCTGCGTCGCGAAGTCGTAGTGCAGGCCGAGGAAGCCGCCGGGGCGCACTTTCATGTAGCCGGCCGCGCGCAGGTGCGGGTCGGGAATCAGTGCCGGGATGCCCGTGAGCCGTTCGAGGAAGTCGAGGAACGGCGCGCTGTTCAGCGCGTGCGTGATGATCTCGGCGGCAGGCCCGAACACGGTCGCGTCGGAGCACACCTGCTTGGCTTCGTTCTTGTTGTCGTACGTCGTCCAGTTCGCCGTCGCGCCCGGCAGCTCGGCGATGGCCTGATCGAGCAACGCGGGCGCGAACAGGTCGTCGAGCGCGATGTGCGGGAACGGCCGCGCCGCGCGATATTCGTCGCGCCGCGCATCCGCGAGCTCGTTCAGCGCGCGCCAGTCCAGCACCTGTGAGGGCAGGGGCAGATGCGGGAAGCCCAGGTCCCGGGCGGATGCGCTCATAGCGGAACCAGCTCGGGGTTCAGGCCGCGGCGTTGCAGCTCGGCGCGGATCTCATCGGTGTAGATGGAGTTCATGATCATGACGACGTCGGGCCGGATCTGCGCGAGCACATCCGGGTTGCGGATCTCGTAACCCGTGCCGGCGAGGAACTTGCCGTACTTGTGCGGATTCACGTCCACGATCGCGGCGGGCGCGGCATTGGCGCCGAGTGCGGAGAGCAGCGCGACGCACTTCGAGCCCGAGCCCCAGATCGCGAGCGTCTTGCCCTCGTTCTGCCAGCGCCGCGCGGCCTCGGACAGCTCGCGGATGCGCTTCGCGACGGTGTCGCGGAACCGCTCGACGAGCGCCGCGGTATGCGCGAGATCATCCTCCTCGGCGAGCCGGGGCTCGGTGGGGCCGTCCGCCGGCACGGCGTTGATGACGAGGTACTGTCCGTCGTACACCTTGTAGAGCGAGGTCACGTCGAAGCCGGTCGCGCGAAAGAGGCGCGCGAGCGAGCCGCGCGTGAAGTACGTGCAGTGCTCGTAGTAGATGTCCCAGAAAGCGCCGTCGGCGAGCACCCGCTCCATGTCCGGCAGCTCAAAGAACACGCGCACATCCTTGCGATCGCCGATCGTCCGGCGGATCAGGGTCATGAACTCGTGCACCGGGCCGATGTGCTCCAGCGTGTGCCGGCAGGCAATGTAGTCGGCCGTCACGTGCGTGTACTTCGGCCCGTAGAGATCGCGCACGAACTCGATGCGGCTTGCGGCCGGGCTCTGCGTGCGCTCCGGGCGGTAGCTCGGGTCGAAGCCGATGCCGCGCGCGCCGCTGCGTTCGCAGAGCGTCACCAGATACTCGCCTTTGCCGCAGCCGATCTCGAGCAGGGACATGCCGGCCTTCAGGCCGTGCTCCGCAATCTGCGCATCGCACAGCTCGTCGAGGAACTTGCGGAAGCGCGGCGAGAATCCCTGGGTCTCCTCGTAGTCCGCGCTGTAGCGATTGGTCGCGACATCGAAGCGGATGTTGCCGATGAAACCACAGTCCTTGCAGAACGCGAGCTCGATGTCGCCCGTCGGGAAGGCGAGCGCCTGCTCGCGCGTCGGCAGCATCAGGCAACTGTGCACCGGTACGTTGCGCGCGGTGTAGAAGACATCGAGCGCCGTGCCGCCGCAGGCCTGACATTGATCGACACCGGCGAGCGGCGCCCGGTGCACGTGGTTCAGCGGCGTGGCCATGAACGACCCCTTTGAGACAGCGGCCTAGAGAATCGTGGGGCGCGGGACGGGCACGATGAAACGGCCACCGCGCATGCGGTACTCGGACTGCTGGTCCATGATCTCTTCCTTGAAATTCCACGGCAGGATCAGGACGTAGTCCGGCTGCGTCTCGAGAATGCGCGCGGGCGACTCGATCGGCAGCCGCACGCCGGGTACGTAGCGGCCCTGCTTGTACGTGTTGCGGTCGACGACGAAGTCCAGCACGTCGCGGCCGATGCCGACGTAGTTCAGCATGATGGTGCCCTTCGCCGCCGCGCCATATCCAACGATGCGGGCGCCGCGCCTCTTCAGGTCGCCGAGCAACCCGGCGAGCTCGCTGCGGAGGGTGCTGACGCGCTCCGAGAAATCCGCGTAGTACTTCGGCTGGTCCATGCCGAGTTGCTTCTCGGTGGCGAGATACTCCTTCACCGTCTCATCGGGCCGGTCCTGCTTGCCGACGAAGATGCGCAGCGAGCCGCCGTGAATGCTCAGTTTCTCGAGACGATTCACGTGCAGGCCGTGACGGCGGAACAGGTTGTCGAGCGCAGTGGCCGAGAAGTAGCAGAGATGCTCGTGATAGATCGTGTCGAACTCGCCGTGCTCGATGAGATCGCGCACGTAGGGCGCCTCGATCACCGCGAGCCCATCGTCCTTCAGCAGGGTCTCGATGCCCGCGACGAAGCCGTTCGTATCCGCCACGTGCGCGAGCACGTTGTTGGCGTGGATCACATCGGCCTGGATGCCCTCTTTTTCGACCAGCTCGCGAGCGTACTCGCGACCGAAGAACGCGAGGCGCGTATCGATGCCCTTTTTGCGCGCGGCCTCGACGGGGCCCGGCGCCGGGTCGATGCCGAGCACGGGGATGCCTTGCTTCGCGTAGTACTGCAGGAGGTAGCCGTCATTGCTCGCGAGCTCGACGACGAGACTGTCTTTGCCGAGCTTGCGATCCGCGATGCGCTCCGCGACGTGCGCCTCCGAGTGCTTCAGCAGTGAATCGGTGAAGGACGAGAAGTACGGATAGTCCGGATCGAAGAGTACCTCCGGCGGCACCGTGTCCAGAATCTGCACGAGCGCGCAGTCGCTGCAGAACGCGACGTCGAGCGGATAGCGCGCGTCCTCGCTCGTGCGCGCGAGCTGCTCCTGCGAGATGAACCCGTCCGAGAGAGGCAAGTTTCCGAGCGACAGGAACAGGGTCAGGTGCGTGCCGCCGCACGAGCGACAATGCGCCTCGCGCCTGGCCGCGCCATTGCCGCGCACGTCGCTGCCGTTCGAGCGCGTACTAAGCTGCACGGTTCCGCCCCTCGCACCACGCCAGCATCTCGTCCAGCAGCCCGCGCTTCTGCAAGTCCGTCACCCGCTTCAGGCGAATGAACTGGCCGCTGAGGAATTGCTCGGCGGTCAACTTGTTCTGCTTGTAGCTCTCGTAGACCTGCTCGATGCCTTTTCGCACCGTCCACACTGGCTTGAATGCGGGCAGACGCGCGGCGATCTTGTCGCAGTTCACGCGGTAGTTGCGCGTGTCCGGGCTGGCGCCCGCGGCGTAGGTGACCTCCGAGCCCGGCACGATCTCGGCGACCATGTCCGCCACTTCGCGCACGCGATAGTTCTCGGACGTGCAGCCGACGTTGAACGCCTCGTTGTGGACGAGCTCGCGCGGCGCTTCGAGCACCGCCACGAACGCTCGTGAGATGTCTTCGATGTGTACCAGCGGCCGCCACGACATGCCGTCGCTTTTGATGAGCACGCGCCCGGTCGTGAAGGCGTGGCCCGTGAGATTGTTGACGACGAGATCGCCGCGCAGCCGCGGCGACGCGCCGTAGGCGGTCGCGCTGCGCAGGAACGTCGGGCTGAACGTGTCGCTCGCGAGCGGGGCGACATCGCGCTCCGTCCAGACCTTGCTCTGCGCGTACGGCGTCACGGGGTTGAACGACGCCGACTCGTCGAGGAAGTCGTCGCCGGCCGCGCCATAGTTGCTGCACGAAGAGGAGAACACGAACCGCGGCACTCCGGCTTGCTTGGCGAGCTTTGCCAGGCGCACAGAGGCGCGATGGTTGATCGAGTACGTCGTGTCGCTGGCGAGATCGCCGAGCGGATCGTTCGAGATGCCGGCGAGATGCAACACCGCGTCGAAGCCGCGCAGCTCCTCGACCTGGAGGTCGCGGACATCCTTGCGCAGCACGGGAATGGGCGGCTCTTCGGCGGGAAAGCCGCAACCCTCGTAGAGATAGGTGTCGACGCCGGTCACTTCGTGACCACGCTCGAGCAGCATCGGCGTGAGGACGCGGCCGATGTAACCGTCGTGCCCCGTGAGCAGCACCTTCATCTTCTTCATTTCCAGACCTTCCACGGCGCGTCGCCGCTGTCCCAGAGTGCTTCGAGCTTCACCTTGTCGCGAATGGTGTCCATGCACTGCCAGAAGCCGTCGTGCCGGTATGCCATGAGCTCGCCGTCCCTCGCGAGGTTCTCGAGCGGCTCCTTCTCGAACTGCGTCGCATCGCCTTCGATGTAGCGGAAGATGCCGGGCTCGAGCACGAAGAAGGCGCCGTTGATCCACGCTTCACCCGCGAGCGGCTTCTCATCGAAGCGCGCGACGCGATTGTCGTCATCGATCTCGAGGCGCCCGAAGCGGGACGGCGGCCGTACCGCCGTGACGGTTGCGAGCTTGCCGTGGCTGCGATGGAAGGCGAGCAGGCGGTGCAGGTCGACGGTGGAGACGCCGTCGCCCCACGTCAGCATGAACGTGCCGTTGCCGAGATGCGGCGCGAGTCGCTTGATGCGGCCGCCGGTGTTGGTGCCCTGACCCGTATCGATGAGATCGATGGTCCAGTTGTGCGCGTGCCCGTTCTGGTGCGGCTTCACCTCGCCCTTCGCGAGATCGACGTGGACGTCGGACGCGAGCGCGCAGTAATCGGCCATGTAGCGCTTGATCTGCTCGCCTTTGTAACCGAGCGCGATGGTGAAGTCGGTAAAGCCGTAGGCGGCGTAGTACATCATGATGTGCCACAGGATCGGGCGACCCCCGATCTCCACCATCGGCTTGGGGCGGGCCACCGTCTCTTCGGAGAGACGTGAGCCCACGCCGCCAGCGAGAATGCCGACCTTCATGCGATGCTCTCCACCTTCAAAAGTTACGTGCCCCGCTACACTGCGGACGTTGTGTTAGCTGCCGGTTGAGTAGTGCAGATGCTTGCGCCGGCTGCGCATAGGCTTGGAGCAAGGTGCGTTCCCGCGCTCGGGCGACGCGGAGCCGCGCGGATTTACACGGGGGCGAACATGCAACAAGTCGCGGAAGGGTTACAGTTTCCGGAGGGGCCGATCGCGATGGGGGACGGCTCGATCGTCCTCGTCGAGATCCGGCGCGGCACGCTCACGCGCGTGACGGCGGACGGACGTCGCACGACGATCGCGGAGCTCGGTGGCGGTCCGAACGGCGCGGCGATCGGTCCCGACGGCGCGGTTTACGTCTGCAACAACGGCGGCGCATGGGAGTGGGAGCCGGGCGACACCCACTTGCCCGCCGGTCCGCCGCCGATCTATCGCGGCGGCTGCATCCAACGTGTCGATGTGCGCACCGGTCGTTACACGACCGTGTACGACTCGTGCGACGGCAAGCCGCTCAACAGCCCGAACGATCTCGTCTTCGATAGCACCGGCGGGTTCTGGTTCACGTGCCTCGGCTTCAACGACGGCGAGCACCGCCATCTCGGGGGCGTGTACTACGCGCGGCCGGATGGCTCGCAGATCATCCGCTGGCGCTCCGCGCAGATCTCACCGAACGGCATCGGCTTGTCGCCCGACGAGCGCAAACTCTATTGGGCGGATTGCATGATGGGGCGCCTGTACGAGGTCGACTTGCCCGCGCCAGGCGTGATGGAGCCGCAGACCTCGACGGCGCCGGGTCGCGTGGTGTGCCAGCTTCCGGGCTATCAATGGCTCGACAGTCTTGCGGTGGAGCAGAGCGGTCGCATTTGCGTGGCGACGCTGTGGAACGGCGGCATCACGACGTTCGAGCCGAGCGGCGTGTACGAGCACTTCCCTGTGCCGGATCCCGTGACGACGAACATCTGCTTCGGCGGGCCCGACATGCGCGACGCGTGGATCACGGCCGCGAGCACGGGAAGGCTGTTCAAGACGCGGTGGCCGAGGGCGGGGTTGAGGCTGGCGTTCAACGCGTAAGGGGCGTTGACGGTTAATTGGCAAATCCCGGCACTTTTTGAATGCGCTTGGGGACTCGCAGCGTGCTCTGCCGGCGGGCGAAGGGCGAGCGGTTCGGCCAATCGCTATCCGCTGCCAGATCGCCGCGAGAATCACGCGGTGAGCACGCGGCCTTACGCACAAAAGCGGCCGTCAGATGAGATATTCGTAGCAGAGCTGCAGTAGAGAAGCTGCGCGATTTCTCCAAACGACACAGCCGTTCGTAGGAGTTGGGCGTGCAGTGCCTCTTTTCAGACGATCCAGTCACCTCGGTCAAGTTCGAGTACGGGGGCTGATGCTGGCGCACGTTGTGCTCGAGTTCGATCAAGGGGAAGAGCCTGCAGGGCTCTACTTCTCGGAAAAGACGATCCAAATGCTGAGCGAGATCGGTGCTGCTCTTGATGTGGATGCGGTGCCGCTACTTGCTCGGCCGATCAGCCGAGCACGCGCAGGGCCTCAGCGGCGTTGAGGATGCGGACATCGGCGAAGGAGCCAACGACGAGCAGGTCCTGATCGCCGGAGACGATAAGGTTGGCGCGCGGCGAGCGCGGTGGCGAGGACGACATCATCGTCGGGATCGCGGCTCACGGGCTTGGCCAGGGGCGCAGGCTCGACGATCTCCGCGAGGCGCGTGTAATCCTGCACGAGCGCGGCGGCGGAGAGCCCGGCCGCCTGAATGCGCTGGGCGAACTTCGGCCGCGCGATCACTTCGGCAAGCTCGGCAAGAAGGGCCATGCTCACGCAGAGCGAGTGCGTGCGAGCGCGGATGAGATCGACGATCTGGCGCGGCTGACCCTGCCAGAGAAGGCCCGAGATCGCGGTGTTGGTGTCAACGACGATCCGCATGCGGGGAACGTCGTTCGGCGCGCGCGGCGTCGATCTCGGCCTGGATGTCCTCCGGGGAAGGCGCCGGCTGGTTCAAGGCATCCAGCTTCGCAAACGCTTCGCCTAGGCGCCGCGCGGCGTCGCTGCGGACGCGCTCCTGGCGCGCCTTCAGGAAGTCGATGAAATCCTCCACTTCCGCGCGCTGCTGCGGCGGCAGGCTCTGGAGCTTCTCGATGAGTGCTTCATCGACGCGTACGTTCATGGTCTTCAACCTCAAACCGACTTGGAAATACACGCTTCGATGGTGCCCAGGAGCGCCTCCTGGTCGCGGCGGGAAGCTTCTCGATCTCCTGCATGCGGCGGCACAGACGGCGGTTCTTGATGCTGGTGCCGTTGCTGCGCGCGGCCGGTGCCTTCCGGCAGAGCAGTTCATCGGTGCTGGCCCGCAAAACTTCCGCGATGTTCTGGCCACGGCCGAGGTTCAAGATCACAGACTGTGATCTTGAAAGCTCGGCCTCCTCGCGCGTCAGGCGGAACATGGAGCGTCTCGGCGAGCTGCACCTGAGTGATGTTCGGTGTCTTGCGCAGTTCCGCCAACAGATGCCGCCGCCTCCGCTACCGCATCGTTGTCCCCGTCACTCCGCTCGCAGGCACGCTCGGCGTGCCGCCCCGCAGGTTCGCGTCAAAGAAACGCACGATCGTCCCGTACGCATGCGGTCCGGTGCTCGCGAACCGCAGCAGCGCATGCTTGCTTCCCGGGTACGTCATCATCTCAAACGGCTTGTTCAAGTCCTGCAGGCGCTTGAACAGCGTCGTGCTGTGCGTGAACAGCACGTTGTCATCGGCCATCCCGTGCAGGATCAGCAGCGGGCCACGCAGCTTGTCCGCGTACGTGAGCACGTTGCCCGCCTCGTAGCCGGCTGGGTTGTCCTGAGGCGTGCTCATGTAACGCTCCGTGTAATGCGTGTCGTAGAGCCGCCAGTCGGTGACCGGCGCGCCTGACACGCCCGCCGCGAACTCTTCCGGCGCCTGCATCATGCACATGAGCGCCATGTAACCGCCGTAGCTCCACCCGAACACGCCGATGCGACTCGGGTCGACGAAGGGCAGTGATTTCAGGAACTGCACGCCGGTGACCTGATCCTCGACTTCGACCGATCCCATGTGCCGATACAGCGCGCTCTCGAACTTCACGCTGCGGAATCCGGAACCGCGATTGTCCAGCGTGAACACCACGTATCCGTGCTGAGCCAGGTATTGGCGGAAGAATCCTTCGTTGGTACGCGGGTACCCACCCCACGCGCGTCGCACGCGTTGCACGCCGGGGCCGCCGTAGACATCGACGATCACCGGATAGCGCCGGCCCGGCTCGAGCGTCTTCGGCTTCAACATCTGATAGTGCAGGGTCTGCCCATCACGCGCCTTCAGCGTGCCGAACTCGGTCGGAACGTGCTCCGACAGGAACTCGTTGTACGGATGATCGAGCGAGTGCACGTCGTTCGCGACCAGCACCGCGAGCGGCTCGCCCTTGGCTGTGCGCAACACGAGCGACGGCGGACGGTCGGGTGTGGAGAACGTGTCGAGGAAAACCCGTGCGTCGCGCGACATCGTGACGGCGTGCCAACCCGAATCTTCGGTGATCCTGCGCGGCGTGCTCGGCGAGCGCAGCGAGACGGAGTAGAGCTGCCGCTCGAGCGGCGTCTCCGCGTTGGACATGAAGTAGACGGTATCGCTGCGCTCGTCGACGCCGCGAATCGCGCGGTCGCCGCCTTCGCCGACGACGTCCCAGTCGCCCTGCGTGAGCGGGTGGAGCAGCTTGCCGTCGTAGTCATAGAGATAGAGGTGCGTGTGCCCGCTGCGCCTCGAGGCCCAGATGAGCCGCGGCGACTCCTTCAGCAGCGTCAGCTCGTCGTTCAAGTCGACCCAGGTGTCGCTGCGCTCGGTGATCAGCTCGCGCGTCTTGCCGCTCGCCGCATCCGCACGCAGCAACGTGAGCGTCTTCTGATCCCGGCTCTGCCGCTGGACGGCAAGCGACTTGCTGTCCGGGAACCAGTCGACGCGCGCGAGATAGATGTCTGTATTCGCGCCAAGGTCCATCTCGACGGCGTCGTCGTCTTTCTCGAGATTCGCGACGAAGAGCTTGACGAGCGCGTTGCGCGCGCCCGCCGCGGGAGAGCGTTGCTTCACCACCTTCACGGCATCGGCGTAGATCTCGAACCGCTCCACTTCCGCAACAGGCGACTCGTCGACGCGCGTGAACGCGATGCGCCGATCGTCCGGCGACCACCAGTAGCCGGTGTTGCGACCCATCTCTTCCTGCGCGATGAACTCCGCGGTGCCGTAGCTCACGGGGCCCGCGCCGTCGCGGGTGATCTGCCGCTCCTTGCCGCTCTTCAAGTCGTACACGACGAGGTTCTGATCACGGATGAAGCTCACGTAGCGGCCGAGCGGCGAGAAGTGCGCGTCGGTCTCATAGCTTTCCGTCGTCGTGATCCGGCGCACCGCGGACTCGGGCGTTGCGTGCAGATCGTAGACATACAGATCACCGGCGAGCGGTACGAGAATCGAACGGGAGTCCGGCGCAAATTCGTATTCCAGAATGCCGGACAGCGACGAGATGCGCTGCCGCTCGCGCCGCGCTTCTTCTTCTGGCGACAGCGGGCGCTCCTGCGGAACCAGGCGCGCCGAATCGACGAGCAGGGTGTGCTTCTTGGCCTGGATGTCGTACGCCCACAGGTCGAGGCGGTCCTTGTTCTGCTCGCTGCCGCGCAGATATGCGACGTAACGTCCGTCGGGCGAGAGGCGCGCGCCGCGCAGGCTCACGCCGGAGAGGTCCGGTGCGGCGAAAATCCGTTCGATCGTCAGCATGTCGGCATCCGCAAGGGTGGGCAAAAAGGCTAGCAGGACGAGGAGAAGGCCGCGCGCGATGAGTGGTAGGGTCATGGTGTCGTCGGTGTTTGTTAGACTGCCGGGCCTCTTCCGAGTCCGACCGCGAGTGTAGGGATGAAAACATACTTGAGCCACCTGCGGATGGCCGTCGCAACCTCGATTGCGAGTCTCCTCGGCGCATGCGCAGCGTCGCCGAGCGCGACGCAAACCGCTTCGCCGTCCGCGCCTCAGGCTGCCCTCGCGCAAGCGCCCGCGGCGGCATCCGTCGCGTCGACCACCACTGCGTCTACAAAGTCTACGGCCCTGGTCTATCCGCCCACGGCGCGCGGGGACGTCGTGGACAACTATCACGGTACCCAAGTCGCCGATCCCTACCGCTGGCTCGAGCAGCTCGACTCCGATGCGACGAAACAGTGGGTGAAGGCGCAGAACGCGCTGAGCCAGCCGCGTCTCGAGGCGCTTCCGGCGCGATCGTGGGTCAAGCAGCGCCTGACGGAGCTCTGGAACTACGAGCGCTTCAACACGCCGACCAAGGCGGGCAAACGCTACTTCTTTACGCGGAACGACGGCAAGCAGAACCAGAGCGTGCTGTACGTTTCCGAAGACCTGCAGTCGAACGGCCGGGTGCTCTTCGATCCGAACACGGCCAGTAAGGACGCGACGATCGCCCTCGCCGAGTACACGCCGAGCCCCGACGGCAATCTCGTCGCCTACGCGCTTTCGGATGGCGGCACGGACTGGGAGATCTTCAAGTTCAAGCGCGCGGACACGGGCGCTGATCTGCCCGATACCATCGTCCGCACGAAGTTCTTCGGCGTGTCATGGGCGCGTGACGGCTCTGGGGTGTACTACAGTAAATACCCCGCGCGGCCGAACGCGCCGCAGGACTCGAAGGGGGACGACGCAGGGCGTCCCGATATCTACTTCCACAAGCTCGGCGAGCCGCAGGATCGCGACCGGCTCGTCTATGTCGTCAAGGACTCTCCGACGTACACGCCGGAGGCGGAGGTCACGGAGGACGGGCGCTATCTCATCATCACGCTGAGCGAGGGCACCATCGCGAACGGCGTCGACGTGCTCGACCTGAAAACGCCGAACGCGAAGCCGCGGAAGCTCTTCAGCAAGTGGGACGCGCTGTACCTCTTCATCGGCTCGAAGGGCGATGAGCTCTTTTTCCAGACGACGAACCAAGCCCCGCAGGGACGCGTGATCGCGGTGAATGCGAAGCGCACCGAACCCGCGCCCTCCACGTGGAAGACGGTCGTGCCGCAGTCGGATATGACCATCGACACCGTGCACCTCGTCGCGGATCGGCTCATCGTCACGTATGTGAAGGACGCGCACGGTGTTGCGCGACTTTTCGAGACCGACGGCCGCGCGGTGGGCGACGTGCCGCTCGCCGGTCTGGGCAGCATCGCCGGTTTCTCGGGCGAGTCTCGCGATGAGGAGACGTTCTTCTCGTATACGGACTACGTAACGCCCACGACCATCTATCACTACGACCCGCGCAAGAACACGGCAACGGCCTGGCGTACGCCGCGCATCCCCGCGAAGACGGACGTCTACGTCACCGAGCAGGTGTTCTACAAGAGCAAGGACGGCACGCGCGTGCCGATGTTCATCACCCACCGCCGCGACATGCCGAAAGACGGCAATCAGCCCGTGCTGCTCTACGGTTACGGCGGCTTCGAC
>DASZSS010000100.1:0-3142 GCA_035548535.1 Steroidobacteraceae bacterium
TAGAGCGTGAAGTCGAACTTGCCGTCATCGCTCGCCTTCATGGGCGCGCGCTCCCACTCCTTGGCGTCGCCGAATCGGACGAAGACCTCGGCGCGATCGGCCTTGAAGCCGCTCAACGCAGCGCGGATCGGCACGTCTTGATTGCGCCGG
This sequence comes from Steroidobacteraceae bacterium, assembly GCA_035548535.1. GTDB lineage: Bacteria > Pseudomonadota > Gammaproteobacteria > Steroidobacterales > Steroidobacteraceae > JADGHX01. The sequence goes on from DASZSS010000100.1 coordinate 151, forward strand.
ACCGTGGCGTCGCCCGGCGTGACCGCGATTTGTCGAAGCGCGAGCTGTTCGCGCGGAATGGGTGTGCCGAACCAGAGGTTGCGCGTGCCGAAGCCCCATTCGCCTCGACCGAGCGCGAGCAATGCCGCCAGCGCCACGATGCCTGCGATTGCAGCGGCGGCAGGCACCCACAAGCGCGCAGGCGGCACGACCTTGCTGACGGGCTCCTTCTCGGCGAGCGACAAGGCGTCTTCCGCCAGCAGTTCGATCAGCGGGGTGTCTTCGCCCTGATCGCGGCGACGGGCTTGCTCGAGATACGTCTCGATGCGGCCGCTCTGCGCCGGGAGATATTTCTCGAACGTCCGCGACTGATTGCGCAGGCGCAGTGCGTTGAGCGGTCGCCAGAGCATGGCCGCGGCGGCGACGATGAGCGCGACCCCGACAGCGATGCGCGCCAGCCTCACCTGGTCGGGCGGGAATCCGGGATTGCGGAGGACGAACACCGCGGCGACGGTGACCAAGAGCGCAGTGAGCGCGACGACCGCACTTGCGCGAGCCACGACGACGGCCTGCAGGCGTCGCCGCACGTCACTCAGGTATTGCTCGAGCCGTCTTCCAGCGCTCAAGGCGTCACCCCGCGCCGCACGTGGAGATGAGAGTTGGCCACCAACGGCTCGACGAACGCAAGCGTGACGGCGAGCAGCAACAGCCACGGCCAAAGGGCTTTGAGTTGCGGGCCCGTGTCGGCGTTCGCTTGCCGGACGTTCGCGGGTGCGCGCTCGGGCGTCTGCAAGCGATACCACTGCGCGACGCTCGCGTCCGACAGGCGCGCGAGATCGGATTCGCGCGGGTCGGAGTTCACGGCGATCCAATCACTGCGTCCGCCGCCGCGGACTTCATAGAAGCCGACGCGCTCGGCGAAGAGCTGCGTCCGTCCCGCCGTGTCGCCGAGGGCGAGCACGCGCTTGCCGCTGGGATCAAAGACTTGAGCGCCGTTGCGGCCATTCACGCCCGTCGGCAGCACGGCGCCGACGATGGTGTTCGGCGCGGCCGCCGCGGCCGTGAGATAGCGGGCCGCCTCGCCGATGAAGCGCACGAACAGGGGATGGATCGCCAGGTCGCTCCAGTCGCGATCGAGCGGGGAGGTGAGCACGAGCAGCCGTCCTGCACCGACGTGGCGCTCGATGAGGAGCGGATGCCCGTCTTCGAAGCGAATGAGGACGGTGTCGTCCGGCAGGGGCGCGACCGGCACGTAGCGGAAGAAGCGCACGCTCCGCCAACCCTGCGCGTCGCGCAGGGCAGGATGGCTCTCCTCGACGGCGGCCACGCGCCCGGCGACTTCACCGTTCGCCTTGGCGGCTTGCGCTTTGAGCGAGCGCGTCTCGGGAACGTGGGCGCTGAGCGGAATGCGATCACGCTGGGCCGCCCGCGGACCGAGCGTCATGAGCACCGAGCCGCCGCCCTCGAGGTATCGCTGGAGCGCACCGACCGTGGCGCCGTTCAGGACGCCGACGTCCGACACGACGAGAACGGCGTAGTCCGCGAGCGCTCGCTGGCTCATGGCGTCGGCGCCGCTGCGCTCGACTGTTAGCCGGGGGTTGGTCAGAGCGCCGACCGCGGCGGCGAAGTAGGAGACGTCGTCAGCGTTGCTGTTCGCGCCGATGACGAGCGCGCGCGGCTCGCGCCGTTCGAGCACGCTGAAGAACTGGTCGTCCTCGGGAAGGGAGTCGGCGGGCTCCAGGGCGACGGTGATGCGGTGGGTGCCTTTGTCGAGGTCGAGCCCGGTGAAGAGCACCCGAGTGTCCGAGTTGGGCGGCGCTGCGCTGGCGCCGCCGCTCTTGGCCCCGGCATCTGAAGGCGCTTCGAGCGGGCCCACCGCCGAGCCCGTCGGAATGCCCGACGAGGCGCCCGAGGAGCCGCGCGAGGAAGCGGGAGCCGCGGCGCCTCCGGAAGAGGCCGCGCCCCCGGAAGAGGCCTTGTCGAGGGGACGCGCGGCGCCGCCCTCACCACCGGCAGCCGCCGAGGCTGCAGCGGCCGCCGTCAGCGTCTTGCGGCCTTTCTCTTTGCCATCGACGCTCAGGACGACCGTCCGCGCCACATGCGCGCCGCCGACTCGAACCTCGAGCACATTCGCATCCTGCGGCGAGATCCCGACCGACTTCACGAACTGGTTCTTGTCCTCCCGCTCCCCGACGTCCTCGAGAACGAGCTTCACTCCTTCAGGCGGTTCGAGATCCGCGAACTGCAGCGGCGTCGCGGACTGCTGCAGATCCGTGATCAGGTGGAACTGCGTGGCCGGCCGCTCGGTACCGATCCAGGACGACGCACTCGTCATCAACATCCCGTAATCCAGGCGAGCTGCGGTCGGCTGCACGCCTGCGAGCGCCGTCCGCAGCTCGTCCGCGTCGGACTGATTCACGGGCCCCTTCACGACTCGCACGCGCGAGTCCGCAGTTACGAGCATCCCCTGATCGCTCGGGCGGAGTGCATTGATGAGCGCGCGCGCTTTGTTCACCGCGCGCGTCCAGCGCTCGCCTTGCCGCATCGACAATGACGTGTCGAGCACGATGACGTGGAGTGTGCGGTCACGTCCCTCGAGTGGCGGTGCGCGCCAAGGCAAGGACGGTTGCGCGAAAGCGAGCACGATCAGCACCAACAGCGCGATCCGCAGCGCGAGCAAGATCAAGTAGCGCAACGTGTGTTCACGACTTTCCTGGATGCGGCTTGGCTCGAGCAGCATCAGCGACGCGAACGGCTCCTTCGTGCGCGTGTCGCGCGCGAACCGATGCAGCCACAACGGTAGCCCGATTCCGAGAAGGCCGAGAAGAAAGAGAGGGGCGAGCAACACGACTCAGTCCCTCTTGGCGAAGAACGGCATTGCCGCACGCGCGTCCGCGCCGCGCGGCGCAGCTCGCGGGCGGTGTAGGCGTGCGGTGGAAACTGGCATGCGACTTTCGCCGGTGGAACGGCTGGCCGACTGAGCCGTCGCGCGTTGCTGCGCGGCGCGGACGCG
>DASZSS010000101.1:0-2864 GCA_035548535.1 Steroidobacteraceae bacterium
GTAGTAACGGTAGGTCCCGGTGACGCGCTTGATCACGCCGATCAGTCGCAAGCGACGCAGCTGACGCGAGAGGGCGCTGGGAGAGAATGCCGGGAGCAAAGCGATCAGGTCTGCCCGGCGAACGCCGTGGATATTGAACTCGGGGCGCTGCAGGGCACGCAGCAGCTGCTGCTCGGTCCGTTTGAAGAAGTTCAGTCCCTTGATCGGCCGGTCGCCGTCGTGCTGCTCTTCAGTGAGGCGATCCAGCGCGCGAAGGCCTGCGCAGCGAAGGAGCCGGAGCGGCTCCGCTCGCTGCGATGATGAAGGAACGGGCGACGCTGGCGGGCCGCAACGTCGCCGTTGTGCTGACTGGCCGCAACATCGAGCGCGCGAGGCTCACCGAAGTGCTCTCCGGGGGCTGCCCGCGGTAGAGGTGCCGAACCCGGCAGCCGCGACCGGCCTATGCGTCGTGCGGGCTCGCGGCGCTCGCTCGGGGCGATGCGCCGAGCGCGCGCGAAGAGTTGCGCGGTCGCTCCCAGCCTCTCGCGCCGATCTGCCAGCGCTCGGGGCAGCGCTATACCTTCGCACTGGCGTGAGAGATGCCGGCCTCCTACGGCTCGTACCCGGTGGGTCCCCCAACCGCCTCGGCGTAGTTCGCCGACAAGTAGTTGGCAACCAGCCCCGCGATCTTCTGCAGCATCGCGTTGTCGTGGCCGCCCACGGTCCACGCGCCCGCCATTGCAGCCGCACGCCGATAGAACTCCGGCTCGGCGATCACTTTGCCCGAGGGCTGCTCGACGATCCGCACCGTCATGTTGATGTAGCCGTCGCCCGCGAGCGCGCCGGCGAAAAAGCGCGTCGCGCCCGAAGGCTTGTGCAGGTTCGTGATCCGCGGCTCGATCACGATCTTCTGCGCGCCGTGCGCGTCGGCCGTCGCATTCCAGTTCTGCAGGGTCGGATTCACGCTCTGCTTCATCTTCTCGTCGACCTTCGCGACCACCTTGTCGAAGTTCTTCTTGTCGGCGAGGCTTGGATCGAAGGTGACGTCCTTCAGCTCGTAGCCGGCATAGCCCTGCGAGGGCCGGGCGGGCGGCGGGTTGCTCGGCGCCGCGATGACGCCAAAGCTCGCGAGGAGCACGGCGCCGGCGAGCGCGAGACGGGCGGAGCGGGACGATTACGACGCGCATTGCGGAAACCTCCTGGCGCAGAAATCATCCGCAAACGGCGAAAACACGGCTCGAGAGCGCGCGACTCGGCCACCGCCGGGGCGGCGCGCCAGGTGTGCGTACCGACAGACACGGGACTGGGCGCCGTTTTGGCTCATACTTCCGCCAATGACCCAGGACGAATCCTTCCAGCGGGCGCCCGGCACACCGGCGCTGCCCCAGACCCCGGCACGCTTCATCCTGTTCTTCATCCGGCAGTTCCGCTGGTGGTACCTGACGATGCTCGTATTCGTCACCGCCGACGCGGTGTGTGGCATCACGATTCCCTACGGCATCGCCCGGGTGCTGAAGACCGTCACGCAAGCGAATGAGGCGCCCGCGGCGGCCGATCTGCGTGGCCCGCTGCTGCTCTTCCTCGGCCTGGCGCTCGGCGAGGTGGTCTTCGGCCGGCTGGCCGGTGCAATTCAGATTCGCCTTGGCCCGCGGCAGCGGCAGAACGTCACGCGCGCGCTCTATCACTACCTGCAGTACCACTCGCATCGCTTTCTCACGAGCGACTTCGCCGGCGCGCTCGCCCATCGCATCAGCGAGACCTCGCTCGGCGTCACGCAGACGCTGTGGTCCGTGCTCACGGAGTTCTGGCCGGCGCTCGTCGTGCTGAGCGTCTCGGTCAACCTGCTGACCAACGCGCACCACGAGCTGGGGCTGTTCACGCTCGTCTGGGCGACGCTGTTCGTGTCGGCGTCGTTCTTGCTGGCGCGCCGCGCCCGTCCCTACGCGGTGACCGCGTCGGCGGCGCGCAGCGAGACCACGGGCAAGGTCGTGGACTCGGTCACGAACCTCGCGAGCACGCGCCTCTTCGCACGCAGCGCCTACGAACGCGAATACCTCAACGGCTATCTGAAGAAGGAGCTGCGGGCAATCGACCGGTCGAACGCTTACGCCGAGCGCGTCCGCTGGTTCCAGTTCGGGTCGGCCGCCGTGCTCAAAGTCGGCACGCTCTACTATGCGCTGCGGCTCTGGCAGAGCGGGGCGATCGACGTGTCGCAGTTCGTCATGGCGGTGAGCCTCGCGCTGCTGATCATCAACGAAATCCGGGCGCTCAGCCGCCGCTTTCTCGAGTTCTTCGAGTACGTCGGCAACGTCGCGAACGGCGTCCACACCATCGTGAAGCCGCACGAGCTCATCGACGAGCCCGGCGCCGAGCCGGTGCGCGTGACGCGAGGCGCGATCGCGTTCGAGGACGTCACGTTCGCCTATCCGTCGGGACAGAAGCTGTTCGATCACATGACGGTCGCGATTCCGGCGGGTCAGCGTGTCGGGCTCGTCGGCTCCTCCGGCTCGGGCAAGTCGACGTTCGTCAGCCTGATCCTGCGGATGTACGACCCGCAGGGCGGGCGCATCACCGTCGACGGCGTCGACATCCGCAGCATGACGCAGGACTCGCTGCACGAGCAGATCAGCCTCATTCCCCAGGACCCGAGCCTCTTCCACCGCTCGCTCATGGAGAACATCCGCTACGGCCGCATCGATGCCAACGACGCGGAGGTGATCGACGCCGCCCGTCGCGCGCACGCTCACGAGTTCATCGCGAGCATGAAGGACGGCTACGCCTCGATGGTCGGCGAGCGCGGCGTGAAGCTTTCGGGCGGTCAGCGCCAGCGCATCGCCATTGCGCGCGTCGTGCTGAAGAACGCGCCCGTGCTGATTCTCGACGAG
>DASZSS010000102.1:0-15430 GCA_035548535.1 Steroidobacteraceae bacterium
ACGTGAGTGATATGGCCGAGGTCATGACTGAAAGCGGGGTCACCGAGAAGCGTCTGGTTTGGGATCTGCCGCTGCGACTGTTTCACTGGTTGTTGGTGCTCAGCCTGAGCGCCTCGTGGCTCACGGCCGAGCTCGGGTTCGATTGGATGCAGATCCACCTGTACCTGGGGTACTGGACGATCGGGCTGCTCATTTTTCGGATCATCTGGGGCTTCGTCGGGCCGCGGCATGCGCGCTTCGCGAGCTTCTTGACGGGGCCGCAGGGCATCTGGCGGTACGCTCGCGGTCTCGCGGCCGGCACCATGATCCAGACCGCCGGGCACAACCCGCTCGGGGGCATTTCCGTGATCGTCATGCTGGTGCTGGTGGGATTCCAGGCGGGCACCGGGCTCTTCGCGACCGACGACATCGTGTGGACGGGGCCGTACAACCCGGCCGTCAGCAGCGAGATGGCGGACCGGCTGACTTCGCTCCATCACCTGAACTTCAACATCATTCTCGTGGCCGTGAGCCTGCACATCCTGGCGATCGCGTTCTACTTCCTCGTCAAGAAGCAGAACCTCGTCGCGGCAATGGTCCACGGCAAGAAGGCGGTGCCGCCGCACGAGGCGATCTCCACATCAGAGCTCGTTAAGGCGCTCATCGTGATCGCGATCAGCGCCGGCCTCGTGTACTGGCTGCTCAGCGCGGCGCCCACGCCGCCCGCGGATAGCTATTACTGACAGCACCAGTATTGGCGCTTCGATTCCGCGGCTGGGTGCGGTAGAGCGCAGTCCGGCCATCCGAATGCCCAAAAAGAAAGCGCCGGCGGATGTCGCCGGCGCTTTCGTTACGTAGCGGAAGTCCGGGAGATTACTTGTCGCGGAAGTTGTCGTGACAGGCGCCGCACGCCTTGCCGACGGCCGCCGCGGCCTGCAGCACGGACTTCTTGTCGCCGCCCTTGGCCGCCGTGGTGAGCGCCGCCGCGGCCTTCGTCAGATCGTCGGACTTGGCCTGGAAGTCGGACTTGTTGGTCCAGATGCCTTCGCGCGCCTTGGTTTTCAGCTGGAATTTGCGCGTGTCCTCGTTGAACACCTCGGGAATCAGCGTCGACAGCGATTCGAGGCGCGCCCCCGCCTTCGCGGCCAGCGCGGCATCGAACGGCACCTTGTTTTTCAGCATGCCGCCGACCGGGCCGAAGCTGTAGCCGATCACGCGGAACAGCGACTGCCGCAGCTCCACGGCCTTCTGCGCGGACTCTTCGGGCGACGCCGGTGCCGAGTCCTGCGCGAGGGTGATGGAGACGGGCGCCAAAGCCAGAAACGTAACGGCACCAAGTTTGACCCCTAAATCGACGAGTGGTCGCATGTCGCAAGCCCCTTCATGAGCGTGTGATTTCTGTGTGCGGGCGAGTCTAACAGACCCGCTGCGGCTGCCGCGCCCCGCGGCCGCTTCTGCCCGCGTCGTGAAAGCGGGCCGGCCGCCTGCCCCTTTCAGGGAAAAGAGCTGGAGCTTTCCGCGTCAACGGCGTTCCCATTGCCGCGCGCGGTTGCATTGGCAACGCATCAGGCCGCCCGACCGGGGGCGGCCGTGATCTCGCGGTCCCAGTAGGGCGCGTCGCCGCCGAAGACGGCCGCGAAGTAGTCGACGAAGGCGCGCACCTTCGGCGGCACGAGGCGCCGGCCGGGGTAGACACAATAGATATTGACGTCCGAAGCGCCGGCATACTCGGGCAGCACGCGCTTCAAGGTGCCGAGCTTCAGCTCGTTGGCGATATCCCACGTCGAGCGAAAGCCGATGCCCAGACCGCTCAACACGGCCTCGCGCACCACCTCGCTCGAGTTGGTCTGCAGGCTGCTCTGCGGCTTGAAGACGACGAGCCCGTTGGGCCCTTCCAGCCGCCAGACGACGAGCGGCGTGGCGGCGAGCAGGCGGTGCTCGTGCAGCTCGTCGAGCGTGCGCGGCGCGCCGTACTTCTGTAGATACGCAGGCGAGGCGCAGAGCACGCGCCGATTCGGCGCGAGGCGCCGTGCGATCAATCCCGAGTCGGGCAGGGTACCAATGCGCACGGCGACATCGAAGGCGCCGCCGTTCAGGTCCACGTAGTCGTCGCTCAGGTCCACGAGCAGCTTCAGCTCGGGATTCTGATCGAGGAAGTGCTTGAGGCGCGGCGCGACGTGCAGCCGCCCGAACGCGGTCGGCAGCGAGATGCGCAGCAGCCCGCGCGGCCGCAGGTTGTCGCTGATCGCGACGCTTTCCGCGTCTTCGACGGCGGCGAGCACGGCGAGCACACGCTCGTAGAAGCTGTGGCCGACTTCCGTCGCCGTGAGACGCCGCGTGGTGCGATGGAGCAGCTTCACCCCGAGGCGATCCTCGAGGCGCGTGAGGCGCTTCGAGATCATCGCCGGCGTCGACGACAGCTCGCGCGCGACGGCCGAGAGGCTGCCGGCCTTGATGACGCGGGCGAAGATTTCGTAGTCGAGCAGGTCGGCCATCGATCCGTCGGTGCAGCGGCTCGCAAGGGGAGCGCGTCCCCCGCGGATGATACGAAGAATTGCCATGTAGAACTCTACCTATTTAGAGGGTGCAAGCAAGCGGGAAGGGGGAGGCCGCGCCCGTACCGGACGCGGCCCCGAGGAGGGCGGCCTGTGCCGCTAGAAGCTCATCCGCACACCAATGCGGTACATCCTGCCGAGCGTGTCGAAGAACGTCGCGTTGGTCCCGCCGTTGGCGTTGGCGAGCCCGAACGCCGTGATACCGCTCGCAAACGGCGGCTGCTTGTCGAAGAGGTTGTCCACCACCCCGAAGACCTGCAACCCGCTCACCATGCCGAGATCCTCGAAGTTGTATGTGCCGCCGAGCGTGAACAACTGGTAGCTCGGCACGCGAGCGCGCGCGAGTACCGGGTTGCCCACGACGTTCACGCCGCCCGAGGGGTTGTTGTAGTCCATGATGCCGTGGCTGATGAAGCGCATCTGCATCGTCACGCTGGCCGGGCCCTGCTGGTACGTGCCCGTCAGGCTGCCCGTCCACTTCGGCTGCGGCTGGTTGTCCGAGAGGAACGAGTTCGCGTTACCCGTCTGGCCGACGATGTTGACGCGCGGCGAGCGGGGCGTCGCCTGGAACTCCTGCCGCCACATGTTCTCGGCGAGCAGACGGAATGTGAGATTCGCGCCGTTGCCGAGCTGTCTGTTGTACGAGCCCGAGAAATCCAGGCCCTTGAACATGTAGCCCGCGCCGTTGAACGAGAGGGCGTGGAACTCCTCGATCCCTTGCAGAACGCGACCGTCCACCGAGGTGTAAGTCGTGCCGTCGAAGGTGATCTGCGAGCAGAGCACCGGGTCCTGGCGAATCTGACAGCCATCGATCGTGTCGCGCACGTTCGCCTGCTGAATCGCGTCCTTGATGTTGATCCGGAAATAGTCGACCGAGAACTGCAGGCCTTCCAGGACGCTGTGCGGTGTCAGCACGATGCCGAACGTCGTGGTATCGGACTTCTCCGGCTTCACGTCCGGATTGCCCTCGAGGTGCCACGTGCACGGATCCGTGCCGAACGGATTTCCCGGCGGCGCGCAGTAGCCGAAGATGCCGCCCGCGCCGATGATCTGCCCGTAGTACAGCTCGCGGAAGTTGCCCGCGCGCGCATCGCGCGATTGGCTGCCGCGGAAGCGGATCGAATCCACGACGTCCCACTGTGCGCTGATCTTCCAGGTCGTGAGATTGTGCGTGCGATGCAGACCGGTGGTGCCCGCGAGGCCGTGGTTGCGGTACTTCGACTGCCTGGCCGCCAGGTCGAAGTACAGCTTCTTGAAGCCCGGCACGTCCTTCACGATGGGGACATTCGTCTCGACGTACGCCTCGTCGACCTTCACATCGCCCGAGAACGGCTCGCCGTACTGGATGAGATAGTCAGCGCGGATGTAGCCCGGCAGATCGGGCTGCAGGTTGTGGCCGAGCTCGTCACGATGCTCGTAACCGACGGCGCCCTGGATCTCGCCGGCGCCCCAGCCGCGGGACAGCGTGCCGCTTGCGTTGATCGCGGCAACCTGTTGCGTGTACGTCAGGCGCTCGTCGAGATCGCCGAAGATGTAGTCGTGCTGCGCCTGGGTGAGCGGCTGGTTGCCGAACACGCTGACGGGCACGCACGCCGCCACCAACGCCGGATCGATGCCCACCGGAATGGTTGCGCCCGGCAACTGCGAGGCACACACGATGTTGCCGTTGGCATCCAACGCCGCATTCAGTGCGAGCGACGTTGCATTGTTGTGCAGGTTGTCGTGCACGAGCTGCTCCCGGTTGGTTCGGCCGATCTGGTAGTAGCCGTCCCATGTCCACGAAGAATCGCCGAACTTGCCGTCGAGGCCGATCGACGCACGTCGCACGCGCGTCGTGAAGCGCGTGTACGAGTCGGACTGATCGTTCCAGGACTTCTGCGCGAGCGCGAAGGGTACGTTGCCGGCGGCCGCCAGGACCGGTGCGGCGAATGGATTGGCGGGCGTGACGGCGACGAAGTTGCTGTTCAGTGCAGCCGTCTGATTGATGGTTTCGACGTTGCCGTACGAAGCGTCCGCGTTCAGGTTCAGCGAATCCGTGAGCGCGAAGCGCAGTGTCGCGGAGGCCACCTTGCGATCGACGGGCGCACGCAGATTGGTGCGCTGGTAGATTGGCACGCCATCGCCACCAGGCACGGTGTTCATGGGGCTTGGTAGCGCAGGGCAGGGCGGAATACCCGCGGTGCCGAAGAAAGGCGGTCCAGGATTCTGCGTGCATGTGCCGGTTGGATTCGGCGCCCCGACGCCCGAAGCGTACGGTTCCTGGCCCAGCGTGAAGTTCGTGACGCCGGTCCCCGTGGCATTCGACTGGTACACGGTGTTCGGACCGGAGCGCACGCCGAAGAGGACGCCCGTCTCGCTCACCTGATTGGCGCGTAGGTCCTCGCCGACGAGATACGTTGGTCCGTTGCCGTTCGTGTTCTGCGTGTTCTGGAAGAAGCCGACGTTCTTCCTGCAGAAGTCGCGCGCGTCCACGCAGCCGACCGGATCGAGGTCCTCCCACTCGGCGCCGATCACGAAGTGCCCGCGATCTTCCGCAAAGCCGTGACCGAACGCGGCGGCGACGTGCTTGTCCTTCGCGTCGTTGTGACCGGACTGCTGGTAGTCCATGTCGACGCGGCCACCTTCCAGCTTGGTATTGAGGAAGATGTTCTGGGTGCCCGCCACCGCGCCCGAGCCGTAGGCCGCCGAGGCGCCGCCCGTGACCGAGTCGACGCGCTCGATGAGGATCGACGGAATGAAGTTCAGGTCGACGCCGTCGCCCTGATTCGTCGGCACGAAGCGGCGCGTGTTGACCAGCGTCAGCGTGCGGCTGCCGAAGAACGGATTGAGGCCGCGCAGATTCGCGATCGTCGAGCCGGTGAAGAAGTTGGCGTTACCGGTCGTGGTGGGCGTGTTGTTCGAGATGTTGGACGGCAACTGCGTGATCGCCGCGCCGACATTGATGATGCCGAGATTCTGCAGATACGACGAGTCGACGACCGTCGTCGGATTGGGTGTATCGAAATCAGTCGTCCGCCGGATGCGGGACCCGGTGACCGTGACTTCGTCGAGCGTGGCATTGGCGGCGGTCGTGTCGGCGGGTGCTTGTTGCGCCCACGCCGCGCCGGAGAGTGTCATCGAGAGAGCGACGGCGCACAACGCAGCGCCGGATGGTGAGTTACGCGAAATCGTCGAATGGTTCACGCGAGCGTTGCGCTCGGCCGCTGCTGCGCGTAGCACGTCGGCTACGGCAAGGCGTATCAACTTCATGGGTCCCCCTCCTCATGAGATACGAGTTGTCGATTCGAACTGAAATATCCGGGCTCGATGCTTCCTTCGATCTGATTGCGGATTGACCTGTGCCGCGTTCGATTATTGCGACGTGTGAGTTGCGCGCAGCAACTCGGTGCGTTCACGGCGACCGCTGCGCGGCGGATGCGAAAACTCGACGCGCGCGGCCGCGCGGAGAAGGAGCAGTCTTGTCGATCCCTACGCGCGCGTCGTCTTCAGCGCGCCACGAGCTCGAGAACGTAAGCGGTGAGGTCCTGCAGGGCGTCGGCAGAGAGCGACGACCCGAATGCAGGCATGTCGTTGCGGCCGTGGGTTACGACGTTCGCGATCATCTCTGCGGTGAGCTTCGAGGTGAGTGGCGCGCCGCCATGAGTGCCGCCGCTGCCGTTCTCGCCGTGACAGACCACGCACGTGGTCGTGTACAGCTCTTTGCCTCGTTGGACGTTAATCGCACGCGTGGCCGGCGCGGCGGCCGCGGCAGGCGGGGGTCCCATGCGTTGCGGCCCAATCGGATCCGCCGAGCCCTTCGGCAAAGACTCGATCGTGCCATCGAGCGAGAACAGCCACAGGCCGTCGTTGCGCTTGCTGCCCGCGAGCGCCGTCCCGCCTGCGAGCACGACCACGTATTCCCGTCCTCGATACTCGAAGACCGATGCGGGAGCGTTCACGCCGCCGTCCGTCTGGAATTCCCAGAGCTTCTTGCCGTTGCTCTTGTCGAGCGCGGTGAAGCGGCCGTCGTTGCGGCCGACGAAGACGAGCCCGCCCGCAGTCGTTACGGAGCCGCTGTAGCACTGATCGACCCATTGCTTGCGCCACGCGATGCGATTCGTCTTCAGATCGATCGCGGCGAACACTCCGCGCCGGGGCGCGGCGAAGCGCGCCACGACGCTGCCGGAATAGAGTGCACCGGGCTCCACCGGGTAATCGGGATCGCCGCCGACCGCGCCCCACAGTGCGTCGGTCGCGCAGATGAACATGCGATTCGTTTCCGGATCGTACGAGCTCGGGGGCCAGTTCACCGCCGCGAGCGGCTTCCACACGGCGGGAGTCTTCGTGAACGGCGTGAAGATCCGGCCCTCATTGATGAGCTCGAAGCCCTCGGGCGCCATATCGATAAATTGCGGCACGATCGCGTCGCCGACCGGGAAGGGCTGGGTGGGCGACGTGAACTGCTGTGGCTCCTGCATCACCGGCGTTTCGTGCACGCCAAGTAGCGGCTTGCCGTCGGTACGGTCGAGGATGTAGACCCAGCCGGTCTTGCCCGCTTGCGCGAGCGCCTTACGCATCTTCCCGTCGTAGAGCGCGTCGAACAGGATGACGGGATTGGGCGCGTCGTAATCCCAGAGATCGTGGTGCACTTCCTGGAAGTGCCAGCGATAGCGACCCGACTTCGCGTCGATGGCGACGATCGACGAGCTGAAGAGATTGTCGCCGGGACGCAGGTGTCCATTCAGCACCGGTCCGGGATTCGCCGTGGAGAAATAGATGAGACCGAGCTCGGGATCGACGGCCGGCGTCTGCCAGATCGCCGCGCCACCGTACTTCCACACGTCGCTGTTCTGCGGCCAGGTGTCGTGCCCGAACTCACCCGGGCCGGGCACGGTGTAGAAGGTCCAGCGCAACTTGCCGGTCTTCGCATCGTAGGCTTTGAGACGCCCGCGCGTGCCGAGGTCGCTGCCCGCGAAGCCGGTGATGACGAGACCGTTGTAATAGAGCGGCGCGCTCGCGATGGCGTAGCCGCGCTTCGGGTCCTCCGCCTGGATCGACCAGACGACGCTGCCGGTTTGCTGATCGAGCGCGACGAGCTTCGCATCGAGCTGACCGACGAAAATCTTGCCGTCGCCGATGCCGAGACCGCGCCCGACCCACGAGCAGCACGGTCGCGCCACTTTCGGATCGATGTGCGCCTCGTATTCCCAGAGCACCTTGCCGGTCTCGACGGAGACGGCGAACGCATCGTTCTCGCCAGTCATGATGTACACGACGCCGTCGTACACGAGCGGCTGCGCCTGATTGCCGCTGCGCGGGGAGAGCCCTGAGCCGTTGAGCGATGCGCGCCAGTTCGCCCGCAAGCCCGCGACGTTGTCACGATTGATCTGATCGAGCGGCGAGTAGCGCTGATTGGCGAGATTGCCGCCGTTCGTGAGCCAGCCGGTGCGCGGCAGCGCGCTCAGCTCCGCCGCGCGAAACGCGGGCGCCCGGGCCGGCGGCGCGCCCTCGTCGGCGAGGGTCGCGCACGATATCCAAAGAGATACAGCCAGCGCCAGAGCTCTCTTCATCGTTCCGTTCTCGTCGTTGATGGAGGCAACGAGTTCGGACTGTAGGGCGTGGGGGCAACGAACGCCAACGACGCGGCGCTTGCGCAAACCGGCTGGTGGAGACGCGCGCCGCGCCTTCTTGCCGCGCATCGATAGCGGGCGGCATGCTGAGCGCAACGATCCACAGAGATCGATTTCATGGTCTGACATCGCAAAAGGGGGGGCTATGACGTTGGCGTCACGCGTGCATCGTTTCGTTCCATCGGTCGCTGCCGCGGTGGCGGCGAGTCTCGGCAGTGTGGCGGTGCAAGCGCAGGAGAGCGCGGCGGCGCTCCAGGAAGTGACGGTCACCGCGCGCTACCGTGAGGAGAATCTGCAAACGACGCCGCTTGCCATCACTGCGTTCTCGGGTGAGGACATCGAAATGCGCAGCTTGAAAACCGTCGACGATCTCGGGGTCGCGATTCCGAACGCGTACTTTCGCCAGCCGGTGAGCAACTTCGGGCCGACGCAGACGATCGGCCTGCGCGGCCTGATCCAGGTCGACTTCAATTACGCGTTCGAGCCCGAAGTCGGTCTCTATATCGACGATGTGTATCACGGTACGCTGACCGGCTCCTCGCTCGACCTGACGGACATCGATCGCGTGGAAGTTCTGCGCGGCCCGCAGGGCACGCTGTTCGGCAAGAACACCATGGGCGGCGCCATCCGCCTCATCAGCAAGAAGCCGCAGGGCGATGGCACGGGCTCGATCGAGGCCATTTACGGGCAGCGCGACCGCGTGGATGTGCGCGCGACGGGCGACTGGTCGATCGTGCCGGACAAGGTGTTCGCGCGCATATCGGCAGTTTCGCGCCGCCAGGACGGCTACGGCAAGCGCCTCGACTTCACCTGCGAGATGAAACGGCGCGGCACGCCGCAGCTGGCGGGCATTGGCGACGGCCTCGCGGCCGACGGCACGACCGGGCCGCGCGACGGGCAGCCCGACGTGGTGGCCGCGGGCAGCCCGGCGGACAACGCGTTCGCCTTCCCCCAGGTGATCGATGAGCGCCAAGGCAACGGTTGCGCGCTCGGCTCGCTCGGCGGGACGAGCTCGCATGGCGCGCGACTGGCGTTGCGCTACATCGCGAACGATCGTCTCGAGTACAACCTCGCCGGCGAGTTCTCGAAGCAGGACAACGAGCCGCCGATCGAGACGGCGCTGACCCGGCGGGGCAGCCAGACGATTCCGCCGAACGAGCGCGACGGCGATTCGGGCTCGGCGCTCAACGCGGCCGGACTGCCGTTCGGGTACGACCTGCGCACCATCTATCCGAAGTGGGGCATCCGGTACACCGCCGACGATCGCTTTCTCACGGGCGATCCGTACACGAACTACGCGACCTATGGCGATGCCGTTTCGGGCATCAGCTACGACCCGAACACGCACCTCACGGTGTGGGGCGTGAACGGCACGGCCGATTACTCGCTCACGGACAAGACGCATCTGCGCTTCATAGGCGCGTATCGCACGTATCACACGACTTGGATCAACGACAGCGATCTCACGCCCTTCGAGCTCATCCAGACGAACTACCTGCAGGAGCATCGGCAGAAGCAGGCGGAAGTGCAGCTAAGCGGCGTCACGCTCGGCGACCGCCTCGACTGGACGGCCGGACTCTTCTATTACGACTCCGCGAGCCGCGCATACAACACAGCCAACTTCGTCACGTTCGGCCTGACGTTCGTGGCCGACGACCGCTTCACCTCGAAGAACAAGTCGGCCTTCACGCATCTCAGCTACAAGCTCACGGACAGCTTCTCGATCTCGGGCGGCGTGCGCTACACCGACGAGGACAAGACCAATCTGTTCCAGCACTTCGGGCTCGTGCCGGTGACGAACAAGGAGTTCGGCGAGAATCGCTTCGACTACTCGGTGAGCTTCGACTGGCAGGCGGCGGATGCGCTGTTCCTCTACGCACAGACCGCGACGGGCTTCCAGTCCGCCGGCATCACGCCGCGCGTGTTCACGGTCGGCCAGATCCAGAGCCTGCCCGGCGAGGAAGTCACCAATTACGAGCTCGGCGCGAAGCTCGATCTCTTCGACCGCAAGGTGCGGCTCAATTCCGCGGCCTTCTACATGGACTACAGCAAGCGGCTCGTGAACGTCACGGCCGGCCAATGCAATCCGGCGAACTCGCTCGACCCGGGCCAGCCGTTCTTCCTCGCGCCGGGCACGCCGTGTCCGGCAGGCACACCGCTCGCGGGGCAGAACCCGCTCACCTGGTTCTACTATCAGAATGCACCGGGTGTGGTGAAAGGCTTCGAGTCGGAGCTAATGGCCTTCCCGCTCGAGCGCTTCGCGGTGAACGCCTCGGTCGGCTACAACATGTTCAAGGGCGACCAGACCGACCGCACCGCGCCGAACTTCCGCGACTCGAGCGCCGTGTTGCAGCCGAAGTGGAATTTCAGCGCCGGCGCGCAGTACGTCTTCAACTTGGGCGCATCGGGCCGGATCACACCGCGCATCGATTGGTACTACCAGTCCTATCGGACCAACGGCGTGGTGACGCTGCCGCAGCGTGACCCGGACGATCGCATTCCGGGCTACGGACTTGCGAATGCGCGCGTGACCTTCGACACCGCCGATGCGAACTGGCAGATCGCGCTCAACGTCAACAATTTGTTCAACAAGTTCTACTGGCAACAATTGGGCTCCGCCACCGACCCGCGCACCGGTTTCCCGACCGCCGGTCGTGTTGGAACCGCAAGCCGGCCGCGGGAGTGGGCGGTGAGCTTCAAGCGTAACTTCCAGTAGTACTCTCGATGCGGTGGGCCGTCGGCGCGGGTTCTGCCGGCGGCCCACCCTCGCTCAGGAGATTCGCCGATGGCAGTGGATTTTAGGGGCCACCCGATGTTTCCCCCGGGCTTCAACAGCCCCACGCGCTTCGAGGCCGATGTCTACGACTGCGAAGTGTGGGGTGAGATCCCAAAGGACATCGAAGGCAACTTCTATCGCATGCAGTGCGATTTCGAGTACCGCCCGCCGAAGAATGAGTGGATGACGGGCTTCAACGGCGACGGACACGTGAGCCGCTTCCGCTTCGCGAACGGCTCGGTCGACTACCGCGGCCGCTACGTGAAGACGGCCCGCCTCGAGGCGGAGCGCGCGGCGCGGCGGCGCCTCTTCGGCGTGTACCGCAACAAGTTCACCGACGATCCGAGCGTCGCCAACATCAATCGCTCGGCGGCGAACACACATATTTACTGGCACGGCGGCAAGATGTTCGTGCTCAAGGAGGATTCGCTGCCGTACACCGTGGACCCGCAGACGCTCGAGACGCTCGGCGACTGGGACTTCCACGGCAAGTACACCGCCAAGACGATGTCGGCGCATCCGAAGATCGATCCCGTGAACGGGAACATGATCGCCTACGGCTATCAGGCGAAGGGCGATCTCACGACCGACGTAGCGGTTTACGAGATCAATCCGCAGGGCGAGATCATCAAAGAGGTGTGGCTCAAGTCGCCGTACCTCGGGATCATTCACGACATCGCGGTGACGCAGAAGTACGTGCTGATCCCGGTCATCGCGCGCACGACCAGCCTCGAGCGGCTGAAGTCCGGCGAGCCCATGTGGGAGTGGAACGGCAATCTGCCGACCCTCGTCGGCATTCTGCCGCGCGACGGCGACGCCAAGGATGTGCGCTGGTACAAGGGGCCGGCTCGCAACACGCTGCATTTCCTCAACGCCACGGATCGCGGCAGCAAGATCACCATGGAGCTGCCGACATCGAGCGGTGAGCGCGATCCCTCGCAGATCCGGCGCTGGACGTTCGATCTCAAGAACAAGAAGAAGGATCCGGAGTTTCAGGAGGAGGTTGTGTCGACGACGCCCGGCATCCTGCCGCGCATGGACGATCGCTTTCTCACGCTCGACTATCGCTATGCGTTCCTCGGCAGTCGCGACGACAGCCGGCCGCCGGACACGAAGCGTGCGCCCGGCATGGCCGGACCGTTCCGGCCGAGCAACGTCATGCAGCGGCTCGATGTGCGCACGGGTGAGATCAAGCAATGCTTCGTCGAGCCGGTGCAGAGCTTGCAGGAGAACTGCTTCGTGCCGCGCAAGAATGCGAAAGACGAGGGCGACGGCTACGTCATGGCGATCGCGAGCAACTACGAGTCGATGACGTCGGACCTCGTGATCGCCGATGCGCAGCGACTCGAGGAAGGCGTGATCGCCACGGTGAAGCTGCCGTTCCGCCTGCGCAGCGGCACGCACACGAACTGGTTCGCGGCGTCCTCGCTGCCGCCGGTTCCGCGAAGGGATGAGCTCGCATGATGCTTTCTGAGACGGGGGCCGCAGAGCCTCGCGATGAGGACCGGCTCATGATCGATCGCCGCTCCTTTCTCGGCGGCGTGGGACTCATGGCCGGCGCGGTGATGGCCAGCTCGCTCGTGCCGCTCTCGACGGTGCACGCGATCGCAGAGTTGCCGGCGGCACCTGCTGCCGATGGCACGTGGCACGTCGACGATATGTGGGGTCACTGGCCGCGCTACTCGCACCCGATCGGCTACGGGCACGTGCAGAGCACGAGCGCGTCGTTGTTCGCGCACGCCGATCCGATCGATCACGTCTTTCTCTTCTGACGAGGACCGACGTCGCATGCGACATGGCTTTGCGAGGCTCGCTCTTGCAATGCTCGTCGCGGCTTTCGGTGGAGGATGCTCCGCGGCGCTCGCCGCGGAGCCGTCCGTCGCCGAGCGGCTGAATCGACTCGAGGCGGATGTTCGCGCCGCCGAGGATCTTCAGGCCATCAAGAAGCTGCAGCGGGCGTACGGCTACTATCTCGACAAGGGAATGTGGGAGGACCTCGCGGCGCTCTTCACCGACGATGCCGTCGCCAACTATCCGGCGGGCGTGTTCGTCGGGCACGAAAGCATTCGCAAGCACCTGTTCCTGAATGTCGGCAACGTGAAAATGGGGCAGGTGGGGCTCGGCGACAACCGGCTCTACAACCACATGAACATTCAGCCGGTCGTGCACCTCGACCCGAGCGGCGTGACGGCGCGCGGACGGTGGCGAGCATTCGCGATGTTCGGCAGCCTGGGCGGCGGGGCCACCTGGGCCGAAGGAGTGTACGAAATTCAGTACCGCAAGGAGGGCGGGGTCTGGAAGATCAGCAAGCTCGACTACTACTCGGGATTCGGCGCCCCGTACACGACAGGATGGGCTGCTCCGCAGAACACGGGCTCCGCCGGAGAGGCAACGCGCCCACGACGCCAGCTCGCGCATCCGCCTGATCGCGCGCGGGACACGGACTGCGACGGGTTTGCGCTCGCCTGCATCGCGCCGTTCCATTACGAGAATCCCAGCACCGCCGCGGGCGGAAACGCGTGGGATACGAGCGCGCTCGCCAAGCTCGTCAAGTCCCGCGGCAGCGAACGCAAACGCCTGGCCGATCTCGCCCAGCGCGCCGCGCTCCTGAAAGACGCGCAGGAGGTCGAGAATCTTCAGCGCATCTATGGCTACTACCTCGACCGCAACATGTGGGACCAGGTCGCGGACCTCTTCGCCGAGGACGGCACCATCGAGTGGGCGCAGCAGGGCGTGTACGTCGGCAAGCCACGCGTGCGCGCATTTCTCGACCTCCTCGGCCCGCAAGGCGCGACCGACGGCGTGCTGAACGATCACATCCAGCTCCAGCCCATCGTTGACGTCGCGCCGGACGGCCGCACCGCGCGCGTCCGCAGCCGGGAATTCACGATGACGGGCCAATACCGCGGCACGGGGACGTGGAGCGAAGGCATTTACGAGAACACGTTCGTCAAGCAGAACGGCGTCTGGAAATTCCAGTCGCTGCATTTCTATCCGACGTTCATCACCGACTACGACAAGGGCTGGGCGAAGGATGCGCAACCCGCGCCCACCGTGAGTGCGCGCTTGCCGCCGGACCGGCCGCCGACGCAGGTCTACGAGATCTATCCGAAGGCGAACGTTCCTCCGTTCCACTATCGCAATCCGGTGACGGGTGAGCCGCCGCACTATCCCGAGGTCGGCGGGCCCGGGAAGGATGTCGCGGCCGCGTCGTTGATGCCGGTGAGCAAGCGGCCCCCGCCGCCGAGCGTGAAAGATCGCGACGCCATGCTCGCCGCCGCCGAGAACACCATCGCGCGCGTGAAGGATTTCCACGAGCTCGAGAATCTGACGAGCGCCTACGGGTACTACCTCGACAAGAACCTCTGGAACGAGCTCGCCGATCTGTTCTCGCGCGACGGTTCGATCGAGCTCGCGCAGCGCGGCGTGTACCGCAGCCAGAAGCGTGTGCGCGAGTTTCTGCTGACGGTCTTCGGCCGTGGCAAAGAGGGGCCGGTCGCGGGCCGCCTCGGGAATCACGTGCAGATGCAGCCGGTGATCCACGTCGCCGATGACGGCAAGACCGCCAGGATTCGCGTGCGCATGATGCAGCAGCTGAGCTTCGGGCGCGGCGCCTCGATGGGAGGCTCGATTTACGAGAACGAAGCCGTGAAGGAAGACGGCGTCTGGAAGCTGCGCGTCGATCACACGTACAACACCTGGACGGCGCGCTATGACGGTGGTTGGATGCGCGGCGAGAGCGGCCAGATGCCGGGCCCGAGCAAGGAGCTGCCGCCGGATGCGCCACCGACGCTCGTTTTCAGGATGTTCCCGAATGTATACGACGTTCCGTTTCACTACGCCAATCCCGTGACCGGTCGCACCGAGTTGCCTCCCATCACCCACGTTCCGCAGCTGCAGATCGCCGCGGCGATCCGTGAGATCGGCCCCATCATCGACGGCAAGCGCACCGCCGCGCTGTACGCGCCGCTGCACCCGAAAGAGCCGTACGCGAACGTCTCGCTGACGCGCGACGTCAAGTACGGCCCGCACGAACGACACGTGCTCGACATCTTCGTTTCGCCGGAGAAGGGGCGGGGCAAGCCCGTCGTCGTGTTCGTTCACGGTGGCGGCTTTGCGATGGGCTCGAAGCACACACCGGGCTCGCCGTTCTATGACAACGTCGGATTATGGGCGGCCTCGCACGGGCTCGTCGGCGTGACCATCAACTACCGGCTCGCACCGCAGTTCCAGTATCCGTCCGGCGTGCAAGACCTTCGTCGCGTGGTCGATTGGCTTCGCGCCCATATCGCGAGCTACGGCGGCGATGCCGAGAAGATCTTTCTTTGGGGCCATTCCGCGGGTGCGGCGCACGTCGCGGACTATCTCGCCAGTGCCGCCAACGAACGCCGGAGCGCGGGCGTTCGGGGCGCGATTCTCACCTCGGGCTTCTACGATCTCGGCGAAACCGTGTCCGTCTGGAAGGCGTACTACGGCGACGACGTGTCGAAGTACAAAGAGCGCTCGTCGAT
>DASZSS010000103.1:0-10543 GCA_035548535.1 Steroidobacteraceae bacterium
AGGGCGCGCAGCACTGATCACGCGTCTGCTCACGCTGCGATTCGGGACGCTTACTGCCGAAGCGCAGAGCCGGATTGCGGCGGCCTCAATCCCCGAGCTGGATGCATTGGCCGAGCGCTTGCTCACGGCGCACAGCTTGCAGGAAGCGCTCGCTCCCGCAGCGGATTGAATCCGGGCTGCCGTCGAACGCGCCAAAGTCAAAACGGGCTCGTTGCTGCCGAGGACACGAACGCGTTGCCGATGATCGGAGGCAAAGTGGTCCCGAGACAGCTCACGATTACGATCCGGAAAGCCAACGGGGAAATCGTTTCGATACCGTGACGGGTCGCTGCGTACGCCCTGCCGTTGCGGATGGAAGCGATCTCGCGCGGGAGCGTCTTCACGGCACCAACCGGATCGTTCAGGTAGTCGATGCGCTCGGGCCGAGTCGGGCGCGCCGTGAATCCGAGCGCAAGACTCTCTCCTGGCGTTCGCTGTCGCGCGTCCGGTGCTGACGTAGTGGCCGCGTCGGCGCACTTCCTCATTGCGCCGGCACGATATTGCTCCACGTCTCCGTCAACACGTCGTTGCCCTTTTGCAGGAACCCGCGCAGCTCCGTCGGCTGCTTCGGATCGATCTGCTTCACGCGCACCGTCATGCGCCACTTCTTGCTGGCCTCGACGAAGTAGGCGTTGCTCTCGACGATCTCGCCGTTCGCAGGCGCGGAGACCACGGCCTTCACGGGGTCGTCGGGCTTCAGCGCGGCGAGCGAAGGCCCGGTGAAATCCACGACGAACTGCTGCTCGTTCTCCGCAAGCTCCTGGAACCCGCGCCCCACGCGCGTCTGCGTCACCCACGCGCCGGGCGGGCGCTGCATGTCGTCGCCCTGCCAGTGCAGCCGGTACGAGAACTCGAGCGGCGTGTCCTTCGAGCCCAACTTCTCCGGCACCCAGTACGCGACGATGTTGTCGTTCGTCTCGTCCGGCGTGCTGAGCTGGACGAGCTCGACGCGGCCCGCGCCCCACGAGCCCACCGGCTCGACCCACGCGCTCGGTCGCAGCTCGTAGCGCGCCTCGGCGTCCTCGTAGCTCGCGAAATTGCGGTCGCGCTGCATGAGCCCGAAGCCGTGCAGCTCACTCATTCCGAAGGACGTGGTGAGCGTGGACTTCGGATTGAGCAGCGGACGCCAGAGCCACTCGCCATTGCCGGCGGCCACCATCAAGCCGTCGGAGTCGTGCACCTCCGGACGGAAGTCCGTGCGATGCGGCTGGTTCTCGCCGAACGCGAACATGCTGGTGAGCGGCGCGATGCCGAGCGTCGCGACGGGAGCGCGCAGCCAGATGCGGCAACGCACGTCCATGACGGTGTCGCCGCCCGGATGGATGTCGAACTGATACGCGCCGCTCGCGCGCGGCGAATCGAGCAGCGCGTACACCGTGAGCACCTTCGCATCCGGCGCCGGCTTGACGATCCAGAACTCGCTGAAGCGCGGAAACTCCTCGCCCTTGCCGCCCACCGTGTCGATCGCCAGCCCGCGCGCCGAGAGCCCGTAACGCTGGCCCGCACCGAGCGCCCGAAAGTAGCTCGCACCGAGGAACACGACGACCTCGTCCTTGTACGACGGATTGTTCAACGGATAGTGCGCGCGAAAACCAGCGAATCCGACGTCGCCCCAGTTCTTGGGTGACAGCTTGTTGTGACCGTAATTGAAGTCGTTGCTGTCGTAGGGAATGTGCCGCACCCCGCGCGCCGTCACTTCGTTGATGCGCACCGACTGCGTCTGGAACTTGCCGAGGTGGAAGAACATCAGCTCGTACTGCAGGCGATCCGGGCGCCAGAGCGCATGGTCCGGACGGAAGCGGATGTCCCGATACTGATCGTACGTCAGCGCCTTCAACTCGGCGGGCGGCTCGCGGCTGTTGCTCCGATACGGCGCGCGCGCCTGTCTTTGGGCGATGGCCGCCACGTCGTCGAAACCGAACGCGCGGGCCTCCCCCGCATACGCCCCCAGCAGCAGGGCCAGCACACACAACAAACCGAGATACGAACGGGAAAATCGCAGTGTACGCATCCGCCCAAGATAGCATGGCACTATACGGCTTGCGTCAATGGGGGGATCCTGTGCGCGCTGTTGTCTACTCGACTGCTTTGGGCTGTTCGATTGCGTTGGCCTGCTCGCTCGGCGCGGCACAAGACGCGACGCCGGGCTCGCAGTGGCTCACGTATAACAACCGGCTCGACGGGCAGCGCTACTCGCCGCTGAAGCAGATCACGCCGGCGAATGCGGCCCAGCTCGGCGAGGTGTGCCGCGTGCAGATCGATGGCCCGACGTCCTTTCACGCCGGTCTCATCGTGGTCGATGGCGTCATCTACACCAGCACCGGCCGATATACCGTCGCGCTGGACGCAGCGACGTGCGCAGTCCGCTGGAAGCACACGTACACACCCGAGGAAGAGCGCACCTCACCATCGAACCGTGGCGTCGCCGTGCTCGATGGGCGCGTGTTTCGCGGCACGGGTGATGCGCGGCTGCTCGCGCTCGACGCGGCCACCGGCAAGGTGCTGTGGAAGAACGTCATCGGGACGTCGCGCCTTGGCGAGAGCGCATCGGCCGCACCGCTCGCGTGGCAAGGCGTCGTGTACATGGCGATCGCCGGGAGCGAGCTCGGCGTGCGCGGTCGCGTCATGGCGTACGACGCGCAGACGGGCAAGGAGCTCTGGCGCTTCAACACCATCCCCATGGGCAACGAGAAAGGCGCCGAGACGTGGAAGCGGCCGCAGTCCGCGAAGACCGGCGGCGGTGGCGTCTGGGGCGCCATGTCTCTCGACCCGAGCACGGGCGAGCTGTTCGTGCCCGTCGGCAATCCGTGGCCGGACATCGACAAGTCGGCGCGTCCCGGCGCCAATCTGTTCACGGATTCCATCGTCGTGCTCGACGCGCGCACCGGCGCCTTGAAGTGGTGGCATCAGGTCACGCCCGAGGATTGGCAGGACCTCGATCTGGTCGCGCCGCCGGTGCTCTATCGCGACAGCAAGGTGCGCGACATCGTCGCGTTCGGCGGCAAGGACGGCTACGTCACCGGTCTCGATCGGGATACGCACGAGCAGCTCTTTCGCACGCCGGTGACCACCGTCGTGCAGGCGCCCAGGAATCCCACCGTCGAGGGCATCAAGACGTGTCCGGGATACGCGGGCGGCGTGGAGTGGAACGGGCCCGCGTTCGATCGCCTGAACAACACACTGATCACCGGCGCTGTCGACGTGTGCTTCCTGGTCAAGCTCGGCGCGCAGCCGACGAAGTACGTCGCCGGACAGGCTGTGTTCGGCGGCACCGTCGAGCCTGTCGGTGACAGCACCGGCTGGGTCACGGCGATCGACGCGGAAACCGGCGCCGTGCGCTGGCGCTATCACGCCGAGAAGCCCGTCATTGCCGGCGTGACGCCCACCGCCGGCGGCGTCACGTTCACGGGCGATCTCGCGGGCAACTTCCTCGTGTTCGACAGCAAGTCTGGCGAGGTCGTCCACAAAGTGCCGACAGGCGGCGCCATGGCGGGAGGCGTCGTCACGTACGAGCTGGCGGGGCGCCAATACGTGGCGTTCGCTTCGGGCAACATTTCGCGGAATGCGTTCGGCGATCTCGGCATGCCGTCCGTCGTGATCATGGGGCTGAACGCCAACAACGCCCGCACGTCCGCGACCGCGCCGCCCACGCGGCCATCCGCTGCGCGACCGGCGCACGCCGCGAACGTTGCGAGCGGCCGCACGCTTTACAGCCAAGTATGCGTCTCGTGTCACGGGCCCGACGGCGACATGATTGCCGACCATCGCTTGAGCACGCTCAAGGCGCGTCGGGACGCGGCCGCTACGATCTCGTACATCAAGGACCCCAAGGCTCCGATGCCGAAGCTGTATCCGCAGCTGATCGACGAGCAGAGCGTCCTCGACGTCGCCGAGTATCTGTGGCAGGAGATTGCGCGCTGAATCTCAGAGCGGCGCGCGCCTCGCGCCACCCGGCCGCCGCGCCGCTACAATTGCCGGATGAAACTCAGCGAAAAGCAGCGCAAGCACTTGCGCGGTCTCGGTCACTCCCTGAAACCCATCATCCTCGTCGGCCAGGCCGGCGCCACGGAGGGCGTCGTCGCGGAAGCGGCCCGCGCGCTGCACGATCACGAGCTGGTGAAAGTGCGCGTGAGCGGCATGGAACGCGACGCGCGCGACGAAACTCTCGCGATGCTCGCCAGTCGCACCGAGAGCGAGCTCGTCGGTCGCATCGGACACACGGCGCTTCTCTATCGGCCCAACCCGGAGCGACCGCGAATCTTGCTACCGTCGTGAACCTCGGGTGAGCTGATCCGTCACACACGAGGGCGTCGGCGCTCGGCGGCCGCGCGGCGACTGGTTCTCTCGGCGACGTGGGTCTCACTGCTCATTGAACCTGCCTGGCGGCTTCGATATGGCTACGCTATCGAGTACGCAGATCGGGATTGCAGCACGACGACCGTTGCGCGCGGCGGCCCTCCTCGAAGTCGGGGCGATGGTCGCGATCCTGCTCTCCTACATCTGGTGGTGGCAGGGCGCGTTTCCCGGCGCGTCGCTGCTGATGGTCGCCCTGTATTTCGGCATCGGCATTCTGAGCCACGCGCGCCGCGGCGAACGGCCACGCGAGATCGGTATCGCGCCCCACCGCCTTCCACGCGCGCTGCGCAACGTGGCGCTCGTCGTCGTACCCGCCATCGCCGTGACGCTCGCAATCGGCTCCGCGATGGATAGCTGGCACTTCAGGGGCTGGGAGCACCCCATCATCGCGGTCACCTCGATGCTTGCGTGGGCGACGGCGCAGCAGTACGGGCTGCTCTGCTTCTTCTACCGCCGCTTCTGCGACATCTTCGTCTCGCGGTGGGCGGCGAGCGCCGGTGCCTCCGCGGTGTTCGCCACGATGCATGCGCCCAACGGATTTCTGATCGCCGTCACCGCCGCCGCGGGGCTCGTCGCGTGCGCGCTCTATCGCCGCGTTCCCAACGTGCTCGCCATCGGCATCGGCCATGCCGCGCTCTCGTACGTGTTGCTCTGTGCACTTCCCTTCACCGTCACGCACGGGCTGCGCGTTGGGCCCGGATATCTGGCACTGCCATGAAATGCGCGCTGCTGCTTGCGGTGATCTGGCTCGTCGTCGCTCCGGCCGCGCGAGCCTCCGGCGAGCTCACTCAGTACGTCAAAGGGCCCGATCCCGCGTATCACTGGGATATCGTGCGCTCGGGACGCTTCGCGGGCGGCGACTATCTCGAGCTGCTCCTCACGTCACAGAACTGGCGCGGCATCGAATGGAAGCACCAGCTATATCTCTTCCGACCGCGGCATCTCGACATCACGTCGCGGCAGGCGTTCCTCTACATAGACGGCGGCCGCTGGAATCCGCAGTACGAAGCCGGCCAGAACGCACTCCCGCGCGACTCCGTCGTCTTCACCCGCCTCGCGGACTCGCTGCACGCGCCCGTCGCCGTGCTGAGGCAAGTGCCCTTCCAGCCCATGTTCGACCGGCGTGAGGATGCGCTCATCGCGTACACGTTCGACCGGTATCTCGCGACCGGCGATTCGGATTGGCCGCTGCTCCTGCCGATGGTCAAGGCCGCGGTGCGTGCGATGGACACGGTGCAGGCCGTCGCGCAGGAGCGCTGGGACCTGCCGATCGAGCGCTTCACCATCTCCGGCGCGTCGAAGCGCGGCTGGACCTCGTGGCTCACGGCCGCCATGGATCCGCGCATCGCCGCGGCCGCCCCGATGGTCATCGACATGCTGAATCTGCCGGAACAGATCCGGCTGCAGAAAGCGACGTTCGGCGGGCTCTCGGAACAGGTTCACGACTACGAGCAGATCGACCTGCCCGACCGCATCGACTCCGATACGGGACGCAAGCTCATCAGCATGGTCGATCCGTACAGCTATCGAGCGAGCCTCACACAGCCGAAGCTCATCGTGCTCGCGACGAACGATCGCTACTGGCCGCTCGATGCGCTGAGCCTCTACTGGGCCGACATCCCGGAGCCGAAGCGCGTGCTCTACGTGCCGAACCAGGGCCATGGGATTCACGATGTCCAACGGCTGATGGGCGCGCTCAGCGCGTTGCATCGCTACTCCGCGAAGGGCGCAACGTTGCCGGCGCTCTATTGGAGCTTCGACACGAACGGCGGCACCGTGAATCTGGACCTGCACTCGGACGTCAGACCGACGCGCGTGCTCGCCTGGCGCGCGAGCAGCTCGACGCGGGACTTCCGCGACGCGCACTGGTCCGCCCGCTCGTGTCGCAAGACGCGCAACAGCGCGCACTGCGCCACCCATGCGAAATCGAAGGAATACGTGGCGCTCTACTCCGAAGCCACGTTCAAGGATCGCGGCGCGCAGGAGTTCTCGCTCTCGACCGCGGTGTGCATCATCGATGCCCACGGCGCGATGGTGCGCGAGTGCCTCGACAACCCCGAGGCACCCGCCACCGCCACACGCTAGCGCTTGGCCGATCGCCGCGACCGCGGCTTCTTGGGCGGCCAAAGGATCGTGCCCGCACAGCGCGGCGAACCGCAGCGGCAGGCGTAGATCTCATCCACGTTCTCCGGATCGTCGTCCTCGCGCGCGATGTGATACCGATAGCCGATCTCCTCCCCGGCTCGGATCCTGCGCGTCGCGACGATGAACAGCCGCCCGTCCTTGATCCGCGGCGCGCAGTTGGCATCGCACTTGTGATTGATGTACCGCGCGTCGTTGCCGTGGATCGTGCCGTCGATGACGGTCTCGTCATCCAGCGCGTACAGGAACGTATGGCTGTCGTTGATATCGCGATGCTTGTACCGCTCGTTCGCCTCCTCGTGCGTGATGCGCTCACCGACATACTCGTCGATGACTTCACCTCGACGGATGTCGCGCACCGCAAACGCACCTTGGCCGTGCACGCTCGAAGGACGAATCTCGTACGGACGACTCGACATAGAAACTCTTGATCTCCGTGACCTTGGGGAGCGACAGTGTGCCCTATGGCGACCTTCGATGCGCTCATCATCGGCACCGGGCAGGCCGGCCCGACCTTGGCGTGGCGCCTTGCCAAGAGTGGCATGACCGTCGCCGTCGTCGAGCGTGGCTATTTCGGGGGCACGTGCGTCAACAACGGCTGCACCCCGACGAAGGCGATGGTCGCCAGTGCGTACGCCGCTCACATCGCACACCGCGCGGCCGACTACGGCGTTGTGCTCTCGGAAGCCCCGCGCGTCGAGATGAAGCGCGTCAAGGCGCGCAAGGACCAGATCGTGCGCAACAGCCGAGACAACTTGGAGCGCTGGCTGGAAGGCACCAAGGGCGTGACCGTCTACCGCGGGCACGCGCGCTTCACCGGCAAAGACACCGTGCGAGTGAACGACGAGGAAATCACGGCCGAGCGCATCTTCATTAACGTCGGTGGCCGCCCGCGTCTCGCGGGCGTGGAAGGCGTCGACACCGTGCCCGTGCTGACGAACGAGTCGATGATGGACGTCGATTTCGTGCCGGAGCACTTGCTCGTGATCGGCGGCAGCTACGTCGGGCTCGAATTCGCGCAGATGTTCCGCCGCTTCGGCAGCCGCGTCACGGTGATCGAGATGGGCCCGCGGCTCGTCCCGCGCGAAGACGAGGACGTGTCGGACGCCATCCGCGAATTCCTGGCCGCCGAGGACATCACCGTGCGCGTGAACGCGAAGTGCCTCCGCGTGGCGCCGGAGTCGGACGGCATCACCGCGCAGCTCGACTGCTCCGAGGGTCCGCCGCAGGTGCACGGCTCGCACGTGCTGGTCGCCATCGGCCGCGAGCCAAACACGGACGATCTCGGGCTCGACCTCGCCGGCATCAAGCTCGACGCGCACGGCTACATCGACGTCGACCAGTCGCTGCGCACCTCCAACCCCAAGGTGTGGGCACTTGGTGACTGCAACGGCAAAGGCGCCTTCACCCACACGGCCTACAACGACTACGAGATCGTCGCCGACAATCTGCTCGCCAGCGCCTCGCGCAAGTACACGGATCGGATCCCGGTCTACGCGCTCTACACCGACCCGCCGCTCGGCCGCGTTGGCATGAACGCGACGCAGATCAGGAAGGCGGGGCTCGCCGCGCTAGTCGGCAAACGCCCGATGACGCGGGTCGCCCGGGCCATCGAGAAAGGCGAGACGCACGGCTTCCTCGAGATTTAAGTCGAGCGGGACTCGAAGCGCATTCTCGGCGCGTCGCTCCTCGGGACGGGATGCGACGAGGCGGTCCACTCGCTGATCGATGCGATATACGCGCGGCTGCCGTACACACAGTTTCAGAAGCATGTCCGCATCCACCCCACCGTGAGCGAGCTGCTGCCCACGACGCTCGAAGAGTTATCGCCACTGACGTGAGCTGCGCGGCCGTGCGACCGGGCCCGCGCTCACGTCACGCACTGATCGTCGAGATCTGACCGCGCAACCGATAGAGGTGCTCGGTCCTGCCGGTTCCGGATGCCTCGGTCTTCACGTGCTCAGGCGCGCCGACCAGCTCCCGCAGCTGACCGTTGCGCAGTCCGAGCGGGACGCGCACACGCTGACCTGCGGCCAAC
Source organism: Steroidobacteraceae bacterium (assembly GCA_035548535.1). Classification (GTDB taxonomy): domain Bacteria; phylum Pseudomonadota; class Gammaproteobacteria; order Steroidobacterales; family Steroidobacteraceae; genus JADGHX01. The sequence continues at coordinate 8,576 of DASZSS010000103.1, forward strand.
GCTTCCTGCCGAACGAATTCGACCGCGGCTCGGTCCGACCCGGATTCGCGTTCCCCGTGCGACGTATCGATAAATTCCATGCGACGCAGACCCGTGCGGATTTCGAGCACTGTCTCGTCAGGCCGTTGTGTCATGAGGAGTCCCCGGTATTTTTCTTTGGAGCCCCATTTCAGACGACCGCGCCGACCCGAGCAACGTGTAGTCGAATGGCGTCACTTCCGGTACATGCCGGTTACAAACTGAGGCTCACCAGCATCGTGAGCGCGGCCGCACCCATGAGGACGGTCGCGAGCCAGCCGAGCCCGGCCCACACCCGCGAGATGCGGAACGGTCCCATGATCCTCTTTCGGGTCGCCATCGACATGAGGATCGCCATCACCGGCACCGCAACGATTGCATTGATGATGGCCGCCCACACCAGCGCGGTCACCGGGTCGAGCGAGGCGACGTTGGCCGCGGCGCCAAGGAAGGTGGCGGTGACGATCGCCCCGTAGAACGCTTTCGCGTGCAGCGGCTTGCGCGCCAGGCCGACGGGCCAGCGCCGCGCCTCGCCGAGCGCATACGCGGCCGAGCCCGCGAGCACCGGCACCGAGAGCAGTCCCGTGCCGACGATGCCGAGCGCGAACAGCCCGAACGCAAAGTCGCCCGCCACCGGTCGCAACGCCTCGGCGGCTTCGGCCGCACTGTCGATGTGATTTGAGCCGTGCGCGTGCAACGTCACGGCAGCCGTCACCATGATGGCGAGCGCGACGAGATTGGAGAACGCCATCCCGATGACCGTGTCGAGCCGTATGCGGGCCAGCGCGCGGCGGCCCTGGCGCGGCTTCTTGCGCAAGGGCAGCCGCGACGGGCGCGCCTTCGTGTCCTCGACTTCCTGCGCGGCCTGCCAGAAGAACAGGTACGGGCTGATCGTGGTGCCGAGAATCGCGACGACCATCAGCCAGAAGTCGCGATCAAATTGCAGTCTCGGCGAGACGAGCCCGTGCGCGAGCGCGCCCCACTGCACATGCACGACGCAGAGAACCGCAAAGTACGAGAACAGCGAGAGCGTCAGCCACTTCAGCAGCGCGACGTAGCGAGTGTGCTTGAGGAAGATCTGCCCGGCGGCACACACGCCCCCGAACAAGACGAGAAACACCGACGCAGGCACCGGTGGCACCAGCAGCGTGCTCACCGCCCCCATCGCGCTGAGGTCGGCGCCGATATTGAGCGTGTTCGCCGCGAACAGCAGCGCGACGATCGTGTTCAGGAGCCACGGCGGGTAGTGCAGCCGCAGATTGCCCGCGATGCCGTGCCCCGTGGTGCGGCCGATGCGCGCGCTGATCGCCTGGATCACCACCATCAGCGGATAGGTCAGGACGAGTGTCCAGCCCAGCGCGAAGCCGAACTTCGCGCCGGCTTGCATGTACGTGGCGATCCCGCTCGGGTCGTCGTCGGAAGCGCCCGTGACGAGACCCGGCCCGAGCACGCGCCAGAGGCGCGGTTTGCTTGGACCGACGACGGGCGTATGCCTTTCGGTCAGCGCCGCCTGATGAGGGCGCGGGCCGGCGCCGCCTCGTGCCCGATTGTTTTCAGTGGCAGTAATATGAGGTCGTAGTCGCCAGACTGTACGTCATGGAGAGACAACCCCTCGACGATGGGAATGTTCCGCCCAAGCAGGATGTGATGCGTTTTCGGGTCCGGCGCGGCGAATTTCTCCGCGGAGTTGTAATCGATGCCGACGAGCAGGACGCCCGCGTCGGCGAGGAGCTGCGCGGCGTCCGGCGCGATGTACGTGAAGTCCTCGTGGAACTTCGGATCGGTCATCCAACCCGCGCGGCTGTTTCGCGTGCGGAAGAAGATGCGCTCCGCCCCCTTCCAGGCATGCTTGTTCAGCTCGGCGGCATCGATGACCCGCGCGTCCGGCGAGCAGTCGATGATGCGGACCGGGCCGATGAAGCGCGTGAGCGGGACCTGATCGAGCGGCAT
>DASZSS010000104.1:0-4166 GCA_035548535.1 Steroidobacteraceae bacterium
CACCGTTTCGAAATCCAGCGGGTCGGTCAGCACTTCGAGCGATCCGTCCGGCCTCGTGACCACATCCTCGGCGCCGGCCTCGAGGGCCGCCGCCATCAGGTGCTCTTCGTCGGTACCGGGCGGATACTGCATGAGCCCTACCTGATTGAAGAGATAGGCGACCGAGCCGCTCGCACCGAGCGCCCCACCGTGCTCGGTGAACGCATGGCGCACCTCGGCGACCGTACGAGTGCGATTGTCGGTGAGGCAGTCGACCATCAGCGCGGCGCCGCCGGGACCGTAGCCTTCGTAGCGCACCGCCTCGGGGCCGCGGACGGTACCCTCGGCGCTGCTGCGCCGGCTATTGGCTGCGGCTCGCAGATGCGCGCCTTTGCGATGATGGATGCGAACCCACTTGCTCTGACCTGCCATTGAATCGCCGGAAAAACGACGCAGGTATGATACCGGCAAACCGTGGAAACAGCCCAACTCTGCCCGCCTGACATCCTCGCGAGCCTCGCGCGCACGCGCGCCGCGCTCGTCGAGGTGAGCCCGGTGGCCGAAGGCGCGCTCGGCCACAGCGCGGAAGCCGCGGAGGTCATTGGCGCGCTGACGGAGAACGCCGAGCTGGCGAACGCGCTCCTGCTGCGCCCGGTGCTCGGACAGGACGGTCTCACGCCCGAAAAGCTCGGCACCGTGACGTCGAGCGGTGCGGTGAAGATCGCGTCCGATCTGCAGCGAATCGGCGACGTCGGCTTACCGCGCGACTGGTCCCCGGCGCAAGGCCTGAACGCACGCCAGGCCGAAACCGTTCGCAAGATGCTGCTTGCCGTCGTGAGCGATCCTCGCCTCGTGCTGGCGCGGCTCGCCGAGCAGCTCGTACGGCTGCGGCACGCGCGCGAGCTGCCCGCCGAGGAGCGCGAGCGGCTCGCGCTCGAAGCGCGCTCGGTGTTCGCGCCCATCGCGAATCGGCTCGGCGTCTGGCAGTTAAAGTGGGAACTGGAAGATCTCGCGTTCCGCTATCTTGAGCCCGACGAGTACCGGCACATCGCCGCCGCGCTCAATGAGCGGCGCGCGGATCGCGAGCGCTACATCGAGCACGTCTGCGAGATCCTGCGCGGCGAGATCCGCAAGGCCGGCATCGGCGCGGAGGTCTACGGCCGCCCGAAACACATCTACAGCATCTATCGCAAGATGCAGCGCAAGCAACTCGCCTTCGAGGAGGTGTTCGACGTTCGGGCCGTGCGCATCGTCGTCGACTCGATCCCGGACTGCTATGCGGCGCTCGGCATCGTGCACGGCCTGTGGACCTACATCCCCGGCGAGTTCGACGACTACATCGCGACTCCGAAGGGCAACTTCTACCGCTCCATTCACACGGCCGTCATCGGCCCGCAGGGTCGCAGCGTCGAGGTGCAGATCCGCACGCGCGAGATGCACGAGCACGCCGAGCTCGGCGTCGCCGCGCACTGGCAGTACAAGGAAGGCGGCGCGCGCGATGCGGAGTACCAGCGCAAGATCGAATGGGTCCGGCGCCTGCTCGAGCCGCAACAGATCGGCGAGACCGATTCGGACTTCCTCGAGCGCATGCACGTCGAGCTGTTCCAGGATCGCGTGTATGCCCTCACGCCCAAGGGCGAAGTGGTGGACCTGCCGCGCGGCGCGACACCGCTCGACTTCGCGTATTTCATCCACACCGATCTCGGCCACCGCTGCCGCGGAGCCAAGGTGAACGGCCGCATCGTGCCGCTCGATACGCCACTCGCGAACGGGGACATCGTCGAGATCATCACCGGCAAGCAGGCCGCGCCGAGCCGCGACTGGCTCGCACCGGAGCAGGGCTATCTCGTCTCACCGCGCAATCGCGCGAAGGTGCGGGCCTGGTTCCGGAAGCTCGACGTGAACGACAACCGCAGCGCCGGGCGGCAGATCGCCGAACGCGAGCTCGCGCGCATCGGGGTGGGACCCGAGCAGATGGCGGCGCTGGTGCAGGAGCTGAAGGCGAGCGACCTCGATCACTTCTATCAGCTCCTCGGCGAAGGGGAGATCACGGTGACGCAGCTCGTGCAGGCGGCGGAGCGACTGCAGAAGCCCCAGCCAACCGAGCCGCACATCCGCCCCCCGCGCAAGCCTGCCGGTCGCAAGAAGCGCGGCTCGCTCGTCGAGGTCGAAGGCGTTGGCGACCTGCCGACCACCCTCGCCCGCTGCTGTGGTCCAATCCCACCGCAGGCGATCAGCGGGTACGTCACCCTCGGGCGCGGCGTCACGATCCATCGAAACGATTGCCCCGCCTTGGCGCGCATGCGGGCGGTGAAGCCCGAAAGGGTGCTGAACGTCGAGTGGAGCACGGACGAGGAGGACACCCTCACCGTGCAACTCGTGATCACGGCGTACGACCGCCGCGGCCTGGTGCGCGACTTGACGGATGTCGTCGCCCTGGAACACCTCAGCATCGAGGAGCTGACCACCACGACGGACCGCAAGGCGGGAACCGCCACCACGACCATCAAGCTGGCGGTGCGCGATCTCGAGCAACTTGCACGCGTTTTGCGCAGGCTCGCCACCGTTCCGAATGTCATTTCCGCCCGCCGCCTGCATTAGCCGATAGAGCAGGCGGACCTTGGTCCCGCGGCCGCGGCGCGGTGCTGAAAACGTGATCCCTTTCCCGTTTTGCGCGCCATTCGGTCAGGATACTTTTGAGCGTCCGAACGAGAGATTTGTCTCTTACTGCAGTCAGGGCCCCCACGCAGGGCCCGCGGGACGCAGGGATGCCTGAGCTATGGGGAACGACAACTGGGGAAATTCCGCCGCGACGATGCGGGTGCTGGTTGCCGACCAGGAACCGGAGATGCTCGAAGCGATCGCGCGCGTATTCGAAGTGGACGTGGCGACCACGAAGGCCACGTGCATCGATCTGCTGCGGGCAAATCATTTCGACGTGATCGTCGCGTGCGAGCGCCTCGAGGATGGCTCGGCGCTCGAGCTGCTGAGCCAGGTCGGGCAGCGCTGGCCGCACGTCATCCGCATTCTCGCGATCGAGCCGGAGCGGCGCGCGATGCTGCGCGGCCGGCTCGGGCCGTTCAAGCTCTTCGAGACGCTTTCGTATCCCATCGACGAGCAGAAGCTCGAAGCCGCGCTCGAGCGAGCCGCCGAACAGATCGCGGTCAATGAAGCCGCCGCGGCCCGCAATGCGCCGGCGGATGACGCAGCCGGCGCCAACGCGCCGCCCGCGCGGCCCGCGCCCGTCGGCATCGTGAGCGGGCCGCGTCCGGCCGCGACCGGACGCCCAGTGGACAGCAGGTCGCTTTCGAGCAGCAGCGGCTCGGCTGCCAGCGCTGCGGGACGGCCGTTCGGCGCGGGCTCGAGTCGAACGCTCGATCCAAGGCTTACGCCCGGTCGCATGGACCGCTCGGCATACGCGTCGCACGTGGCGGCGCCGCCGAACGAAGTGCGCCGGCCGGGCGATCGCATACCCAGCACCGCGTCGCCGGTACGGCCTGCACCGTCCGCGCAATCGCCGCGGAACACGCTTGCAGCCTCACAAAGCGCAGGTTCGCCGCCGGGCGCTGGCTTCGTAGGGACGCCCAAGCCCGACACCGGCTACCCGCCCCTGCCGTCGAGGCGCTCGAAGATAGTCCCGCTCGGCTCGCCGGCCGCCGGCGAATACCGGATCCTGCCGCACAAGTACGACGTGCCCATGCCCGGCACGCTGCGCGGCGCGCGCGCGGATCGCGACTCGAAGAAGCCCTCGTTGCCGGAAAAGGCGGCATCGCTTGCGGCCGGAGCGCTGTCCAAGGTCTCGCGCTATATCAAGCCGCATGGCTCGGAGCTCGACCCCGAGCCGCCGCGCAGAAAGCGCCGCTGAGGCAAGCGAGGGCTATCGGTTGATCGAGTCGATCGCGCGCTTGTCCGCCGCGAGCGCCGCTTCGTGCACGGCTTCCGACAGCGTCGGATGCGCGTGAATCGTGCGCTGCAGGTCCTCGCTGCTCGCCGAGTACTCGAGCGCCAGCACGCATTCCGCGATCAGCTCGCCCGCCATCGGCCCGATGATGTGCACGCCGAGAACCTCGTCATCGTCCTGCGCGGCGATGATCTTCGCGAAGCCCGCGGCGGCCTCCATCGCCTTGGCGCGGCCGCTCGCGAGGAACGGGAACACGCCGGTCTTGTAGGCGCGGCCGCTCGCCTTC